>NZ_QSPN01000011.1:0-93509 GCF_003436455.1 Collinsella sp. TM05-37 | reverse complement strand
CCCGAGACGGGCCCGGGCTGACAATTTCGACTGTAATGGACGTTCTTTTACGACTAGTCGTTTAAGAACGTCCCCAATGTCTAAGTTAGGCGATATGGAGGGGGTTGGCGGCGTCGACGGCATCGGGGGCGTCGGAGAGGTCGCCAGGAGCAGTGTCTGCCGGGTCCTCGTCGGGGGTCTCGATCTGCTTGATCATGACCTCCTGGCCCTGCAACAGGTATGTCTCGCCGCTGCCGCAATGGGGGCAGGTCTTGCCGTGCTCGACCGTCGCGTAGTCGCAGCCGCACGCCTCGCAATGCGTCACGGCCTCGACGGGCTCCACGATAAGCTCCGCGCCCTGCGTGATAGGCTTTTTATCCGCCGCCCAGCGCCAAGCGTCGAGCAACAAGTCGGGAACGACGCCCGAGACCTCGCCCAGCAGCAACGTCACGCTCGAAACGCGACGCACGCCATTGGCGCGCGCCACATTCTCAACATCGCGAATGATGTGGTAAACGATTCCCAATTCATGCAAGATAAAACCTTTCGACAGAGGTCGATGCGATGTCAATTCAACGTCAGCGAGCGGCGCCCAGGTACCCCAGGTTGCCCCGAAACAAGGCGTCCGCTGGGCTTTTGCCCGCGGCGCCGCAGTTGAGGGGCAAGATGGGGTACCTGGGTGCCGCGCAGCGTCGGCAGTTCCGCCGTTCGTTAGAACGGCGGAACCTCATTACTTCTTCCCGAATTTGATCTTAATGGCGCGCTTGAGCGCGTACTTGCCCAGGCTTGGGAGCTTTTGCTCGTATTTGACCATCGTTGAGCACTCGGGGCGGTCGCGATCCAGATGGATGGCGTCGAACGCGCACTTGGTGGTGCACAGACCGCAGCCAATACACTTGTTGGGGTCGACGATCGAGGCGCCGCAGCCCAGGCAGCGAGCGGTCTCGGCGCGCACCTGTTCCTCGGTAAAGGTCTCGACGTACTCGCTAAACGGCGCGGCCTTCTCGCGTTCGCGGTCCACATGCGCAACCTCGCGGCTCGCGTTGTCGTAGCTTTCGATCACGGCATCGTCGCGGTCAAGCGCGGTGTAGCGGCGCTGGTTGCGGCCGATGGTGAGCGTGGAGCCCGGCTGCACAAAGCGATGGATGGACACCGCGGCCTCGTGACCGGCGGCAATGGCATCGATGGCAAAGCTGGGGCCAGTGTAGACGTCGCCGCCCACAAAGATGTCGGGCTCGGCGGTCTGGTACGTCTGCGGATCGGCAAGGGCACCCTGGCCGCGGCCGAGCTCCACCTTGGAGCCAGCCAGCAGGTCGCCCCACACAATGGACTGGCCAATGGACATGACGACACGGTCGGCATCGACACGGCGCAAGTCGTTCTCGTCATACTCGGGCGCAAAACGGCCCTCGTCGTCAAAGACACGCGTGCAGCGCTTGAAGGTGATACCGCACACACGACCGGCCTCGTCCAGGTGAATCTCCTTGGGGCCCCAGCCGCAGCTAATGTGCGCGCCGTCCTCAATGGCCTCGCGACGCTCCTCCTCGCTGGCAGGCATCTGGGCCTCGCTCTCCAGGCAGAACATCTCAACGTGCTCGGAACCCAGACGGCAGGCGTTGCGCGCGACGTCGATGGCCACGTTGCCGCCGCCCACCACGATGGTGCGCCCGGGCAGCGCGTCGATCTTGCCGCTGTTAACCTCGCGAAGGAAGTCGACGGCCACGGTCACATCCTCGGCATCCTCGCCCGGAATGCCGGCAAGGCGGCCGCCCTGGCAGCCAATGGCCACGTAGAAGGCCTTAAAGCCCTGCGCGCGCAGCTCGTCGAGCGTCACGTCGCGACCGACTTCCACGCCATAGCGGAACTCGGCACCCATCAGGCGAATGACCTCGACCTCGGCCTCGATAACATCCTTCTGCAGCTTAAAGCTGGGAATGCCGTAGGTGAGCATGCCGCCCGGGCGCTCGTTTTTCTCGAACACGACGGGCTTGTAGCCCTTCTCGGCCAGATAGAAGGCGCAGGACAGACCGGCCGGACCGGCGCCGATGATGGCGATCTTCTGGTCGAAGCCGCCGGCACGCGTCGGGGTCACCACAGGTGGGACATAGCGAGTCGCGGCATCCAGATCGCGCTGGGCGATAAACTTCTTGACCTCGTCGATAGCCACGGCGGCGTCCACACGGCCGCGGGTGCAGGCATCCTCGCAGCGGCGGTTGCACACACGGCCGCAGATAGCGGGCAGCGGGTTCTCGCGCTTGATGAGCGCCAGAGCCTCGTCGCAGCGGCCCTGCGCCGCGAGCTTCAAATAGCCCTGAACGGCAACGTGCGCGGGGCAGGCCGTCTTGCAGGGCGCGGTGCCGGACTCATGCGTCTCGATACGGTTGTCGTTGCGGTAGTTGGGCGACCACTTGGTGTGGTCCCACTTGGTGGCATCGGGCAGCTCCTGGCGCGGATACTCGGGCACCTGTCCGCCAGCCTTTTTGCTACAGAGCTTCTGGCCCAGTTTGGCGGCGCCGGCCGGACACACCTCAACGCAGCGACCGCAGGCAACGCACTTGTCCTTCTCGACCTTGGCGACGTAGGCCGAGCGCGACAGGTTGGGCGTGTTGAACAGCTGCGAAGTGCGCAGGGCGTAGCACACGTTGACGTTGCAGTTGCAGATGGCGAAGATTTTGTTCTCACCGTCGATGTTGGTGATCTGGTGCACAAAGCCGTTGTCCTCGGCCTGGCGCAGGATGTCGTAGACCTCCTCGCGCGTCACATAATGGCCGCGGTCGGTCTCGACCACGTAGTCGGCCATATCGCCCACGGCGATGCACCAATCGGCCGGGTCGTCGGCGCAGCCCTCTCCCATCACGCGACGGCTCGCGCGGCAGCTGCAGGTGCTAGCGGCATACTTACCTTCGTATTTGTCGAGCCAATGCTCGATATGCTCGATCGGCACCGAGGTGCTCGCGGCATCGATGGCCTTCTCGACCGGAATGACATGCATGCCGATGCCGGCACCGCCGGGCGGCACCATCGGCGTGGCCTTGGACAGCGGTCCCTTGGACGCCTGCTCAAAGAACTTGGCATAGACCGGATGCTCCTCGAGCTGGCTCACGCGCATGTTGAGGAACTCGGCGGAACCCGGCACCAGCATGGGCAGCACCCACTGCTTGGCGCGATCGGGGTTTTCCCAGTTGTACTCGAGCAGACCCGTGTAGCTCATGTCGTCGAGCATTTTTTCGATATCGGCCTCGGGCATGCCGGTGAGCTTGACCATCTCGGGCAGCGTATAGGGACGGCGCATCTTCATCTTGCAGAGCACTTCGGCCTGCTCGTCGGTTGCGGCCTCGGCAAACGACCAGTACTCGTAGCCCAGCAGCTCGTCGCGGTGCAGCAGGCGGTTGGTGCAGTGCTCACACAGTTTGACGATGGCCTCGCGCGGATGCTCCGGTATCGGCGGCACGAACTCCGCGCCGATATCGGGCTCGGTATAGCTAATCCCCGGTCCGTTGAGAATCATAGTCGTCCCTTCTCTTGCCACAGCCCGGCGAGACCGCAGCGCCCCTCTTTTTTTGCAGGCCGGGCATGCCCCCATGCCTTTCACCCGCCATTGTTGACATTGTGTCAAAAATAGTATTGACGAACCGTCAACAATATTCAAGACTGTTAGGCGAACGGTCAGGCAAAAGAGGATGAAAGGCGGCAAAACATGGGCAACAACGCAGCAGATATCCCTGTGGTCGATGCCGTCCCCGCATCCGATAGCGCGGCAAAACGCCTGACGGGCGACGAGCGCCGTCGCGAGATCCTCGCCGCTGTGCGCGCCGTGAGCGCCGAGCTTGGTGTGTCCCATCTTTCGGTATCGGCCGTGACCAAGCGGGCTGGCTGCACGCGTTCGCTGTTCTACCACTACTTTGCCGATATGGATGCCGCCGTCACCGCCGTTATGGACGAGGCAATCGACGGCTTTATCGCCGAGCTCGAGCAGTGGAACGCCAGCCGCACGGTTGGCGACATCGAAGGCGCACTCGACACCGTTGCTCCGCTCTTTAGGCGCCTGGTCGTGAGCGGCCACGAGTTGCCGAGCACGCTCACCTCGAGCAGCGGCGCGCTCTACGGCGGCTTTTTGCACAACGTGGTCCAGCGCGTGGCGCAGTATATCTGCGATACCACCGTGGTGGATTTTGTCGCCCATCACGAGCTACGCATCGACCATGTCTACGAGACGTTCTACACCCTCATCATGGGGCTGCTGATGTATATCCGCACGCACCCCGATGTGCCCGACGAGACAGTCAAGGAAATCATCGCCTCGACGCTCCATATCGAGGGCTATACCGCCAAGTATCAGGAGCGCAAGCCCCAGAACTGACGACATTTGGCCAAACTGCCCGCGATCAGAAGAGGGGCCGCGGGCTTGTGAAAGGAGAGCAGCATGCTGTTCGATGTTTGGGGTAGCAATACCCTTATCCACTGGGCCGGCTGGGCCATGGTCTTTATTGGCCTGATCGTGCTCAACGAGGTCGGCCGCCGCACCAAGCTGGGCGCGGCCATCATCTTTGGCGTGGCTCCGCTGGCCATGACCATCTACTGCGTCGCTATCGCCATCGGCGTCTCACAGGGTGCCGAGTGGGCGCTCACCAACCCCACCCATGTGTACCAGAACAGCTGGTTCCACTACGCCAAGGTATACGCGGCGCTGGCCGGTTGCTGGGGCTTCATTGCCATTAAGTACCAGTGGGGCAAGATCGGCAAGGCGCATTGGTTCCGCGCGTGGCCGTTTGTGATCGTCGCCATCA
This sequence comes from Collinsella sp. TM05-37, assembly GCF_003436455.1. Lineage (NCBI taxonomy): Bacteria > Bacillati > Actinomycetota > Coriobacteriia > Coriobacteriales > Coriobacteriaceae > Collinsella > Collinsella sp. TM05-37. Next base: position 88,743 of record NZ_QSPN01000011.1, on the reverse strand, counting down.
ACATCATGATCGCCGTCGTGTCCGACTTTGAGAGCGCCTATCACTTCTTTGTCCTGGGCGAGTCCACCTGGGTCACCTCCGAGGGCGCCACGCAGCTCGCCGGCTGGAACAACGTGTTCAACGGCATCGCCGGTATCATCAACATCTTCTGCATGACCGGTTGGTGGAGTGTCTACGCCTCTGAGGACAAGACCGACATGCTGTGGCCCGACATGACCTGGGTCTACATCATCGCCTACGATATCTGGAACTTCTGCTACACCTACAACTGCCTGCCCACCCACTCCTGGTTCTGCGGCTTTGCGCTGCTGCTGGCGCCCACCGTCGCCGCCTTTATCTGGAACAAGGGCGGCTGGATCCAGAATCGCGCCTTTACGCTTGCCATTTGGTGCATGTTTGCCCAGGTGTTCCCCTACTTCCAGGAGGAGTCCATCTTTGTAACCCACTCCACGCTCGACCCCAGTGCCGCTACCGCGGTCTCGATCGCCGCACTGGTCGCCAACATCGCCGCGATCATCTACATCGCCTACCGTGCCAAGAAGCTCGGCCGCAATCCCTACAAGCAGGATGTCTTTGAGGGCACCAGCGATTGGGAGAAGGCTACCGCCCGCCGCGCCAAGGTTGATTACGCTCACGCCGAGTAACATGTTTATTCCGTCCACATTTGAATGTAGGCAAACTTAGCCGATACCGCAATCGCGCGTCATGCGCAGCCCCGGAAAGCGATTCGCCCGCTTTCCGGGGCTTTTTGTTGTTGCACGCATTCACGCACATATTCCATTCGCACACACATTCAAAACCTCTCGCACAGATAAAATCAGATTTCCGATCGCCTGACAGCTCTATATGACCTTGTTTTTGGGTACATTGTTGTCCCGATATTGAGCTTGGGGGATATATGAAAGATGAGACGATGGGCCAAGAGGATGCGACCCAAGATGCAGAAGCTTGCGCTGAGGCCTTGGAGAGCTTAGACCGGATTTCACTCGATGAGATTGCGTTTGACGATTCGGGCGTTGATGTGCAGGATGAGCTGGAAGCCGAGGCGCAGTCCGATGATCAGGATGCAGACGACGTTGAGCCTGCCGAAGATGAGGCAGGTCACGAAGGTACCGAAAGCGAGGCCGGCAATCAGCCCGAATCCGACACGGGCGAGGAAACCGTCTTGCTCGACAGCTTGCCGGCCGAGGATTCGCTGACCCGCGAGCTTCCTGGCCTGGGTTCCGCACCAGCCGTGGACGAGACCATCGCCATGGGCGATATTCCCCTGCCGTCCGTTCCCTCGGCACGCGAGGCCGAGGTTCGCCATCGCAAGATGTCGCCCAAGCGCCGCAATCTGATGGTCGCCGGTGTCGTGGCCGTCGCGCTCGTCGCCGGTGGTGCAGGCTATGCTGCCTGGAACGGATATCAGCAAGAGCAGGCTGCCGCTGTCGCCGCCAATGCCCACACGATGATGTCGGTGCAGATTGGCGTACATGCCGCGGGGCTCGACTGTTCCACCGGCTCCAAGATTCCCGTACAGGTAAGTGGCCAGGATTCTGACGGATCCTCCGTAAGCGAAACACTCTATGTTGACGAGCACGGCCGTGGCATCAAACTACTACCCGGTGACTACACGCTCTCCATCGCTGCCTCCCCCATCGCGGCCGACGGCACCATCTATACCGTCCCGACCACCAAGACGCAGGTCACCGTTAAGAGCGATGGACAGGATTTAAGTGCCCAGGTCACCTTTAAGCTCAAGGTGCCTTCGGCCGACACGGTAACCGACGACCAGATCGATGCCGCCGCCAAATATGCCGAGGAGGGAGGCGCGAGCTCCTCCGCCACCGCCAAGGTGCTCCAGCAGGTGGCAACCGCGCGGCGCGACGCCGCCGTCAATGCCGTGAGCGCGCAAAAGGCACAGGCGGCCCGTGATGCCGACGCCCGTCACAAGGCAACCGACCTCTACCAGCTCGATATCCCCGTCGAGTGGTACGGCAAGGTCGAGACTTGGCAAAATGGCAGCACGCTATGCATCTATCTTGCCGGCGACAGCGATACGCCGATTGTGACGCTCGTCGCGGTGCGCGAGGGCGAGAGCTTTACGCCCGATGAAGGCGATACGGTTTTGGGTGCGGCCAACCTAGGCAACGGTTATACCGTCTACGCCAGCGGCCCCGCCTATCCGTACGTGGTGCCCCAGACCATCAACGGACGGACGCAGAATCCCGTGTCGACCTACCCCATGGACACGGCCATTGAGCTTGTCGAGCTCACGACCGGCAACCGCTACACCTATAGCCAGATCAAGAACGTACTGGTCGGCAAAGACGGCAAGGCCGACGCTGCGACCAAACTAGAGACCGACTACCTCGCCCAGATTCTCCTGCCGAGCATCAAAGCCCAGGACTAGCCGCCCACAACCCAGAGCAGTCTTTTTGAGACGGGGGCTTTTAGCTACCCCGTCCCAAATCTTGATTAGCAGATAAGCAAGATTGATGTGCATCTTGATTAGTAGCTAAGCAAGTTTTTCCGCTGCCGCTCCCCCGAAAGATATCGAACGGCTGGGGCAAAGATAAATCATCGGGCAGGTAGGGCGGCAAAAGTAGCTAAAAAAGCCCCGTCCCAAATTAGCTGCTTAGCGCCAGGGGTCGGCTTCGAACAGCGGCTCGCGCTCGGGGCGGCGGTCGCTGTAGGGATCGTAGCCGTCGTCATCCTCGTTCTCGGCACGGATGTAGGGGTCGCGCGGCTTGGGTGCCGGCTTAGGCGCAGGCTTGGGTGCGGCGGGTGCGGCATCGGTCGCCGGCGTGTCCGTCTTGTTCTTGTCTGTCATCTGCGCATCTCCTTGCATCGCATCCGTTCAACATCATCGATTGTCGCACGAAAAAGGGCGGCGGATCCAATTGGATCCGCCGCCCTTGGCGTTTTGCGATGAGGGGCGGTTTTAAGCCGGTCCCAAAATCTACTCGGCGTCTGGGACCTCGTAGGTGGCCGTCGGCGTGTTATCGCACACGACGGTAAAAGCACCGTCCTTGTCGACATCGACCGTCACCTGATCGCCCTCGCGCACCGTACCGTCGATGATGGCGGCGGCGATGGCGTCCACGACCTCGCGCTGGACCAGGCGCTTGAGCGGACGGGCACCGAACACGGGGTCCAGGCCGCCCACGGCGAGCATCTGCTTGGCCGCCGGGGTGACGGCAAGCGTCATGCGCTCGTTGGCCAGGCGTGCGCGGACATCGGCAAGCTGGATATCGACGATCTTCTCGATTTGCGCCATGCCGAGCGGATGGAACACCACGATATCGTCGATACGGTTGAGGAACTCGGGGCGGAAGGTCTGAGCCATGGCGGCGTCGACCTGATGGCGCATCTCCCCCTCGTCCTTACCGGACAGATCGGCGATGGCCTTGGAGCCCACGTTGGACGTCATGATAATAATCGTGTTCTTGAAGGACACCTGGCGACCCTGGCCATCGGTCAGACGGCCGTCATCAAGCACCTGCAACAGCACGTTGAAGACATCCGGATGAGCCTTCTCCATCTCGTCGAGCAAGATTACGGAGTACGGACGACGACGCACGGCCTCGGTGAGCTGGCCGCCCTCGTCGTAGCCAACGTATCCCGGAGGCGCACCGATCAGACGTTGGACGCTGAACTTCTCCATGTACTCGGACATGTCGATACGCACGAGCGCACGCTCGTCATCGAACAGGCACTCGGCCAGCGCCTTGGCGAGCTCGGTCTTGCCTACACCGGTGGGGCCCAGGAAGAAGAAGCTGCCGATGGGCTTGTCCGGATCGGAGAGGCCCGCACGGCTGCGGCGCACGGCCGCGGCCACAGCGGAGACCGCCTCATCCTGACCGATAACGCGCTTATGCAGCTCGCCCTCCAGGCCCTTGAGCTTGTCGAGCTCGCCCTGCATCATCTTGGACACGGGCACGCCGGTCCAGGCGCTCACGACCTCGGCGATCTCGTCGGAGGTTACCTGCTCGTTGAGTCCCTCGCCGTCCTGCTGCTTTTGTGCCTCGAGCGCAGCCTCGGAATCCTGAATCTGCTGCTGCAGGCCAGGGATCACGGAGTAGCGCAGCTCGGACGCACGGCCCAGGTCGCCGTTGCGCGTCGCGCGCTCCTCTTCGCTCTTGGCCTCGTCAAGCTGCCCCTTAAGCTCCTGCACGTGGTCGATGGCGTTCTTCTGGTTGAGCCAGCCGGCCTTTTGCACGTTGAGCTTTTCCTGGACCTCGGCGATCTCCTGGCGCAGGGCCTCCAGACGCTCCTTGGAGGCGTCGTCGGTCTCCTTCATGAGCGCCTGTTCCTCGATCTGCAGCTGGGTGAGCTGACGCGTGGTGGCGTCAATCTCGACCGGCATGCTGTCGAGCTCCATGCGCAAGCGGCTTGCCGCCTCATCGACCAGGTCGATGGCCTTGTCGGGCAGGAAGCGGTCGGCGATATAGCGATCGGAGAGGTCGGCAGCTGCCACGAGCGCACTATCGGTGATATGCACGCCGTGGAAGATCTCGTACTTCTCCTTGAGGCCACGCAGGATTGAAATGGTGTCCTCGACGGTAGGCTCGCTGACCATCACGGTCTGGAAACGACGGGCGAGTGCCGCGTCCTTCTCGATGTACTTGCGGTACTCGTCGAGCGTAGTCGCGCCGATTGCGTGCAAGTCGCCACGGGCGAGCGCCGGCTTGAGGATGTTGCCGGCATCCATGGAGCCCTCGGTGGCACCCGCGCCCACGATGGTGTGGAGCTCATCGATGAACAGGATGACCTTGCCTTGCGCCTTTTGCACTTCCTTGAGCACGGCCTTCAAGCGGTCCTCGAACTCGCCGCGATACTTGGCGCCGGCGACCAGCGCGCTCATGTCGAGCTCGATGAGGTCGCGGTCGCGCAGGGTGCTCGGCACGTCGCCGGCCACGATACGCTGGGCGATACCCTCGACGATGGCCGTCTTGCCGACGCCCGGCTCGCCGATGAGCACGGGGTTGTTCTTGGTGCGGCGGGACAGAACCTGGATGGTACGGCGGATCTCGTCGGTACGGCCGATGACCGGGTCGAGCTTGCCGGCGCGGGCCAGATCGCAGATGTTGCGACCGTACTGCTCCAGCGCCTCAAACTGGGTCTTGTCCTCGGCAGACGTCACGCGGTCATCGCCACGCAGCTCCTCGTAGACCTGCTCGATGCGCTCCTTGGTCACGCCAGCGTCACGCAGTACACGACCAGCCTCGCCCTTGTCCTCGGCAAGCGCCATCAGCAGATGCTCGGTCACCACAAAGCTGTCACCCATCTTGGTGGCCTTCTTCTCGGCCTTCTCGATGACACGGACGAGCTCATTGGAAAGGCCCATCTGCTGGCCCTCGCCCGAAACCTTGGGCGCGCGGTCGATGGCATCTTGTGTGGAGCGTGCAAGCTGGGCCGGATCGGCGCCGATGCGCTCGATGATCACGGAGATATTGCGCTCGCCGGCACCAAGCAGGGCGGACAGCAGGTGAATCGGCTCCACCGCGCCGGCCTGCGCGTCGGCAGCTGTGCTCATGGCGGTCTGCAGCGCCTCGCGCGACGTCATTGCTAGCTTATCGATTCTCATGGAATCACCTCTCTTGGGGCGGCCGCCCTACGGGGCGGCTTCACGTTGTTCGAGAAGTATTGTTGCCAGCTTTGCTCGATCTTATACACAAATCTAAGTCTCTATATATAAGATTTTCTGAGTGATTGATGGATAGGGTACTGAGATGTCAGCCCGCCGCTGCCCAGGCGCACTACCGTCTCGATCTGTAACATCTAGCAGCCATTTTTGATCCTAGATGTTACGGATCAAGATGAAATGACCAGCGGCAACCGTTTGTCTCAATCTGTAACATCTACTCGGCAAATTAGGGTCTAACTGTTACAGATCGAGACGAACAGAAGACACCCGAATCGAAAATCTCAATCTGTAACACCAGGCCCACTTTTAGCGGCCAAGATGTTACAAATCGAGACAAACCAAAAACCACCACAAAGGTGCCTGTCCCCTTTGTGGTGGTCGCGGTCTCTACTCCTTCGCCGAACCCGTACTTCCCGATTCGACGGTCCAGGGCATCTCATCCTCGAACAGCCATGTACGGGCAGACCCACTATCGCGTGCAGTCTGCGGGTCAGGCAAGCAGGTCTGTTTATAGGCATCTTGGATACACTGACCCATAAAATCGTTGAGCTCGGTCTGGTCGCCCTCCATGACATAGGCGACATCGCCGTCCATGATGTAGATGCCCGGACCCTCATTGCCCTCGTAGCCCGGATCGTACGAGACATCACATAACTTTGCGCCGTTTGCAGTGTCCAGCTCGATGGAAGAGTGGCATCCGCCAACCATGTCGTTCGCTTTTGCCCGATAGGACGCATATCCGTACCAACGCTTAAATGTTTTGCCCTTGAGTAGCTCGGACGCCCTATCGATCAGGCTTGTATCCGTGGTATAGCGCATGGCCCCAAGCTGAATACGCGGATAATTGCTAATACCCAGCACAGCCGGCTGCTCATCAAAATCAACGGCAATGGTCTCGGGCTTGTCGTCGCCGGTCAGAAGTTCGACAGATTGAGTCACAGGCTTGACCACCGGCTCCGTCACCGCAGCAGGTAGAAATGCCATGCCGACAACGCCCGCGCCAACCACGGTAATCGCAAGCGCCAAAACAATCAATCCAATACGGGCAGAACGGCTCACGGCAAAACACCCCACAATGCAAACCTTCGCCACCTGCACTAATGATACCGCCAGCTAACACTATTACCAAAAGAAGCCGCGCGCTCCTCACCACCACAAAGGGGACAGGCACCTTTGTGGTGGTTTTCGACGCTAACGGTCGACCATCTCGCGCAATGAGATTAAACTTGAATTGTTCTCTGAACATATCCATTTCTGCCTATCCTCAACAGATCTTTGTCTCGAGGAGCGCATATGAAGCCGCCTCATTCCACCGGTCGCAACGTCATCGCCATTCTCGCCATACCCATCGTGATGCTCTTCCTTATCGTCATCACGCCCTTTTCCCTTGGTATCACCTCGCCCTTCGATTTATGCGGAATGGTCGACGCCGGCTCGCGTGCCACCTCGCTCTCCTTTATCTGTCGCGGCGTGTTTTACGAAGATGGAATTCCCACCGGAAGTTGGTAGTCAAAGTTGCCACTGCTCGGTCAGATCGACGGATGCTCCCCCTATTTCTGCCTTGGACCTCAGACGCTAAACTATCTAATCGACGACCAGCCACTCGACTTCATCACCCTCGCCTACGACTACGCACCAAACACCGATGAGCGTCACATGAACCAAGTCCTCGACAAGATGCTTGGACAGTGCGGGCTCACCGAGGAGGCCGGTCGAACCATCTATAGCAACCAGAAATTAAAGCGAACAGAACTCCGCCGTGTCGGAAAAATCAAAGGGCGAAACGGGGCCGCCTACTGGGATGCCTGGGCAACACGCGACAAGGGCGAATTCGGACACAGCACCTATATGGTCACTGTCTACACCAAAGACGGAATTAAGGACAATGTTGACGATTTCGCGTCATCCAAACTCGGCATCCCCAAAACAACCAAACCCGCCAGCCCAGATGAAATTCTGTAGAGCCGCCCATTAACATGCCGCTCAACGATCACAACAGCATCGAGCTCGTCCCCACCACCACAAAGGTGCCTGCCCCCTTTGTGGTGGTTTTCAACAAAAAGAAGCCGCCCCGATAACAGAGGCGGCATCAAGCAAGTCTATTTATTAGCGTCCCTCAAGACCCAACGAGAACGCAGAAATGTAGCCCGGGGCTTACCCTTTCCCGAACGCGGCCCTCGCGAAGCGCGTGAGCGGGCGGGAAAGGGTAAGCCCCGGGCGGACAATTAAGTGCGCTACTCGGCAGCGGCCTTGAACTTGTTGTAGTTGATCAGGCAGCCGGCCTTGACGATGGCACGCTCCTCTGCCGTCATATCGGCAATGTAGAGCTCAATCTGCTCGACCGCACCATCGGCGCGCACCACGTAGGCGGCGATGTCCTTCAGGTCGCCATCGAGCGCGGCACGGATACCCGGCACAAAGACGTAATCGCCCACCTCAAAGTTGGGCTCGGCCTCCATCTGGAAGGGCACCATGCCCCAGTTCATCACGTTGGAGCGATAGCGCTTGGTGGCGTACTCGTGGACGATGTTGGCCAGGCCGCCAATTACGCGCTGGCAGCTCGCGGCCTGCTCGCGGGCGCTGCCGTCGCCAGGCTTCTTGGCGTAAATCATGGAACCGAACTCGGTCGCCTTGGCATCGGCCGCGACACCCGCGCCGGCCAGCGCCTCAAACACACCGGCAAGCTCGGCATCGAACGCCGCCAGGTCGCCCGCGGACTCGCCGGCAACGCGACGCTTCTCCACAGCGTCGACCTCCTTGGAGCGACCCACGTAGGCCGGGTCGCGGCGGCTCAGCGTAAACTCAGCCAGGCCCAGCGGGTTGGAGCGGAAGGAGCTCGTCTCGCCCGAGGGAATGAGCTCGTCGGTCGTGGTGACCGGGTCCATGATCTTGGAGCAAACCTTGAGCAGGATGTCGTCGCCGAGCGGCTCCATCGCGGGCCACGGCTTGATGTTGGGGCCTTCGACCAGCTCGTCGGCAGGCTCCGCCTTGCCAAAGCCCCAGTACACGCGCTTCTTGTACGGCGCGTCGTCAAAGGTGTACTCGCAGGCCTCGTCCCAAGTGTCCTCGGGCAGGTCGGTCGCCGGCGTCAGGACGCCGCCGTTGGCAGCCGTTGCCGCAATGGAGCGGGCGTCCATCAGGGCCACGGCGCTCAGCTGGCCATTACCCGGCTTGGAACCCTCGCGGTTGGGGAAGTTGCGCGTGGTGTGACGGATCGAAAGGCCGTTGTTGGCGGGCGTGTCGCCGGCGCCGAAGCACGGGCCGCAGAATGCCGTGCGCACGATTGCGCCGGCCTCCATGAGGTCGTAGATGTAGCCGCGGCGTGTAAGTTCGAGCGCCACGGGCTGGCTCGTGGGATAGACCGACAGCGAGAACTCGCCGCAGCCGGTATTGGCGTCCTTGAGCACGCGGGCAGCCTGGACCACGGAGTCATAGTTGCCGCCCGAGCAGCCGGCGATAACGCCCTGCTGCACGTGCAGCTTGCCGTCGACGATCTTGTCGAGCAGGCTAAAGTGCGTCTTGCCCTCGCCGATCTTGGCGGCCTCGAGCTCCACCTCGTGCAGGATGTCCTCGAGGTTCTCGTTGAGCTCGTCGATCTCAAAGCCGTTGGAAGGATGGAACGGCAGTGCGATCATGGGCTTGATGCTCGACAGGTCGACCTCGACGCAACCGTCGTAGTAGGCGACATCGGCGGGCTTGAGCTCGCGATAGTCGTCGCCGCGGCCGTGCATGGTCAAAAACGCGTGCGTGTCCTCGTCGGTGGCCCAGATGCTCGACAGGCAGGTGGTCTCGGTGGTCATGACGTCAACGCCGTTGCGGTAGTCGGTCGTCATGCTCGCGATGCCCGGGCCCACAAACTCCATGACATTGTTCTTGACGTAGCCCTTGGCAAAGACGGCGCGAATGATGGCGAGCGCCACGTCGTGCGGGCCGACGCCGGGGCGCGGGGCGCCCGTGAGGTAGATGGCCACGACGCCGGGATAGGCGACATCGTAGGTGTCGCGCAGCAGCTGCTTTGCCAACTCGCCGCCGCCCTCGCCCACGGCTATGGTACCCAGGGCACCATAGCGGGTGTGCGAGTCGGAACCCAGGATCATCTTGCCGCAACCGGCGAAGTTCTCGCGCATAAAGGAGTGGATGACGGCGATGTGCGGCGGAACGAAGATGCCGCCGTACTTCTTGGCTGCGGAAAGGCCAAAGACGTGGTCGTCCTCATTGATGGTGCCGCCCACGGCGCACAGCGAGTTATGGCAGTTGGTGAGCACGTAAGGCAGCGGGAACTGCTCCATGCCCGAAGCGCGCGCCGTCTGGATGATGCCGACAAAGGTGATGTCGTGGCTCGCCATGGCATCGAAGCGAATCTTGAGTGCCTCGGGGTCGCCCGACGTATTGTGTGCCTGGAGGATCGAATACGCGATGGTGCCGCGCTTGGCATCCTCGGGTGTCTGCGTAATACCGCGCTCGGCAGCCTCGGCCGCAGGCACAACCTCGCTGCCGCCGCGCAGGTAGATGCCGTCCTCGTACAGCTTGACCATACTGTCTCCCACTCTGCCCAAAAGATTTGGGCGCATAGCATACATTCGTTCAATATCGTGCCATAGAACGGTTGCGAGTGGGTTACGAATCTCTGCGTTCACTTTATCTCAGTAAAGCAGAGGACGAGTTAGGTCCTGGGGAGGCAGACTTAGACGCTCAAATGACGAGAGTGGATAATCTCCCACTTTGAGCCTGCAAACAGGCAAAAAACGGGAGATTATCCACTCTCATTCTGCAGGTACTCATTTAAGTCTGCCCCCAATGAGTGCCCGGCAGCGTCGGCGGAGCTATAGGTCGCTACCCGTACCTAGCAGCTTGCGCATGACTTGCTCGGGGTTGACCGAGCCGTCGCGCGGGGCCAGGGCGGTGATCTTCTTCTGCATCTTGTACTCGTGCAGCTCGTCCTCGAGCTGGCGCACGCGTGCGCGGAGTTTTTCGTTCTCGCGCTCGCGCTCCTCGGCACGCTCCTTCATATCGAGGATGCGCACCACGCCGGCAAGGTTGATGCCCTCGTCAGTCAGCTGGTTGATGAGCTCCAGGCGCTCGATATCGGCACGCGAATACAGACGCGTGTTGCCGCCCGAGCGCTGGGGGTTCACCAGGCCCTTGGACTCGTAGACGCGCAGAGTCTGCGGATGCATGCCGGTCAACTCGGCCGCCACGCTGATCATGTACAGCGGTTTATTCCTATTGTCCTCGGCCATGCTACCTGACCCCTTTCCGTCTCGTTATCGTCCATCATAAGCCCGCGGGCGTGGGCGTGCGCCGCGACCGCCCTAGTACGTCGCCTTGTAACGATTGACCTTCTCGCGATAGTCGCGCGTGTCGGCCTCGCGCAGCTTGGCCATGGCATCGCGCTCGTCATCGGATAGGTTCGTGGGGACCTGCACCTTGATCTCGACGAGCAGCGCGCCCGTACGGCCACGGTGTTTAACGTCGGGCGCTCCCATCTCCTTAAAGCGGAACTTCTTGCCCGTCTGGGTGCCCGCCGGCACCTTCAGACGAACCGTCGCGCCGCCGGGTGTGGGCACATCCACCGTGCAGCCGAGCGCCGCCTCGTAAACCGAGATCGGTACCTCCATGGTCACATCGGCACCTTTACGCTTAAACAGCGGATGCTCCTCCACGTGCGTGGTCACGACCAGGTCACCGCGCTCGCCGCCGGCAACGCCATACTCGCCGCGACGCTTGTAGCGCAGCTTGCCGCCATCCACGGCGCCCGCAGGCACCGAGACCGTAATGGTCTGCTGCTCGCCCGTCGAGGGAATGCGGTAGGTGACCTTGTGCGTCACGCCGCGGAACGCGTCCTCGGCCGTCACGTCGACAGTCAGCGACAGGTCGCCGCCCTTGCGAGCACGGCTGCGGCCCGCGCCGGCACCGGCAGCACCCGCAGCCCCGGCAAAGCCCGAGCCCCAATCGCTGCCCCAGGCGCCGTTGCCGCTAAAGATGCTGTCGAAGATATCGCCCCAGCCGCTCGCACCGGCGCCGGCACCGTAGCCGCCGCCATACGCGCCGCCCGCGCCCGGCATGCCGCCGAACATGAGCATCTGGTCGTACTCTTTGCGCTTCTTCTCGTCCGAAAGCGTCTCGTAAGCCTCGCTAATCTCCTTGAACTTGGCCTCGTCGCCGCCGGCATCGGGGTGGTATTTTTGCGCGAGCTTGCGAAACGCGCTCTTGATCTCTTTGTCGGAGGCGCTCTTGGATACGCCCAGGATGTCATAGAAGGTTTTGCCTGCAGCCATCGTAGCTCCTCTCCTGTTTCATCCACCGCTCAACGGGCGGCGGCTCATACTGTCATATGGCACTAGGCCAGAAAGGGCCCCGGGTGTTGCCCCGGGGCCCTTCTCAATTACTCCTCGGTGCTCTCGGCCGTATCGGCCGTAGCATCCTCGGGCGCCGCTTCGGGCTCCGGTGCGGGGCGTTTCTCGCCACCGTAGGTCACCGTCACCATCGCGGAGCGCAGGATGCGGTCCGCCATGCGGTAGCCCTTCTGGTACACGTCGTTGACGGTCTCGTCGTACTGCGATGCGTCCTCGACACGCCCCACGGCCTGGTGCTCGAGCGGATCGAACGCCTCGCCCTTGGGGTCGATGGGCTCAACGCCCTCGTGCGCAAACACATCGAGCAGCTTGGCATGCACCGCATCAACGCCATCGACGAACTGCTTAAAGTCGTCGGAAAGCTCCTGGCTACGGGCATGGTCGATTGCACGCTCGATATCGTCAACCACCGGCAACAGCGCGGTGACAAGCTTCTCGGTCGCGCGCTCGCGCTCGGCGATACGCTCGCTGGCGGTGCGGCGACGGAAGTTCTCCCAGTCGGCCTGCAGACGGGCGGTACGCTCGGTGGCGTCCTTTGCCTTGTCCTCGGCGGCCTTCTGAGCCTCTGCCGCAGCATCGAGCTCGCTGCGTACGTCGGCAAGCTCCTTTTGGGCCTGCTCGAACTTGAGCTTAAAGTCGTTGTCGGCGGCTTCCTCACCGGCGCGGATAGCGGCTTCCACCATCTCGTCCTCGGTCATCGTCGCCTCCTTGTTGGAATCCTCTACCTGGTTCTCGGCAGCCTCGGCGGCCTCGGCCTCGTTGGCCTCGGTATCGTCGACGGCCTCTACGGGAATCTTCACGTCCTTCTCCTCAGAGTCAACGGGGGCGGCGCCAGCGGCGGCCGCCTCCGTGCGAGCTTTACGGGCGGACATGATTACTTGTCCTCGTCGTCCACAACCTCGTAGTCGGCGTCGACAACGTCATCGTCGGCAGGCTGGGCACCGGCGGCGCCGTCGGTCTGCTGCTGAGCGTCGGCGTAGACAACCTGAGCCAGCTCGTAGGCTACGGACTGCAGGGATTCGCCAGCGGCCTTGATGGCCTCGACGTCAGAGCCCTCGAGCGCCTTCTTGGCGTCGGCGATAGCGGCCTCGGCCTTGGACTTCACATCGGCGGAAACCTTGTCGCCCAGCTCGTTGAGGGTCTGCTCGGTGGAGTAGCACAGGCTGTCGGTCTGGTTGCGGACCTCGACCTCTTCCTTCTGCTTCTTGTCCTCCTCGGCATGAGCCTCGGCGTCCTTGACCATGCGATCGACTTCGTCGTCGGAAAGCGCGGTGGAGCCGGAAATGGTGATCTGCTGCTCCTTGCCGGTGCCCTTGTCCTTAGCAGAGACCTTGACGATGCCGTTGGCGTCGATGTCGAAGGTGACCTCGATCTGCGGCACACCGCGGCGGGCAGCCGGGATACCGGTCAGCTGGAACTTACCGAGCGACTTGTTATCGCGGGCAAGCTCGCGCTCGCCCTGGAGCACGTTGATCTCGACGCTGGTCTGGTTGTCGGCAGCGGTGGAGTAGACCTCGGTCTTGGAGGTCGGGATCGTGGTGTTGCGGTCGATCATCTTGGTCATGATGCCGCCCATGGTCTCGACGCCCAGCGACAGCGGGGTAACGTCGAGCAGCAGGATGCCCTCGACGTCGCCGGTGAGCACGCCGCCCTGGACGGCAGCGCCGTCGGCAACGACCTCGTCGGGGTTCACGGACATGTTGGGCTGCTTGCCGGTCATGGTCTTGACCAGATCCTGGACGGCGGGCATACGGGTGGAGCCGCCGACGAGGATGACCTCGGTCAGATCGGAGAGCTTAAGCTTGGCGTCGCGCAGGGCGTTGGTGACAGGCTGCTTGCAGCGCTCGAGCAGGTCGCGGGTGATCTTCTCGAACTCGGCGCGGGTCAGCGTGTAGTTGAGGTGCAGCGGGCCAGACTGGTTCATGGTGATGAACGGCAGGTTGATGGTGGACTGCTGGGCTGCGGAGAGCTCCTTCTTGGCGTTCTCGGCGGCCTCCTTCAGACGCTGCAGGGCCATGGGGTCCTGACGCAGGTCGACACCGTTCTCCTGCTGGAACTTATCGGCCATCCAGTCGATGACGCGCTGATCCCAGTCGTCGCCGCCCAGGTGGTTGTCGCCCGAGGTGGACAGAACCTCAAACACGCCGTCAGCGAGGTCGAGGATGGAGACGTCGAAGGTGCCGCCGCCCAGGTCGAAGACCAGAATGCGCTGGTCGGTGCCCTGCTTGTCCAGGCCATAGGCCAGAGCAGCAGCGGTCGGCTCGTTGACGATACGCTTGACGTTGAGGCCGGCGATCTTACCGGCGTCCTTGGTGGCCTGACGCTGGGCGTCGTTGAAGTAGGCCGGGACGGTGATGACGGCGTCGGTGACGGTCTCGCCCAGATACTTCTCGGCGTCGGCCTTCATCTTTGCGAGCGTCATGGCGCTCACCTGCTCGGCGGTATAATCCTTGCCCTCGATATCGACGACGGCACGGCCACCCTGGCCCTCCTTGACCTCATACGGCACGGTCTTGATCTCGGAGGTGCACTCGGAGTACTTGCGGCCCATGAAGCGCTTGATGGAGAACACGGTGTTCTTGGGGTTGGTGACAGCCTGGTTCTTAGCGGCCTTACCCACGACGCGGTCGCCGTCAGCACGGAAGCCCACGACAGACGGGGTGGTACGGTCGCCCTCGGCGTTCACGATAATGGTCGGAGAACCGCCCTCGAGGACGGCCATAGCGGAGTTAGTAGTACCAAGGTCGATACCAAGAATCTTACTCATTAGAAATTCCCTCTCTCTTTTGCGTTCGCGCCGCTCGACGGTCTGTCGTGTGGCGCTTCGGCTTGTCTTTCAGGATGTAGTGTATCCCCTTATGGGCCGGAATATACAAAATCTAAGTCAATTCATATAAGATTTCTTATCTCTGAGAGTTTAGGTTCTCAAATGCGCAGGTAGATGCACTGTTTGAGTTCTCGGCAGATCTATTGAGATCTATGTAGAGATGGCTGAGGCTTGGGTCCGAAGGTGTCTGGAGCTGCCTTGCGGAAAGCTCGTCCCGTTTTGAGAGCTGATGCCGGCTCGCAGTTTCCGCTAGCGGGCCTAACCGGAAACTGCGACCCGGTTTTCGGCCAAATAACGGGATGCCCTTTCCGCAGGCGCGCTCAATAGCTCAATATTACAAGTCACCTTTAGCTAACATTTGCGCAGCTCAACGGCCCCACCTGCGCGTTTTTTAGTAAACCTTGGCATACTCGGCGAACGGTATGAAGATGCCGGCCAGAGGGTATTGCAAACGGTCGCTCCCGTGGTATGTTTTTGCCCGAATCAAACCGGCGCGCATCGCCTGTAGCGTCGGTCAACAGAGAGGAAACTACCATGGCTCATCCCGTAATTGATGCCGACGAGTGCATCGCTTGTGGCGTTTGCGTCGACTCCTGCCCCGCTGGCGTTCTGGAGCTCCAGGACGTCGCTACCGTCGCCGACGAGGACTCCTGCGTCGCCTGTGGCGCTTGCCAGGACGCTTGCCCCGCTGGCGCGATCACCGAGATCGTCGAGGAGTAACAACTCCCCCACTTGCACACTCAAAAGTACACCGTGCACAAAAAAGGAGGCTTCCGCATCGCCGCGGAGGCCTCCTTTTGTTTGTATAGGCAGCTAATTGGGGACGGGGCTACCTTGGCAGTTGCGGTGGAATAGTTCCTGGCTCATTGCTTAGGTGCCGATTGTAGGAACTATTTCACCGCAACTTATAAATACAGTATCGGGTTAGGACAAATCATCCTCGTAGGGCATTAAATCGGCAAGGTAGCCTTTCTCCTTGAGCATGGCCTCGATCTCGTCGAGGGTCTGTTCGTCCTCCGCCGCAATGCGATGGAAGTGGTAGCCGCTCGTCACCGTTAGTAGTGGAAAGCTCTTGCCGCTCTCGATATCGTGCAGGTAGCGCTCAACATCGCGACGATTGCGAATGTCCAAGTCGGCCGTGATCTTACCGTACACGCGGTGATTGACGATCACGTTGAGCACGGCGCCACCGGCGTCGACGATACTCGTGAGCTCATCGCCTGCCTGCTCCACGCTGTGGCGAACCTTGACCAAGCGCGTGGGCACGGCGGGGCTGCTGGGGGCCTCCTGCAGCACATAACCACGGTTGGTCGCCACGATATCGTGCCCATCGGCACGTAACAGGGCAATATCCTGAACCACGACCTGACGGCTCACGCTAACCTCGCGGGCAAGCGCGCTGCCCGATACGGGCTCCGTGGCTCCCTCGAGCACGGCCATGATGGCACGGCGACGCTCGCGGGCATTCATTATTTACCGTCCAGCAGACGCAGGTGCTTGAGCGAGAGGTCGAGGATCGGCGCGGAGTGCGTCAGGGCGCCCGAGCTAATGTAGTCGACGCCCAGATCAGCCAGGGCGCGGATATTGCTGGCATCCACGTTGCCCGAGCACTCGGTCTTGGCGCGGCCGGCGATAAGCTCAATCGCGGCAGCCATGTCGTCGTGAGTCATGTTGTCGAACATGATGATATCGGCGCCGGCTTCCACGGCCTCGCGCACCATGTCCAGGTTCTCGCACTCGATCTCGACCGTCGTGGTAAACGATGCATGGGCGCGCGCCATCTCGATCGCACGCGTCACGCCGCCGGCGGCGTCGATGTGGTTGTCCTTGAGCATGACGGCCGTCGACAGGTTGTAGCGGTGGTTGCTGCCGCCGCCGATCTCGACCGCCGCCTTCTCAAACACGCGCATGCCCGGCGTGGTCTTGCGTGTGTCGACAAGCACGGTCTTGGTGCCCTCGAGCGCCGCGGCCATGCTGTGCGTGTAGGTAGCGATACCGCTCATGCGCTGCAGGTAGTTGAGTGCCACGCGTTCGCCCGAAAGCAGCACGCGCACATCGCCGCGCACCTGGCCCACGTGGTCGCCGGCGTGCACCTCGTCGCCATCCGAGACATCGAACAACACGGAGCTCTGCGGATCCAGCAGCTCAAAGGTGCGGGCGAATATGTCCAGGCCGGCGATAATGCCGTCGGCCTTGGCGATGAGCTCAACGGTAGCGGGGCGCGCCGTGGGGCACACGCTCGCCGTACTCACGTCCTCAAACGTAATGTCCTCGCGCAGAGCCTGCAAAATCAGGTCATCGACGACGAGCTTCATGGTAATGGGATTCATGGTCTACTCCTCCACGGCCTGCGTGCCGGCGGCACGGGCCAAATCATCGATTGCCAGGGAGTCGGCGCTCAGGGCGCGATGACGCCCGTCAAGCGCGGGCTCGCCCGCCCGCTCCACGGCGAGCGACTCGCCGGTGCGCATGCACCAGGCGGCACGGCGGCCCCAAACCAGGGACTCGAGCAGGCTGTTGGAAGCCAGGCGATTCTTGCCGTGCACGCCGTTGCAGGCCGTCTCGCCCGCGGCGTAGAGCTCGGGCATCGAGGTGCGGCCGTCCTTGTCGACCCACACGCCGCCCATAAAGTAGTGCTGCGTGGGCGTAACGGGGATGGGCTCGTCCAAGATGTCGCGGCCGTCCTCAAGGCAGCGCGCGCGAATGTTGGCAAAGTGCCCAGTCACCACGTCGCGCTCGACGGGGGCAAAGCTCAGCCACTCGTGCTCGGTACCGTCCTGCTTCATCTGCTCGCGGATGGCGGCGGCGACCACATCGCGCGGCTGAAGCTCGTCGGTAAAGCGCTCGCCGGCGGCGTTGAGCAAAATCGCGCCCTCGCCGCGGCAGCTCTCGCTGATCAGGAAGGTGCGGCCCGGCTGCGGCGAGAACAGGCCCGTGGGGTGAATCTGCACGTAGTCCAGATGCTCCATCTTAATGCCATGCTCCTGAGCAATGTAGCAGGCATCGCCCGTGAGCTGCGGGTAGTTGGTCGAATGGTCGTATACGCCGCCGATACCGCCCGTCGCCCACAGCGTGTGGCGGGCATGGATCTTAAACGGCTCGCCGGCATGCACGCCCTCGGCGGCATTTGCCAGCTCGTCGGCGGGACGAACCGAGTTGTCCTCGTCGACGGGAACGGCGGCGACGCCGCTGCACACCGTAGCGCCATCATGCTCGGCCGTCAGGATGTCGGTCATGGCCACGTGCTCCAGAATCTGCACGTTGTCCAGCTTGCGAACGGCCTGGAGCAGCCTGGTCGTGATCTCCTTGCCCGTAATATCGGCATGGAAGGCAATGCGCGGGCGGCTGTGCGCGCCCTCGCGGGTAAAGTCGAGGCTGCCGTCGGCCTTGCGCTCAAAGTCCACGCCCATGGCCAGTAGGTCGTTGATGACCGAGCGGCTCGAGCGGATCATGATGTCGACGCTCTCGCGGCGGTTCTCGTAATGGCCGGCGTGCATGGTGTCCTCAAAGAAGGCATCGTAGTCAGAGCCTTCGGGCAGCACGCAGATACCGCCCTGCGCGAGCATCGAATCGCACTCGTCGACGGCGCCCTTGGAGAGCATGATTACGCGCGTGCTCGTCGGCAGGTTGAGGGCCGCATACAGGCCCGCCACGCCGCAACCGGCAATGACGACGTCGCACTCCATGTCGGAGTATTGTTTGGTTTCCACAGGAATCCTCTCCCTTGTAATGTGGCATAAGGGATGGCCCCTCATGTCACATTGGCTTAGCGCGCCGCGTACTCGAGCATGCGGTCGAGCGTGAGCTTGGCCTGATCGGCGGCCTCGTCCGACACGCCAATCTGCACCTCGCCCTCGCCCGTCTCCAGGCAGTGCACGAGCTTTTCGAGCGTGATGAGATCCATGTTGACGCAGGTGGGCTGCACCGCGGGGAAGTAGAACTTCTTGCCGGTGCTCTGGCAGCGGCGCTCGAGCTCGTAGAGCACGCCGCGGACCGTCACGATGATGAACTCGCTCGCGTCCGACTCCTCGGCGTACTTGATGATGCCGGCGGTGGAGCCGATGTAGTCGGCCTCGGCCAGGACGTCGGCCTTGCACTCGGGGTGCGCCAGCACGAGCGCATCGGGATGCGCCTCCTGCGCGTCGACAATCTGCTCGACGGTGATGATGTGGTGGCGCGGGCAGTAGCCGTTGTTGAGGATGACGTGCTTTTGCGGCACCCGCTCGGCTACGAAGCGGCCCAGGTTTTGATCGGGGATAAACAGGATGTGCTGCTGTGGCAGCTCGGATACGATCTTGACGGCGTTGGAGCTGGTGACGCACACGTCGCTCCAGCTCTTGATCTCGACCGTGGAGTTGACGTAGCAGACCACGGCCAGGTCGTCGCCGTACTCGGCGCGCGCCGCGTCGACCGTCTCGCGCTTGACCATATGAGCCATGGGGCAGTCCGCGCCCGGCTCGGGCAGCAGCACGGTCTTGGTGGGGTTGAGCAGCTTGGCGCTCTCGCCCATAAACTCCACGCCGCACAGCACGATGGTCTGCTGCGGCAGGCTCTTGGCGAGCTTAGCCAGGTAGAAGCTGTCGCCGACGTAATCGGCCACAGCCTGGACCTCGGGCGCCACGTAATAGTGCGCCAGGATCACCGCGTCGCGCTGGGTTTTAAGTTGCTGAATGGCCTCGACGAGCTCTGCGGGCACCAATGCCGCGCGCTCCGTTGCCGTCGTTGCCGATGCCAGGCCGGCCGCAATGTCGCGTGCAAGCTCCGACGCATCCATGTTCGCGCTCTGTGCCATCAAGGCCCCTCTCTTTTGGCGAATCTTGGGGCTTTAGTATGACACCTAGGTTTACAGCTGACAAGACAGCTGTAAACCTAGGTGTAAAGTTGGAATAAAGATTCAATCTTGGAGCGGGTCCGTTTTCGAACTAGCAAGCTGAGGATAGTCGAAAATGGATCCGCCCCAAGATTCGAGCAGCCCGTTTTGTCCTGGACCAAGGGGCAGTGGTCAAAAAAGGCCAAATATGAGTACTGTCACCAAATTAGTAGCAGCGATTTTCCGGTCCAGATCAGCAAAATCGCCTTGTTTGGAGCCCGATCGTGACTCTGACGGACGAAAATCGATGCGCTTTTGGCCGCTGGCACCGATTTTGGAGGCCATTTGGCTGCCACTAAACTGGTAACAGTACTCATATTTGGCCTTTTTTGACCACCGGGCTTCCGGCAGACCCCAAAAGCGGGCCCGAATCGCTCGATTCGGACCCGCTGGGGGTAGCGAGCACAATCGAGGTGTAAGAAGCAAGAGAGGGCCATCGCCTAGAATCGTCAGCGCCTAGATATTCAACGAGAGGAAAGACAATGGTCCGCAGCGACATGCTACCCCAGCCGGACCGGGGGCTCGGCCTCGACCGGCCCCAGACCGAGGCATTTCACCGACGAGTTCAAGAGGAAGATAGTCGATCTCCACAACGCCGGAAAGCCCAGGCGCGAGGCCATGGACGAGTGCGACCTCGACAAGAGCACCGTGGAGAGGCGGGTCAAGTCGATAAACGAGACCGGCTCGCCGCGCGCCGCGGACAACCGCACGCCCGAGCAGAACCGGATCCTGGAGCTCGAGCGCGAGAACCGCAGGCTCCGGATGGAGGTCGATGTCTTAAGACGAGCGGCGCCAGCATACGCTCGGAAGTCAGGGCCATGGCGGCCAACGGGGGGCCGCTGCCCCATATCGGCGCAGCGCTGGCATCGAGGCCTTCTGACCTGTGTCAAGATTTCGGACACGCAAGCTCGAGGAATCAAGCGGCCATAGGCATGGCCTCGGGCTTGGGCTCGGTTCTCTCGAAGAAGGCCGCCATGGCCTCGGCCGGCACCTTGTAGCCGATCGTCGAGCGGGGCCTTCGGCGGTTGTAGTACGCCTCGATGAACTCGACCACCGCGTGCTTGGCGGAATCCCTGGTCGGGAAGCTGCGCCTGTAGTACATCTCGTTCTTCAGCGTGGCGAGGAACGACTCGGCCACCGCGTTGTCGTGGCAGTTGCCGGTGCGGCTGCAGGACAGCCGCACGTCGTTGTCGCGCGCCCATTCGGCCAGAAGCCTGCTGGTGTACTGGGCGCCGCGGTCGGCGTGGAATATCGCGTTGCCGGCCACGTAGCCGCGCGATTTGGCCGACGCCAGCGCCGAAACCACGATGTCGGCGGTCATGCGCTCGGAGAGCGACCAGCCCACCACCATGCGGGTGTTGAGGTCGATGACCGTCGACAGGTACAGCCATCCCTCGCCGGTGCGCAGGTAGGTGATGTCGCCCACGAGCTTGTAGGTTGGAACGGGACTGGTGAAGTCGCGGCGCACCAGGTCGGGCCGGGGCCTGGCCTTCGGGTCGGGGATGGTGGTGCGCTTCCTGGCGTTGGGCGTGCAGCCGCGTATTCCCAGCTCGCGCATCAGCTTGCGCACCCTGTACAGGGTCAATCCGGAGAACTCGCCGGGCAGGAAGCATTTCACGAACCGGAAGCCGAACCTGCGGTCCGACTCCAGCCACACGCGCCGGACCGCCTCGCGCTCGGCCGACCAGTCTTCTCGCGGGCAGCCGTTGGAGAGCCACGAGTAGAAGCCCGATCGGCTCACGCCGAGCACGCGGGCCATCATTTTCACCGGGAATTCGGCCTTCTCCGCCAACATCATCCGGTAGCATGCGGCTACGCCTGGCTTTTGGCGAAGAAGGCCGCGGCTTTTTTCAAGAAGGCGTTCTCCATCTCGAGCTCGCGTATGCGCCTTTTCGCCTCGCGAAGCTCGCGGTCCTCGGCCTTGGGGTCGGGCCCGCCGGCAAGCTCGCGCCGGCGGCTCTGCACCCACTTGTTCACGGTCTTGGAATTCAGGCCCAGTTCTGCGCAGCATTCCGTTATCGGCCTGCCCGTCGAGATGATGTAGTCGGCGGTCTCGCGCCTGAACTCGTCGGTGTACTTGGCGGCTGGGTTGGACATAGCATACCGTCCTCTCGGTCGTCGATGAATGCATTCTAAAGGATTGGGCCTCTAGCATGCGTGTCCGAAAAGACGATACAGGTCAGACAACCCAATCAGACGTCGTCTCGAGCACGTCCTCTGCACGGTCGAGCGTGCTTCTGGCCTTGGCACCCTGTTTGAACCACGAGCGCAGGTCCTCGAGCGTGCTGCCCGCTGCGTACACCTTGATTTTGCGACCGCCTTTCGTGGTCACCGTGCAACGGTCGCCGCTCTCGCTATCCTCGTGCGCCGTGACCTTCTTGAGATAATCGCGGCGGAACGCCACGACGCGGGCGTTGCTGATCTCGATGAACCAATCGTCGTCGACAAGCGAGGTGCCCGTGGCACCTCGGCTCGCCATCTCCTCGGCGAAGGAGAAACCGAGTTCGCGCTCCTGTCTGCCGATCTCGTAGATACCACGGGCGGGCATGCTGAGCATGAGCAGAGGCAGGAGTCCCCCTATGAACAGGAAGAGGCATGGGACGAGCAGGAGCAGACGAGCACCGGCGTCGGTGAAAACAGCCATGAAGGCGATCACGAGCGAGAAGACGAGCGCCATACCGTTGAAAACAACCGTCAACGGCTTGATGGCAGACCAACACAGACCCGCCTTGGTCGTCGGGCCGTCAACAGCGTCCGAGACCTCGATGCCCTCTTCCTCCAGACGGGCGAGGAGGTTGAGCGAGCACACCCCCTCGAGGCTTATCGAGCAGAACTTCCGGTCGCCCTCGAACAGGTCGATCCTCATCATCTGCGTGTGAAGCGTTGCACGGGTGATGTTGCCAAACGTCGTCTCCTTGCGGATGCCGAAGGCGTTACGCGAGAGAATTCGCTCACCGTCCACGTCGATGCGCGGGATGCTCAGCAGGGCCCAGATGGCCATGCCCGCGAGCGCCATGGCGTGACCGAACCACACAAGTTCGTGGTCCCACTCGCCCAACGAGACGCCCTGCCAGACGTAGACACCCAGCATGAGCAGTTCGAACGCGACGGCGCAGCAGGCGATGATCGTGCGAATGGCAGCGGGCATGCGCACCGTGAAGCGATCGAGGCTGTCCGTCGCCTCACTGCGCTCGCGCGCGCCGCGACGGGCGACCCATGCAGTGAGCGGACCGACGATGAACACCACCATCGCCACGCGCAGGAACGATTCGAGTATGTCGCCCATATTAACCACCATCCCAATAGAAAACGTGAATTTGGGAGACTATAGCAGAGCGAAGCGATCTGCACGGCATCGTCCGGGTGTTTTCGGCATACGGTGGAAGCTGGTGGGGGTCGGCGCCGTAACCGGATGCGCATTCGGCCTCGCCAATGCCGTCGGCGGCGAGCTTTTCGCCCGACAGGCCTATCCACTCGTCGTGTATCTGCCGCTTGTCGTCTACCTGTGCGTACGCTATCGCCTGAGTCCGCTGCTCGCCATCCTGGGCGTTACCAGTGCCTACCTGAGCTGCCAGTTTAGCAACTGGATGGGCATCGCCGCATTCGCTGCCACCGATTCGCAAATCGCATATTACGCGGCGCGCATCATCACGACGCTCGGCGTCTTTGCGATCTTGCTGCATTGGGCCAGAGACATCGGTCCGCGCCTGGCGGCCAAAAGCCCCACCGAGTTGGAGATTCTGCTCATCCTGCCGCTCGTCTACTACATCTTCGACTACGCCACCAACGTCTATACCACGCTCTTCCACTCGGGCTCGGTAGTAACCGTTGAGTTTTTGGCGTTCGCCCTCTGCGCGTTCTACCTTATGTTTCTTGCCGTCTACCTTCGCGAATACGAGGCAAAGGAAATCGCCGAGCGCGAGCGCTGGATGCTCGCGACCCGCGACAGCGCGGCCATCAAAGAGCTCGAAGCCTGGCGCCAGTCCGGACGCGAGCTCTCGGTTCTCCGTCACGACATGCGCCACTACCTGCGCGGTCTAGCGGCCCTGATCGAAGAGGGTCACACCGATGAGGCACTCGAGCGCATCGACGCGCTCTGCGAGACCAACGACCGCACCGCCGTGCGCCGCTACTGCGCCAACGAAACGGTCAACATTGCGCTCTCGTCGCTTTCCGCGGACATCAACGCGCACGGCATCACCGCCGACCTGCACGCCGCCGTGCCCGAAACCGTCCACGTGGGCGATGTCGATCTATTCAGTGTGGTATCGAACGCCCTGGACAATGCCATCGCCGCGGCGAGCGCCGCCCCCGAAGGCAAGCGGTTTGTCGACCTGGACCTTCGCTACGAAGACGGTCAGCTTCTATTGCTGGTTTCCAACACGTTTGGCCGTGCGCCGCACATGGTCGACGGCATGCCCGTGGCTCAGCACACTGGGCACGGCTTTGGCACCAAGAGCATTATGCTTGCCGTCGAGCGCATGAACGGCAACTGCCAGTTCCGCATTAACGGCGACCGGTTTGAGCTGCGCGCCGTGATGTAGGGGCTGCCGCCAACCTCGCTACAGCGGTGCAGCCGCCGGGGTCAGCTGCTTAATGTAGGCCCACATGCGCTGCTTGGCGGCCTTGTCGGTGAGCGCCGCCTCAAAACCGTCGAGCGCCAGCACGCGGCGCCCCTGCACATGGGCGACCAGGCCGGGCTTGAGCATGGCGGTGTCAAAGTCATCAATTGCCACAAGCATATCGGCATAGGTCTCGCGCATGACATCGGCCGCACTGTTGTCCAGCAGCAGCACCGCCTCGGGGTCCAAGGTCTCCAGCGCCTCGCGGAACAGGTCGCACGTCAGGGCCTCGCCCGCCGCGACCGCTCCGTCGCCCGCGCCGGCGACGCTTGCCAGCACACAAAAATCCTCGGGGGCATATCCGATGGCACCGAGCGCCTTGCGCAACGCGGCGCCATCCGCGCCGGCGGCCAGCTCGCCGCCCGAGCACTCGGCTTCATCCAAATCGCCTTTGACCAGCACAATCGGCGAGCACGCGTTGCCCGCGATACGCACACCGCGATCTGCAAGCGACGCGAGCTCCTGCTCGGTCGCCTGAGCGATGGCTTCTTTTTTCTGGCTTTGTGACGTGGGCATGCGCTCTCCAATCGTTTGCGTGCCCACCATTATATAAAAGAGCCGCCCGCGAGTGGTTGCTTTGCGGGCCGCTGGGTATAAGCACGGTCGTACTGAGTTTTACGCGGCCGAGCCGCGTCGTATTATGGAGGTCACCATGGCTGACATTAAGCAGATTACCCCCGAGAACTTCGGCGCTGTCGTCAACGATAGCCTGCCCGTACTGGTTGATTTTTGGGCCCCGTGGTGCGGCCCCTGCCGCTCGCTCTCGCCCATCGTAGACGAGGTTGCCGACGAGCTGGCCGGCAAGTTGGCTGTGGCCAAGTGCAACGTCGACGACAACCAGGACCTGGCCATGAAGTATGGCGTCATGAGCATCCCCACGCTGATTGTGTTTAAGAACGGCGAGGAGATCGACCGCTCGGTCGGCGCTCTGCCCAAGGCGAGGCTGCAGGCGCTGCTGGAGAAGCATCTGTAATACGCTTGTTACTTACCCGCCGTCCATGAGCGGTTTTGTACCGCTCGCCGGACTGCCGGGTGCGGCGCGTGCGACCACGGATAGTATGGTAGTCACAAACAGCCCCCAGTGAACGGGTGCGAGTCGCACAGACTCGCACCCGTTTTCTTATGCAGTGGCGCGCAGAGCGGGCGTAGTAAAATCTGAACCGCCGGATTACCGCCTACACAAGGAGATTTCCCATGCATGATGTTGGAATGAACATGAGCCAGCTTGCCATGAGCGTCAAGCAGGTCGACGACACCATTGAGCTCGCTCACGAGTGGAGCCATCAGCTGCTGCACGCGACCGAGAACTTTGACATGGAGCGCATTGGCGCCAAGCTCGAGGCCGCCATGTCTGCGCTGCACGAGGCGCACGATGCGCTCGAGGGCTACGAGGAGGCCATCGAGGCAGATCACAACTCCGTCGGCTCTGTGAAACTGGTGTAACGTGGCCGAGCACGAGCACACGCACGATCACGGTGTGGACGACGATGCGAGCTGCCGCTGCAGCGGCTCCAGCTCCGAGCTGGTCCGCTTTTCGGTCACCGCGCCCGACGACCTGCTGCGCCGCTTTGACGAGCAGATCGCGCGCCGCGGTGACGTGGCCAACCGATCCGAGGCCGTACGCGATCTGATTCGCGCCTCGATCGCTAAGCAGCAGATGCGCACGCCCGACGAGCAGGTCATCGGTTCGCTCACCATGATCTATGACCACCATACCGGCGATCTGACGCGCCGTCTGGACGAGGTGCAGCACGACTACACCGACGAGATCGTCTCGACCATGCACGTGCATCTGGACCACCACAACTGCCTGGAGATTCTGGCGCTCAAGGGTCGCGGCGAGCGTGTCTACGAGCTGGCCGACCGGTTGCTGGGGCTGCGCGGCGTTAAGCACGGCGAGCTCACGTGCGCCGCCACCAAGCAGAGCCTGGGGCTGTAGCGGGATTTCCCACAGCGCACCTGCCATAAAGGGACAGGTTTCAACGAAGGAAGGTCGCATGCGGCATGTGCATATT
This sequence comes from Collinsella sp. TM05-37, assembly GCF_003436455.1. Taxonomy (NCBI): domain Bacteria; kingdom Bacillati; phylum Actinomycetota; class Coriobacteriia; order Coriobacteriales; family Coriobacteriaceae; genus Collinsella; species Collinsella sp. TM05-37. The sequence continues at coordinate 62,421 of NZ_QSPN01000011.1, read as the reverse complement.
CATGTAACGGGCATTGTGCAGGGCGTTGGCATGCGGCCATTTGTGTATCGCGAGGCTATGGCGCATGGCATTTGCGGCTGGGTGCTCAACGCGGGCGATGGCGTGCACATCGAGGCGCATGCTTCAGTCGAGGCACTCGACGGCTTTGTCGCCGCGCTGTCGGAGCACGCGCCTGCCGCGGCCCGCGTTGAGCATGTCGCTGTTGCAGACCTGGAGCCCGACGCTTGGGATGCCGACGATGAGCAGGTCTTTCGTATTGTAGCGTCGCAGGATCAGACCGTGCACACGACGCTCATCTCTCCCGATATCGCCACCTGTGACGACTGCCTGCACGAACTGTTCGACCCCACCGACCGACGCTATCACTACCCCTTTATCAACTGCACCAACTGTGGGCCGCGCTTTACCATCATCCGATCGCTGCCTTATGACCGAGCGGCCACGTCGATGGATTGCTTTCCTATGTGCCCCGAGTGCGCCGCAGAGTATGGCGACCCGCTTGACCGGCGCTTTCATGCGCAGCCCGATGCCTGCTATGACTGCGGGCCACATATTACCTGGCGCGAGGCGGCGGGCGACATGGGGCTCGAGGGCTCGGGGGCGATGCCGGCCGTCGGCAGCACGCGCGAAACCAGCGATGCCATTATTGACCGCTGTGTCGAGCTGCTGGCCAGCGGCGGTATTGTCGCCATCAAGGGGCTGGGCGGATTCCATATGGCCTGCAACGCCGCCAATGAGCAGGCGGTGGTCGAGCTGCGCCGTCGCAAGCGCCGCAGCAACAAGCCGCTTGCCGTTATGGTGCGCAGCCTTGCCGATACTGAACGCCTGTGCCATGTCGATGATGCCGAGCGCGACTTACTGGCCGGCAGCATCCGCCCCATTGTGCTGCTGCGCCGCCGTGTTGTTGGCGAGGGAGATTCCCCCGACGGCCTTACACTCGCGCCATCCGTCGCGCACGATCTACCCGAGCTCGGCGTCATGCTCCCCTATACACCGCTTCAGCATCTGCTGCTTGCAGCTGCCTCGTCGCATGGCATGCACGCGCTGGTCATGACCAGCGGAAACCTGAGCGAGGAACCTATCGAGACCGACGATGCCCTTGCATGGGAACATCTTGTTGCCGCCGGCATCGCCGACGCGCTACTTGGCAACGACCGTGCGATTCTCTCACGCTACGACGACTCCGTGGTACGTGTGGTCGACGGCACCGTCATGCCTGTGCGTCGCGCACGCGGATATGCGCCGCAACCGTTGTCGCTGCCGGCGCTCGACGGCACTGCACCCTGCGTGCTCGCCTGCGGGCCGCAGCAAAAAGCCACGATCGCGCTCACGCGCGAGGACGCCGACGGCCATGTGGCCTGTTTTGTGTCGCAGCATATCGGCGATGTCGAAAACGGCGCGACCTTCGATGCCTGGAGCGCCGCCCGCGCACGTCTAGAAAACCTCTTTGACCTGACGCCTGCCGCCCTGGCATGCGACATGCATCCCAGCTATCTGTCGAGCCAGTGGGCGCGTGAGCGGGCACGGGAGCACAGTCTGCCGCTAATCGAAATCCAACATCATCATGCGCACATCGCGAGCGTAATGGCAGAGGCGATTGTCGCTGGCCGGCTTGCGCCCGATGCGCGCGTCCTCGGTATTGCCTTCGATGGTACGGGTGCCGGCACCGACGGCACCATATGGGGCGGTGAGTTTCTTATCGCCGGCCTTGCCGATTTTGAACGCGCCGCGCACCTGCGCACCTGGGCGCTGCCAGGCGGAGCCACATCCGTGCGCGATGCCCGGCGCAATGCCTTTGCCCTGCTGAGCGAGCTCGGCCTGCTCGAGCATCCGGGTGCCGCGGGGCTATTGGGCACCCTCGACGAGCAAACACGCAGCGTGACAGCCACCATGATCGAGCGCGGCATCAACAGCCCGCGTACCAGCAGCATGGGGCGTCTCTTTGATGCCGCGGCAGCGATTCTGGGCATCTGCGGCAAGGCAACCTACGAGGGCGAACCCGCCATAGAACTCGAAGCCGCCGCCTGGCGCGCGCTCGGCGGTAAGACCGTTCGTCTCGACGACAATCACACAGGCGTATTCACGTCTGCCGACGACTCCCCCATCTTGGACCCCCAACCGCTCATCGAAGCTCTTCTGAATGGAATCGAGGCAGGCGCGCCGGCCGACAGGCTCGCCCTCGGGTTTCACATCGCCATTACGCACGCTACGACCCACATCGCACGCGAAATCTGCGCGCGCGAAGGCATCGATACCGTCGCGCTCTCGGGCGGTGTGTTCATGAACCGGCTTTTGCTTCAGCTCCTTACCCACGAACTCAAAGACGCCGGTCTTGCCGTCTTGGTCCCCCACGCTGTACCCGCCAACGACGGCTGCATCGCCTACGGTCAGGCCGCCATCGCTCGCGCTCGCCTCGCGTAGACGGCGTTGCGATAGGCTGTTTTGCCAGCCTGCGCGCCGCCGTCTCACAGGTGTAACGCGTTTGCTCGTGACTCCCGCGAGCGCTACCATCAACTGATGGGTAATTAGGCGCCTGTCCAGCGCAAAACGTATAAAAGGGGAACATTATGTGCCTTGCCGTTCCCGGTAAAGTGGTCAAACGCGACGACGACCTTAAGGCGACCGTCGACATGATGGGCATCGAGCGCCCCATTTCGCTGCGCCTCGTGCCGACGGCACAGGTAGGCGACTATATTCTCGTGCACGCCGGCTTTGGCATTCAGATTGTCGACGAGCAGGAAGCCCAAGAGACACTCGAGCTCGTCAATACCATGACCGAGCTGGCCGAAGAGGACCAACTCGCCACCAACCCGGCCGAGGCATACTAGTGGCGGCGGCGCAGCCGGTTCGCTCCGGTATCGACTTTTCGGCATTTCGCGACCCCAAGCTGGCCCGCGAGCTCATCGATCGTATTCATGAGCTTGTCGGCAACCGCAGCATCAACCTTATGGAAGTCTGCGGTACGCATACCGTGAGCATTGGCCGCTATGGCTTTCATTCCATTATGCCGACGGGGCTCAAACTGCTAAGCGGCCCGGGGTGCCCCGTTTGCGTCACCGCCAACCGCGACATCGATCACGCAATCGCGCTTTCCAACATGGACGGCGCCATCATCACCACCTTTGGCGACATGATGCGCGTGCCCGGATCGTCCACCTCGCTTGCCGCGCAAAAGGCGGCGGGGCGCGACATCCGCATCGTCTATTCTCCGCTCGACGCACTCGACATTGCCGAGCAAAATCCCGAACGCCCGGTCATCTTTATGGGCGTCGGCTTTGAGACCACAACGCCCACCATTGCCGCCGCCATCCTAGAGGCCGACGCGCGCGAGCTCCAGAACTTCTCGGTCTACTGTGCTCACAAGACCACGCCGCCGGCTCTGCGTGCGATCTCCAACGACCCCGAAACGACCATCGACGGCTTTATCCTGCCTGGTCACGTCGCTACCATCACGGGCCTGGCACCCTTTAGGTTTTTGGTCGATGAGTTCGAGACCCCCGGCGTAGTCACCGGGTTTGAGCCGGTCGATATCTTGCAGGGCATCTGCATGCTGGTCCAGATGGTTGTCGAGCACAGGCCCGCAATCGACAACGCCTACCGCCGTGGCGTCAATGCAGACGGCAATCCCGTAGCGCGCCAGCTGGTCGAGCAGGTGTTTGAGCCGTGCGACACCACGTGGCGCGGACTGGGACCGATTGCGGCTTCGGGTCTTTCCATCCGACCCGAATTCGCGCGCTTTGATGCCGGCGCCCGCTTTGATGTGCCCGTTGAGGCGACGGTCGAGCCACGCGGGTGCCGCTGCGGCGACGTGCTGCGCGGAGCCATCACGCCGAGCGACTGCCCGCTGTTCGGCCACGCATGTACGCCCGAACACTCCGTCGGCCCCTGCATGGTGAGCTCCGAAGGCAGCTGCGCGGCGTACTTTAGATACCGCGACTAGCCCGGACGCCCCCACGTACCGGCACCACCCACGATTGGAGTTTTCGATATGTCCCGTAATGCCACCGATAGCACTGTCCTGCTGGGCCACGGCTCCGGCGGCCAGATGATGAAGCGCATTATCGATGAGGTCTTTCTGGATGCCTTTGGGTCGCCCGAGCTGCTCGCGGGCAACGATGCCGGCGTCGCTGCGCTGCCCGCAAGCGGGCGAATCGCCATGTCGACCGACAGCTTTGTGGTAACGCCGCAGTTCTTCCCCGGCGGCAATATCGGCCGCCTCGCCGTATGTGGAACCGTCAACGACGTCGCGACCTCGGGCGCCAACGTGCGCTACCTCTCATGCGGCTTTATCCTCGAAGAGGGCTATCCCATGGACAAGCTCCGCCAGATCGTTCAGACCATGGCCGAAACGGCACATGAGGCAGGCGTGAAGATTATCACCGGCGACACCAAGGTGGTCGAGCGTGGAGGTGCCGACGGCGTCTACATCAATACCGCCGGCGTGGGCGAAGTGCCCGCGGGCGTAGCGCTCAGCGGTGCAAACTGTCGGCCCGGCGATGTCATCCTGGTGTCGGGTACGCTAGGCGACCACGGCATCGCCATCATGAGCCAGCGCGAGGGCTTGGCGTTTTCGAGCAACATCGAAAGCGACGCCGCACCGCTCAATCATCTGATTGCCGACGTGCTCGCCGCCGCCCCCGACACCCGCTGCTTCCGCGACCCCACGCGCGGCGGCCTGGCATCCACGCTCAACGAGTTTGCCCAGGCCAGCGGCGTTGCCATGGAGATCGACGAGGATGCCGTGCCCGTGCGCCCCGACGTGCAGGCCGCCTGCGAGATGCTCGGTTACGATGTGCTGCAGGTGGCAAACGAGGGCAAGATGGTTGCCGTGGTGCCGGCCGAGCAGGCCGATGCCGCACTGACGGCCATGCGCGCCGCGCGCTACGGCGAAAACGCCGCGATTATCGGTCGCGCGCTGCCGCTTGCCGAGGGCGCCCGTCCCGCCGTGCGCGTACGCACCGGCTGGGGATCGACCCGCATCCTCGACATGCTCGTAGGAGAACAGCTGCCGAGAATTTGCTAGCGGCTGCTCTGCAAGCTGCTCAGCATCCGGCCACAATCGGCCCGCCCATTTTCACTGGGACGTTGGCCCACTCAAACTGCGAGGAGATGGAAGGGCCCTCCTGCCGAGCTGATCGGTAGGAGGGCCCTTCGCTTTGCAAGACCATACTCCTTGCAGTATTTACCTGGTAGGCAGAGGCTCGCTACGCCGCGCGGCGTTTGGTGTAGACAAACCAGCCGCCGACGGCCCCGATACCGACGATGCCCACGGCAACGCCAGCGATAGCAAAGCCGTTTGGACCCGCGTCCGCAGCCTTGTTGGCGGCGCCGGCGCTCAACGCGGCGGTCTTGCCGGACGTACCCGACTTTTTGCCGCTCTTGTCTGTCTTACCGGCGACGGAAGACTCCGTCAAATCCTTCTTGCCGGATTCAGCCTCGTCCTTGGAATCGCCAGCTGCCTTGGCGCCCTCGCGCGAGGAAGCACCGGCCATCTTGGCGGCCACAGGAGCCATTACGCCCGCAAAACCGCCGGTCCCGTTGCCGGCACCGCCGTCCGACCCGGCACCCGGCGTCAGGACGCCCGGCGCCACCGTGGGCTTCTGCGGGTCCTTGCTGCTCGAGCCCTTGCCCGCCGTCACGGCCGTCTTCCAGGCAATCGTCTCTCCCGAGGAGACACGATATGTCGTGAGCGCGCGGAGCGCCTGCTCGGTCGCCATGGCGTTGGCCGCGCCGCCCTTGCTGTGCGCATAGCCGTTGCCGCCGTCCACGCGGTACAGGTCCAGCGCGCAGACCACGTTGGTCACAGCATTTGCAAACCCGTTGACGGGGTTGGCCGGGTCTCGGTCGAGCGAAAGCAGCGCGAGGATCACCTGGGCATTGGCCTCGGCAGAACCAAAGTCGCAGGTGCCCGCATTCATCTTGCCCTTGAGGTAGGAGAGGCCATTCTCGATGGCAGCATCGACCTTGGTGTCAACCGCGTAAGGCGCCACGGCCTGGATCGCCATAGCCGTCAGGTCCACGTCGCCCAGGCGCGTACCCTCCACAGCCGCGTCGCTGCCGAGGAGCTCACAGACGGCATCCACGAGACTCGCGCACGTCCAGGTGGAGCCGGCGGGCGCATCCGAGCCGCTCGCATTGAGCGCCATCAGCGCGAAGATCTTCTCGTTGGCGCGCGCCATATCGGTGCGGCTGCAGATGAGCTCGACCAGGTTGACGCCGTCATAGTTGGTGATGTCCTTGCCTATGGCGGAGAGAGCCAGCGCCACACGCTCGGTCTCGGTCAGAGCGCAGGTCGCACTCCCCCACTCGGCCTTGTGCTCGGCCAGCGAGGCATGGTAGTTGTCGAGCAGCTTGGAATCGATCTTGCGGCCCGCCTTGGCAAAGTCGTAGATCTCCCACTCGTCGCCGTACTGGAAGGCGTCGGAGCTGCGGCGCGCGTCGATGAACGCAGCGGCAGCGTCGATGCCCGCCGAGGCGGACTCACTCGTGGCGGGGCTCGCGGCCACACCGGCCACGGTGATGGTAAGCGTCACGGGCTCGGCGGGGGCAGTCGTGTCCACCGGCGTACCCGTCGCGACCACCGTGCCGGCCGAAAGCGCCGTCACCGTGTAGTCGCTCGAGGCCACGTACAGGCCGTCGTCGGGAGCGCCGTCGACGTGCTTCCAAGCGCCCTTCTCGTTGCGGTCGATGCTCACGATCCCCGAGGCGTCCTTGCCGTCGAGCGTCTTGAACGTCCAGGTGAGGCCGGGTTCGGTCACGCTCCAGCCGTCCGCGTCGTTCTTGCCGGTAAAGGCCAGGTCGAGCTTTTGCGCCGAGCCGGCCTTGAGGTAGAGGCTGTCCGTGCCGGCCGTCACGCTCGCAAGCGGATTTTGGTAAGCATAAGTCACGTCGCACGACGCGCTGATGACCTTGCCATCGGCGTCCGTGTCGGGCAGCGTCGCGGTAAACGTGGTGGTGCCAGCCTTGTACGCCGTGTAGCCGATCTCGCCCGCGGTGGTGTAGGCCGCCACGGCAGGATCGCTGCTCGTCACGGTAAAGTTGTCGCGGTTGGTGGCGTTGTCGGGCGCCACCACCGGGCGTGCGTGATCGGTCAAAAACGCGCCGCGCTCGGAGAGTGGGCTGCGGCCCTGCAGGTAGACGGTGGCGCCGTCCTCGTTATAGCCCATCGAGATGGACGTGGCGGCCACGGCTTCGGACGTCAGCGTCACGCTCTTGGAGCCGGCGCCCGCAGATGCGGCGTCGCGCGGGGTAACGGTAATCGTGGCACTGCCGGCATGCTTGAAGTAAAAGCAGGCCGAGTAGTCGTTGCTGTAGATGGTCGTAGGATCGCTCGAGGCAAAGTGGAAGCGGCTGAACGAGACGGGCACGTACTCGCCCTTATCGGCATCGACGTAATGCACGCGAATCTCGAGGTTGCGCACCTCGGAGCCCTGGACGGTAGCCGTACCATCGGTCACGTTGCTCACGGTGCCGTCGGAGGCACGATACCACAGCTCAAAGTCGTCGAACTGCTTGGCTTTGGCCTTGATCTTGATGGTAGCCACGGTCTGCTCGGAGCCATCGGCCTTGCGCTCGGTGGCGGTCACCGTGCCGGTAGCGTTGTCGTAGACGTAGAGCTCTCCCGTGGACTCGTTGATGCCGATGTTGCCGCGGTTGGCGTCATCGGTGCCCCAGGTGATGGTGCTCGTGGCCGGGACGCCCTTAAGTGCAAAGACGCCAAGTTTGCGGTAGGCGTCCACAGCATCAGGCGAAACCTCGAGCATATGGCCGGCAACCGTCTGGCTGGTGCCGTCGTTGGCCGTGAAGCTCACGGTGTAGGCGTCGGCGGGCGTGGTGTCCTCGGGCGCCTGGTAGCTGTTGCCCGAGCCAAAGACCGGCGTGCCATTTTTATCGATACCCCAGCTGCTGCCGTTGGCGCCGCAGTTGGCGTTGATAAGATCGGCGAAGGCATCGGTGGCCATGTCGGCGGGGTCGACGGCATAGGAGTTGACGAATGCCGAGGCGGGAGCGTCCATCTTGTTGGTGAGGAATGCGCCCCAGTAGGTGTTGACGAGCTGGCCCGCGCTATAGGTCGCGAACAGCGCGCCCGCTGTGCCCTCGGAGGTCGACACGCAGTTGGACACGATGCCGCCGTCGAGCGTACGCGCAAAGCCCGCAACGCCCTTGCCGGTCACACTCGTGGAGCAGTTGAGCACGGCACCCTGAACCTTGTTGCCCAGGGGGCCGAACGCCTTACCGTCCGTCGCCTGCTTGAGTTCACCGGAAAACGAGATGTTCTGCACCACGCCCGTGGAGGCAACGCCGTCCATGAGCGACTTCACGCCGCCACCGTTGGCGAAGGTGATGGTGTGGCCCTGGCCGTCGAGCGTGCCCGCGAGCATGCCCATGGGGGCAAAGAACCAGCTGTCATCGATGGTGATGTCGTTGTCGAGAACGTAGTAGGCGTCGGCGTCGGCGGGCTTGAACTTGTTTTCGAGGTCGCTCTGCGAGCTCAGGCGCACTACGTTCTGCGGCCGAGCCACGGGCTCGGTGGGCTTGGGCTTCTCGAGTGCGGCAATGGCATCGGTGAGCGCCTTGGTTGCGCCGTTGACCTCGACCTGTGCGGCATCGTCGTTGGCGTAGACGTCCTGGGCGCTCACAAGGGCCTCGGCGAGCTTCGACCAGCTCTCGGCCGTGTAGTCGCCCTCGACCCTGGCGCTGGCATCGTCAATCGCAGCCTTAAGGGCATCCTTGTTCACGACGACCGCAGCACCGCCCGAGACCAGCACGGGCAAACCGCCCTGTGCAGACCAGCTAAAGCCGGTGGCAGGAGCATCGGTGTTGAGCTTATCGACCGAGGCCTGGGTCTTGAGGTCGTCGACAGAGATTTTGCTGCCGAAGGAAGAATCATTGCCAAAACCGCAAGCCTGGTCGCCCGCGGTGAAGAGGTTGTTGACCATAGCACCGGAGCTATACCGGCAAACGAGACCATGAGCGAAATAGCCCGACATCGATCCGGAAACGTAAGAGTTGATTACAGACCCACCGTTGAGCGTTCCCACCAGGCCACCGTAATCGGCCCAAGTGCCGCCATCGCTCAAAGTGACCGTCGACCAGCACATCTGCACGGTTCCCGAGCAATTGATCGCAAGGGCGCCCTCATAATCGCCCATGGTTGCCCGGCCCGTCACGCCCAGATTCTGCACCGTGCCAGTCACGCTCTTCGCAAGTGCCTTGCCGTTAAGCACGATGCTGTGGCCCTGGCCATCGAGCGTGCCGGCCACGGTCTCGATCTGCTGGTCGGCGCCAAGACTGATATCCGCCGTAAGCCTCACGACGGCCCCAGCCTCGATGGTGGTAGGCAGCTCGCCAGCAGAAGAGACCGTCATGGTCTCGCCGGCCTTGGCAACGCGCACGTCACGTGCCTGCTGAACATCGGCGTCGTCATCGTCGACGTTCACCGCAGCGGCGTTCTGCCCGTCCGCACTCAGCATGGCGGCAAGCCCCTCATCGGCAGACGGAGCAACGTCGGATCTTGCCTCGTCCGCCGACGCCTCGGCGCCTTCAGCACCCGTCTGCTCGTCCGCAGTGAAACTCGACTCGTCGGCATTCTCGGCAGTATCCGCCTGCTGCGAGGCCTGGGCCTGCGCCTGCACAGCGATCTCTGCCACGCCCTCGGCAAATGCCGACGTACCCGGCATCGACCAGACTAGCAGCACCGAGAAAGCAGCGGCCCCCAGGCGCTTGAGCATAATGTTGTTTCGCGTCACCCGTTCTCCTTCTTTCGCGAACCTGCAATAGAGCCATGGCGAAGAAGGCGGGACAGGCGATACCCCGGCAGCACAAAGGCGCACGTCAGCCACCCTATCGGCAGCAAAACACACGCTCAGCAGCACCCCTTGTAGACCGGAATCCAGCGGCAAACAGAAAGGCCCTCGGTTTCGAGAAGAGCGCGGGCAGGTAATCTGGCTCGCGGGCGCGCCCGCACACAGTAACCGCCTTGCTCGGGATTCTCACCCGATTCCCCTTTATGCGCTCGCGCGCACCCGTGCTCCGGCTTCTATTTTTTAACGGAGGAAGTGTACGTTACCGCAGGTAAATTGGTCAATGCACTACACAAAAACCGCCATATCCGAGCCATATGGCTCCCGGATAACCGCCTATAGGCAACCTCTATCGCCACCAGGCCGCTGACGAACCAAACCCACCCACAAGATTGAGCGGCCCGAATGCCCCCGCGGGACTTTTGACCCGCCCATTCCCGGCTGGGCGGCACGCGCTATTATGGTTGCCGTTTGCGTGAGCTATATAGATGGGAGCGTACCTATGGCAGCTTTTTCCACCGTGATCTTTGACCTTGACGGCACCATCCTCAACACGCTCGAGGACCTGGCGGCCGCCGGCAACCATACCTGCGAGACGCACGGCTGGCCTACGTTTGCCGTCGACGAGTACCGCTACAAGGTGGGAAACAGCATGCTCAAGCTGGTTGAGCGCTTTATGCCCGCCGAGTATGCGGGCGACGGCCGTATGTTTGAGCAGACGCTTACCGAGTTTAGGGCTTACTACGGCGAGCACAAGGAGGACCACACCGCCCCCTATGCCGACACGATCGAGATGCTCGACCGCTTGCGCGCCGCGGGTGTGCAGCTTGCCGTACTCACTAACAAGGACCACGTCTCGGCGGCTCCGCTTATCGAGAAATACTTTGGTTCCGAGCGCTTTGCGCTGGTGCAGGGCCGTGTCGATGCGTTTCCGCCCAAGCCCGAAGCGCCCGTCACGCTGCATGTGATGGAAGAGCTGGGTGCCGATCCGGCAACCACGCTCTATGTGGGCGATTCCAATGTCGATATCCTGACCGGCCACAACGCCGGCCTTAAGAGTGCGGGCGTCAGCTGGGGCTTCCGCGGCCGCGCAGAGCTGGAAGCCGCCGGCGCCGACTACGTGGTGGACACCCAGGCAGAGCTCACGGCGCTGGTACTGGGCGAGTAACCGCCCATCCCTCCCACGGGCAGCTAATGTGGGACGGAACTCTTTTAGCCGTCCCCCGCACCAAAGAAATGTCCCCCAACTGCCGGCAGAAAAGGAACGCCCCCAAGTGCAGCACCATGGCAACGTCGCAGGTAGAGGACGGACAGCGAGCGGGCACCAGAGCGAACAAATTGGCATGAAAAGAGGACGGCATAGACCTTCTGGTCATGCCGTCCTCTTTGAATGACAAGTTGTCGCTCTGGTGCCCGCGTAACCCCCCTAGTTCATCATCGCATTCATCATCTCGGTGGTTGCGGAATCGTCGGCAGACCACTCGCCATCGTCATTGCAGGAATACTTGAAGGTGACCTTGGTGTCCTTGGTCTTAGCAGCCTTGGTCACATCGACCATAACCTGACCGGCCATCTTGTACAGCTCGTCATCGGAAGGCATCGAATCGAGCGCGGCGACCTTCTCCTGATACTGGGTGGCAAAATCCTCAACGATCTGGTTCATGGACTTGCAGGTAATGGTGACCTCGGCAGTTGCGGTGCCCTTGTCCTCGTCGACCGTCACGTCACCGATCTTGTAGTCAAAACCCTCGAGATAGCTCTTGGCGTACTCCTTGGGATCGATACCCAGCTGCTCGAACTCGTCGCCCGAGGCCTCTTCCAGGCCGGCGAGGAAGTCGTCGCCGCCGTTCTTGACCTCGTCAAACTGCGTCGTAAGATCCTCGGTGATGAGCTCCTCAACCGAAGGACCTCCGCAGCCGGAAAGCACAACCACGCACGCGACCAGAACAGCCATCAGGGGCGCAAGCAGCAGCTTCTTCTTCATGACATTCCTCCCAACAAGCGGCACCGCGCTTCCCGACGCGGTGCGCGTCGTAACAATAAGGCCATATTAGCCGATAACGAACACCCCCGGCAAAGCAAAGGCGCAGTCGGCTCGATTTAACGTCCGAACGGTTTACCGGTCCGCCCAACGCGCAATAAAACGTTCCGCCGCATTGCAATAAAAAAGGGCGGCCGGATAACCCGACCACCCCAAAACACCCTTATGTTGCCGCAGACTACTTGCGGACGACCTTGACGATGGCATCGCCGGCGGCGACAGCGGAGTCAGCCTCGACGGCGAGCTCGACGTCGGCGAACTCGGCGGTGTTGGACACGGCCACCACGACGCAGTCCTTGTAGCCGGCAGCGGCGATCTTGGCGCGGTCGATCTTGAGCATGGGCTGGCCAGCCTTAACGACGTCGTCGGCCTTGACGAAGCCCTCGAAGCCGTCGCCGTTCATGTTGACGGTATCGACGCCAACGTGCACCAGAACCTCGATGCCGCTATCGGACTGCAGGCCCACGGCGTGACCCATGGTGACGGTCACCTTGCCGTCGCAGGGAGCGTAGACCAGATCGTCCTCGGGCCACACGGCGCAGCCCTTGCCCAGAACCTCGCCACCAAAGACGGGATCGGGCACGTCGGCCATCTTGATGACCTTGCCCTTGACGGGCGAGCACAGCACGTCGGCGCCGGCAGAAGCAGAGATGGAGGCCGGAGCAGCGGCAGCCGCGGGCTCAGCCTTCTTCTTGAACATGTCAAACAGACCCATACGTTTTCTCCTCTTGATCAAGCGCAACGTTATGCGCATGCCTATGGTGATTATAGTGCCAAATGGTTCAAATGCTAAGGTGGGGACTCGAATCGCGAGCCCGTACCAAGGCTTTCCCCGGTGGCACTCATCTTGTCAATTAAGCCAGGCCCTCGGTACCGTTGGACTTGATGATCTTCTGGTAGGCGAAGAAGCTGTCCTTGCGGCGGCGCTCGTAGGTGCCGGTGCCGTCATCGTACTTATCGACGCGGATAAAGCCGTAGCGCTTGCGCATCTCGCCGGTGCCGACGGAGACCAGGTCGATGGGACCCCACCAGGTATAGGCGATCAGGTCGACGCCGTCCTCGATGGCCTCGCCCATGGCTTTGACATGGCTCTGGAGGTAGGCGATGCGGTACGGGTCGTGGATGGAGCCGTCCTCCTCCACCTCGTCGTAGGCGCCCATGCCGTTCTCGACCACCATCAGCGGAATCTCGTAGCGGGCGTAGATCTCGTTGAGGGCGATGCGCAGGCCCGTCGGGTCAATCTGCCACCCCCAGTCGGTGCTCTCGAGGTAGGGGTTCTTGCCGCCAAAGGCCATATTGCCCTCGGTCATCTCGTGGTCCTTATGGGTGCCCACGGTGCCCGACATGTAGTAGCTAAAGGTGTAGAAGTCAACCTTGCCGTCGGCGATGTCCTGCAGGTCGCCGTCGGCGATGTTAAGCTCGATGCCGTTCTCGGCCCAGAAGCGCTTGGCGTAGAACGGGTACTTGCCGCGCACCTGCACGTCGGAGCAGTACCAGTTCATGGTGTTCATCTCCTGCTGGGTGGCAAGGACGTCGGCCGGGTCGCACGTGGCGGCATAGGACAGGATAAAGCAGTCCATGTTGCCCATCTTGAGCTTGGGGAAGTGCTCGTGCGCATAGCGGATGGCGCGACCGCTCGCCACAAACTGGTGGTGGAGGGCCTGGAAGCGCTGCTGCGGAGTGGTGTGGGCGCCGGAGGCCGGGCCCTCGTAGCCGCGAATCATGCTGGTCTCAAAGAGGTTGCCCAGGTCCAGGGTGCCACAGTTGATCTCGTTGAAGGTGAGCCAGTAGGTCACCTTGTCGTGATAGCGCTCGAGCACGGTCTGGGCATAGCGCTCAAAGAAGCCGATAAGCTCGCGGCTCTCCCAACCGTTGTACTTCTCGACCAGGGCATAGGGCATCTCGTAGTGGCTAAGCGTAACAAGCGGCTCGATGTTGTGTGCGCGCAGGCAGTCGAAGACGCGGTCGTAGAAGGCAAGGCCGGCCTCGTTGGGCTCGGCATCGTCACCGTTGGGGAAAATGCGGCTCCAGGAGATGGACATGCGGAACATGGTAAAGCCCATCTCGGCAAAGAGCGCGATGTCTTCCTCGTAGTGATGGTAGAAATCGATACCGTCGTGATTGGGGTAGAAGCGGTTGGGGTCGATGTCGAGCGTAATCTGACGCGGCTCCTTGTAGCTGCCGCCCAGGAAGTGGTCGTCTACGCTGGGGCCGCGGCCGTCAACGTTCCATGCGCCCTCAAACTGGTTTGCGGCCGTGGCGCCGCCCCAAAAGAATCCCTCGGGAAATCCCATATGTGCCTCCTCGCAGCGGGTTTTATGTGCTGAGCTGAGTATCGCGCGCGCCCGGGCGCCCAAGGCGCGGAGGCGGCGCATTGGACACTTCTTTTCGCCCCAGCGCGTCCGCCGGCTGACACTTTTTGATACCGAGGTCTAGACGAGGCAAAAATCGACCTGACGGCCACCCTCCAACCCGGGTGGATGAAACGAAACGACCTATTTAGATGTGGCATATCGATAGCTAAAAGCCCGCCCCGCCTTGCTCATCCACGGTATGTTGCCGGCGTGCAGCCGTAGGCGGTGCGGAACTTGCGATAGAAAAAGCTCATGTTCTCATAGCCAACGGCACGCGCCGCCGCCTCGGCCGTGGCACCCGTGCGCAAGAGCTCCGCGGCACGCGCGAGCCTGCGCTCCTGGACCAGCTGTCGGTAGGTCTTTCCCACATGCTGCTTGAGCAGCGCCGACGCGTAGTTAGGGCTCACATGAAAGCGTGCCGCCATCTCCTCGAGCGAGCAGGTGGCAAACGAGCGCTCGATGTAGCCGAGCATCCCTGCCACGAGCGAGGCCGCGCGCCCCGACTCATCGCGCCCCGCCGCCGCGCCGCGCACGAGCTCGTGCTCGTAGCAATCCATGAGCTCGGCCAACAGAAGCTGAAACAGGCGCAGAACGATCTCGGCGCTGTTGAGGCTCGGCTCGTAGCGTTCGCAGAGCATCTCCTGCATGTAGCGCCGCACGCGCCGGCTCTCCCCGCAGCGAAAGCGCACGTGCCCGCGATGGTCGGTCTCGCTGTTGAGCGCGTTGAACAAAAACCGCGAGACCGCGCTCTCGCGCGAGAGGCTCGCCTCGAGGCCGCGCTGCAAAAAGGTACGTGAAACGGTCATACTTAGCATGATGTCATCCTCGCCGAGCGCCGCCACCGCGTGCGGGCAGGCGGCATCGAGCAGCAGTACCTCGTTGCGTTCGAGCACGAGCTTCTCCCCCGCAACCGTCTGCGGACAGCGCCCCCGGTACACATAGCTGATCTCAACGTAGTCGTGCACATGCTCGGGTACCGCGTTAAAGCGCGAGTTTCTCCTGATCATCAGGCCAGCTGGCATTCCGGCCTGAGCATATTCCGCCCCCATCTGCCCGATCTTTCGCACCGACCGTCCATCGACCTCAACGCGCTCGGTCATGATCGACCAGTCAAAGGGAGCCTCGTCCCTATATCGCCTCTCGCTGGCGCTCAGCTCGCTCAGCCGGCGCTCGAGCTCCAAGATCTCCATGGCCCCACCAATCGTTGATTCGGTCATATTCTGTCGTGATTTGGATATTAGCACGCCATCGCCCGCACGCCAGAATGGAGTCATGCAACATACGCTGCCCACCATCGGCTTGCAAGGAGGATCCATGACCGCGTACTACCAGCAGGTGCTCAACGGTGCCTATGACAACCACGTGCTCCCGTTTTTGTGGATGAAGGGCGAGGACCAACAGACCATTGCCGAATATCTGGAGAAGATTGCCGGCGCCGATATCCACGAGGTCTGCCTCGAGAGCCGCCCGCATCCCGATTTTTGCGATGAGGGCTGGTGGCGCGACCTGCACTTTGTGATCGACACGTGCAAGCAGCTGGGCCTCAAAATCTGGATCTTAGACGATGCGCACTTTCCCACCGGATACGCCAACGGCGCCGTCAAGGAGGCGGCGCCCGAGCTCCGCAAGATCGTTCTCACCCACCGCACCATCGACGTGGTGGGCCCCACGCCGCAGGCGAGCATCGCGCTCACCAACATGTTCGACAAGACGGAGCGCTTCTATGGCGTAACGTTTATGCAGGAAGGGCGCACCGTCGAGGTCGAGCACCGCGTAATCGAGGACGAGCACGGCATGCCCTGCCGCTTGGTCTTTGACGCACCGGCCGGCACCACGCAGGCGTGCGTGATGTTCACGAGCGGCAAGACCTCCTACAACGAGGACTACATCAACATGGTCGACCGTGCCTCGGTGGCGCAGCTCATCGATGCCGTGTACAAGCCGCACTTTGCGCATCTGGGCGATGAGTTTGGCAAGACCATCCTGGGCTTTTTCTCCGATGAGCCCGGCTTTGCCAACGAGAAGGGCGTCACCGGCGCCAACGGCATCTCCGACACACTCATCGGTAAGGCCACCGCGCCCCTGCCCTGGTCGGCCGAGCTCGAGCGCCGCCTGCGTGCGGCGCTGGGCGAGCGCTACCTGGACGAGCTCCCGCACCTGTGGGATCGCAAGGACGCCGGCGCGCACGTGCGCCACGCGTACATGGACATTGCGAGCACGCTCTACAAGGAGTGCTTCTGCGACCAGCTCGGCGACTGGTGCCGCGCGCACGGCGTGCAGTATATCGGCCACGTGATCGAGGACAAGGATTGCCACGCGCGCCTGGGTGTGGGCGCCGGCCACTACTTCCGCGCCGTGGGCGGCCAGGACATGGCGGGCGTGGACATCGTGATCAACCAGCTCATCCCCGGCATGGACCGGGGGCTCCACTCCTACGGCCGCGGCGTGTGGGACCTGGAGTTCTACAACTACGTGCTGCCCAAGCTGGGCTCCTCGGCAGCGCATCTCGACCCCAAAAAGCAGGGCTGCTGCATGGCCGAGGTATTTGGCGCCTTTGGCTGGCATGAGGGCCTGCGCGAGATGAAGTGGATCGCCGACCACGTTATGGTGCGCGGCGTCAACTGGTTTGTGCCACACGCCTTTAGCATGGCCGCCTTCCCCGATTTCGACTGCCCGCCGCACTTTTACGCGCACGGTCAGAACCCCCAGTTTGCGCACTTTGGCAAGCTCATGAGCTACATGAACCGCACCTCGAGCCTGCTTTCGGGCGGGCGGGCCGCCACGCCGGTGGCGCTTCTGTACCACGCCGATGCCGAGTGGGCGGGCGAGGCCTCGTTTATGCAGCATGCCGCCGCCGAGCTCGTGCGCGCGCAGATCGATTTCGATATCGTGCCGGCCGAGTCGTTTGAAGATACCGAACGCTACTCCGTGGAGTTCGCCGCAGACAGCAGCGGCTTTAGCGTGAACGGCCAGGCGTACCGCTGTCTGGTGATGCCCGGCGCCGAATATGCCGGCGGGGCCGTACTCAACTTTGCCGCGCGCGCTGCGGCCGCAGGCGCTGGCGTATATGCCCTGGATAAGCTGCCGAGCAAGCGCTATGACGGCGAAGCTGCCAGCCGCGCGGGCTTTGCCCCCGTGGAGGCCAGCGAGCTTGCACGTGTGCGTGTTGTTGCCACTTCCGAGCTTGCGAGCGTGCTCGCCGCAGCCGGCATGCAGACCGTGTCGTGCACCGAGCCGCAGCCGTGGCTGCGCGCGCTTCGCTACGACCGCGCCGGCGAGAGCTACCTCATGCTGGTAAACGAGCATCCCAAGCAGGGCATTCACACGCATGTTGAGTTCGCAGACGGCGCGCCCGTGCACGGCGTGCGCCTCGATTTGCTCAACGGCAGCGCACCCGTCGCCTTTGACGGCACGCTTGAGCTCGCGCCCTACGAGAGCTGCATTGTGGTGCTCGGGGCCGAGGCGCCCGCTGCCGCCGAGCGCGGAAACTCCGATGCCGAGCGTGAGGTCATGCGCGTTGACGGCCCCTGGAACGTCTCCTTTGCCACGCCCGACGCCGATGCCACGCACCTGGTCTTTGACGAGGCCGTCGAGCTTGGCGACCTGCACGATCTTTCCTGCGCCGAATTCCCCGGCAAGGCAGGCACTTTCCGCTACCAGGCAAGCTTTGCCGTTGCTGAGAACCTCGCCGGCGCCGCGCTCGACCTGGGCGAGGTCTTTGAGACCGCCACGGTCGCACTTGACGGCGCGGATCTGGGCTGCCGCATCTGTCCGCCCTACCGCTTTGAGCTCGGCACCCTTGCCGCCGGTGAACATGCGCTCACAATCGATGTAATCAACACCCTCGACCACGCCATCCCCGACATCTTCGCCCTCACCGAACCCTCCGGACCCAGCGGCTTGCTCGGCCCCGTGCGCCTGCTTGGCTAACGGCATCGAAGCCCACTTCAATCAAGGCAAAATCCTTGGTTGAATCTAAGTCAGCGAGCGGGTTCCAAGTGCCCCAGGTTGCCACGAAGCAAGGCGGCATAGGGCTTTTGCCCATGCCGTCGAAGCTGAGCGGCAAGATGGGGTGCTTGGGGCCCGCGCAGCGTCAAGCGGTCCGCCGTTCGTTAGAACGGCGGACCATAGAAAGGGCTTGCTCCCCGGCGTTTTGTTTACCGCTATGATTGATACATAGCGACACGAACGCATAGGAGTCATATGGACATCAAGCGCAAGATCACGCAGGGCAAGGAGCTCACCCCCACCGAGCAGCAGCTCGGGCAGACGGTTCTCGCCATGGGCGAGGACGTCCGCGGGCTCTCCATTAAGGAATTTGCGCGCCAGGCCAATGTCTCCGTTGCGAGCATCCACCGCTTTTGCAAAAAGCTCGGCCTCGAGGGCTTCAAAGAACTCAAGGTCGAGCTGATGCGCGCAGCCTCGCGCGCAGACTCCGCCCCCGAGGTGGATATCAACTTTCCCTTTGATGCGACCTCCAGCGCCCAGGAGATCTCCGAGCGCATGGCGCGACTGTACGAGACCACGCTTTCCGAGACGCGCGAAATCCTCGACCCGGCACAGCTCGACTACGCCGCCAAGCTCGTCTTACGCGCCGGCACCGTGGACATCTACACGGGCTCGCACAACCTGTATCCGGCGGGAATGTTCCGCGATCGCCTGCTTTCCGCCGGTAAGAGCTCAACGTGCTACGACAATATCGAGGCCCAAGTGCGCACGGCGCTCGCCTCGGGCCCCGACCATGTGGCAATCGTCATCTCCTACAGCGGCCTTGCCCCCAACCTCAAGGAGATCTTGCCGATCCTCTGCAGTCGACATGTCCCGGTCATCGTCATCGGCACGCCATACTGTGCCCGCATTCACCCCGGCTTTGCGGCATATCTCACCGTAAGCGATATCGAGAGCCTGAGCCACCGCATCACGCAGTTTGCCAGCCACATCGCCGTGCAATACGTACTCGATTCGCTCTACAGCAGCTACTTTGCCAAAGATTACGCCCGCTGCTCCGAGTTCCTCGAGCAGTCCTTCCCCTTTACCAAGCTGCCCGGGCTCAAATAAAACGAGAGAGGATTTTTGGTCACTTAAATGACGAGGGTGGATAATCTCCCACTTTGAGCCCGTACACAGGCAAAAAACGGGAGATTATCCACCCTCATTCTGTAGTCGTTACTCGGGCCTTTTTGCCGCCGGTCGCGTTGGAACCGCGCGCTACTGAGCGGGCGAGACCACCAGGAGTGCATCGTGCTCGAAGGGATGCTGGGCCACGCGCACGGCACCGTCGACGGGCACAACCGGCAGGTTTGCCACGCGCTTGTTCTCTAGGTCAAACGCCACAGCATTCCAGGCGGTGGTGCCGCCCTCGAGTTTGAGCTTGACGGACGTGGTCCTCGGCAGATAGACCACCACGCGTTCGCCCACGCGCGCCACGCGGATGGCCTCGCGTGCGTCGTCGAGCAACTCCTGCGCGGGTTCAACAGCTACCGCCCCATCCGCGCTCGTGGCACCCAGGCCGCGCAGCACGTGCTCGATCAGGCCAAAGTCCCACACGCCCGCAAACTGCAGGCACTCTTGCCAGCGGAACGGCATGTCAAAGCCCTCGCCAAGGACGCTGCCACGGCTCTGAGAGGTCTGCCAGTTCCACACGCCGTGCGCACCGTAGGTAATGCCCGCCGAGGCACCGGCCAGGATGCTCGACCACACGCTTGCACGGCAATCCTGCGCGGTAAAACGCCAGTACACGTTGCGCGACGCACCCATCTGCTCGTAGCAGGGCTCGGAGTTGACCATCGGGCGCTTGGGATAGTTGGCGCGGAAGTCCTCGGGGAGCTTCCAGGCCTCGGGCTGACCCTCGTAGTTGTGCCCGGGCTGGAACATGTAAAAGTCCAGGCGCTTGGCAAACTGCGTGGGCAGGCTGCGGTTGCCGCGGTTGATGTGCATGGTGCGCAGGGCCTCGGGCGCCAGTTTGGCGGCCTCGTCGAGCGCCTCCTCGTAATAGGCAATCGCCTCGCCACTGGCAAAGTCGGTATCGCCCGTCACCACGTAGACGGGGTCGAACTCGCCCAGGTTCTCGACGACACGCGCAACGTGGGCGCGAACCTCCTCGCGCGGCATAATCTCGGCACCGCAACGCTCGGCAATCTTGGCGCCCCAGGTACCGGGCACGTAGTTACACCACATGAGCACGAGCGCCGGGCGAATGCCGTGCTCCACAGCTGCCTCGCACATGCGGCGGGCGCGGTCCCAGTACTCCTGGTTGGGCGCGTTCCAGTCAAAGTGAACGCCGTCCTCGCTCGCGTAGGGCCAGATACCCAGATCGGGCAGGCAGCGGTCCCACTGCGGCAGGGTGTTGATCTGCAGTACGTTCATGCCCTGCTCGGCACGGCGGGTCAGGTAGTAGTCCCAATCCACCTCGGTGATGCTCGTGAATGCGCTCCAGCACGTATCGGCAAACCAAAAGAATGGTTTGCCGTCGCACAAGAAGCCATCCTGGCGACCGTTAACGGTCAGTTTTCCCAAACTCATCTGCATGTCCTTTCGTTTGACAAAGGAGTTGCGAACCGCCGGGGGCTTTCGCGGTAGCCCCGCGCGAAAGCCCTCGGCACTTGGCAATTCCTCGCGGGCGGATCTCATCCGCCCCCAATCAGTCTACCTTGCAAAAAAGACCCCGCCGGGCTTGCGCCTGACGGGGCCCTGTCGTGTAGGGGTCTTTTTAGACCGAATGGCTTGGCCTTAGGCCTCCATCTCGGCGAGCTCCTCCTTGGAGAAGCCGGAGACAAAGACGACGGCAGCGGCGATGACAAAGGAGATTGCCATACCGACGATAGCCCAGACGGTGTTCATCTGGCCGCCCTGCAGGTAGTTGGTGAAGACCAGGAAGTTGGAGGCACCGCCTGCGAGGTAATAGGTAACGCCCATGAGGCCGGAGAACACAGCGCCGATGGCACCGCCGATGAACATGCCAAACATGGTGCGACGGAAGCGCATGAGGATACCGAAGAGCGCGGGCTCGGTGACGCCGCCGGCGATAGCGGAGATGACGTAACCGATGGCAAGGGACTTCTCGTCGGGGTTCTTCATCTTGAGGAAAGCACCGAAGGCGCAGCCCCAGACAGCGGCCATGGCGCAGTTGGTGGAAACGAAGACAAAGGGATCGAAGCCGGCGGCGATGATCTGAACCTGAGCGAGCAGGATGACGGGCATGTGCATGCCGCAGACCACGAAGAGCTGCCAGAAGGCGCCGAGCACGGCCATGACGACGAGGACGCCGATGCCGCCCATATCAGCCAGGCCAAACAGAGCGTTTGCGATGAGGGAACCGATCTCGTTGCCGACGGGGGCAAGGACGATGAAGGCAATGGGGATCGTGACGATCATGGTGCAGAACGGCGTGAAGACCGTGGAGAGCACGTCGGGCATGACCTTCTTGAAGAACTTCTCGATGAAGTAGAGGACAGGCACCGAAAGGATGATCGGCAGAACGGACTGCTGATAGTTGGCGGCAGCGATCTGGATACCGTAGACGGAGATGATTCCGCCACCCTCCTGCGTAGCGGCCGTCACCACGGACGGGGCCATGAGAGCGCCGCCGAGGAGCATGCCGAGCACAGGGCTGGCGCCGAGCTTCTTAGCCGCAGCATAGCCCAGATAGATGGGGATAAACGTAAAGGTTGCCTCGTACAGCGTGGTGTAGAGGAAGGTGTAGGTCGGGTCGTCGGCCGAGAGCACGCCGAGCATGGTGGGACCGAGGACCGCGGCGATGGTGCGGAACAGACCGCCGGCCATGAGCAGCGGGATGAGCTGGGTCATGGAGCCGGACAGATAGTCGAGGATGATGTTCGGCAGGTTCTTGAGCTCGAACTTCTCCTTGGGCGCGTCGAGGTTCTCGTTGACGGCCTCGCCCTGCTTGACGCCGGACATGGCCACAAACTCGGCGAGCACCTTGGGCACGTTCTGGCCGATGATGACCTGGAGCTGGCTGCCGGCGAACTGGCAACCCAGAACACCCTTGACCTTCTTGATCTTCTCCACGTCGGCCTTGCTGTTGTCCTTGAGCGTCAGACGCAGGCGCGTCATGCAGTTGGTGGCGACGGTAACATTCTCCGCACCGCCCACGAGCTCGAGGACATCGGTGGCAATCTGCTTGTTATCTACTGCCATGGGACCCCTCCCCATATCTTCGTGTGCCTATCCGCTTGGGCGTAGGCACGCCTTTGGCCCGGTGACTATAACCCCTTACGGTTACCGAACCCTTGGATACGTCGTCGTAAACATTGTGTTTACTGAACGTTTACGGACTTTAGTTTACACGGAGCGCCTCATTTGTGGCAATTCTGCCGTCTAGAGTCCGGTGAACGGTAGGAAATCGGGGGTAAGCGTATTTAGACGGTAGAAGATCGTCTATTTGACCCGATATTGATATATGGCTATTTACGTGGGCTTTTATTTTGATAAACACCTCTATAACCTGTTGGATCCTCAACAAAAGTCCTGCTAGTTAATAGTAAACGTCTGTTTAGTAGTTCATTGCGTGTTCAGTTTTACCGTTTACCGAGTTCATCTGCTCATTCTACAGTTCTGCATTAAACTAAACATGTTTAGTCTGTATTGCCGCTCTTGTTTAGTACTTGCGGCACAAAGGAGTAGCTCATGGAACTCAAATCGTGTACCTACGCAACCGTCACCACGCTGGGCGATTTTGGCCCCTGGATCAGCAAGGTCGTACTCGACTTGCCCTGTACCGTGCGCGCCAACGACGTGAACGAGCACACGTTCAATATCTACTGTGCCCGCCACGAGCGCGCCGGCGAGGTCTTGATGCGCAAGGAGCACGGGACCGATCACGCGGCGCCCTCCGTGGGCTACGTGCCGGTCCTCGCCACCTACCCCTGTGATGAGAACGGCCAGCGCCTGCCCAAGGGCACACACGTAGCGCTCGAGACGCCCGAGGTGCGTCTCACCAAAGAGATCGAGGGTGGCGTGCTGGGTTCGCGCTATATAGAGAACCGCCTGCGCGTGACGCAGCTTGTGGCGCTCCCGGGCGAAGACGGCGATGACCCCACCGCAGGTCTCGTCTTCGACCGCAGCCGCGGCGACATCTGCCCCGCGCTCAAGGGCTGGCATAACGCCGTGCAGCAGACGCCCGTCGACGGCATCGCGCTCGAGTACGGCTATTATGAGCCGAGCTTTGAGCCCGCTGACTCCGCGCTCTTCAACCCGTTTGCGCCTGAGGACACGCCCGCCGTCGAGAAGGCGCCGCTGATCGTGTACCTGCACGGCGCCGGCGAGGGCAAGGGCGCCACGCAGGGCGAGGGCGCGACGCGTGCTTACACCGGCAACCGCGTGACAGCGCTCTCACAAAAGCAGATCCAGCGCTACTTTGGCGGCTTTGCCTGGGTGCTCGTGCCGCAGTCGCCCACCTTTTGGATGGACAACGGCATCGAGCAACTCGGTCGCTCCAACCAGAGCATCTACTCCCCCGTGCTCAAGGCGCTCATCGACGAGTTTGTCGCCGAGCATGCCGACCGCATCGACACCGATCGCATCGTGGTCGCCGGTCTTTCCAACGGCGGCTTTATGACCCTGCGCCTGTGCGCCGACTACCCCGATTTCTTCGCCGCGGGCCTTCCCTGCTGCGCGCCGTGGTACAACGCCACGGACGAGGACGTGGCCGCACTCTCCAAGACGCCGTTGTGGTTTACGCACTCCAAGGGCGACGAGCTCGTGTGCCCGCAGCAGACGGTGCTGCCGCTCACGGCGCGCCTGCGTGATGCCGGCGCCAACGTGCACCTCACCTACTTTAGCCATGTCGAGGACCTGACCGGCGTGTACCGCGAGGCCGACGGCTCGGCCAAGAAGATATTCAACCACGGCGTGTGGATCCACCAGTTCAACGACCTGTGTTATCAAGACTTCGACGGGGGCAACGTACTCATCGACGGCGAGCCGGTGGGCTGCTGGGAGTGGTCGGCCAGGGTTTCGAGGTAACCATTCCATCGGGTGCCCCGCCCTTTAGTTTTGTGAACGTCCTCGCGCATGGGCCCGTTCATCCTGCTCCTTCGGAGCATCGGATAAACGGGCCCGCGCTGCGGAATGTTCACAAAACTAAAGGGCGGGGCACCCTGAGCTAACGTTGTTCGAAACGCTGGCCGGGCGCTTCCGGCGGACCGCCGGGTCGGTGGCGATGTGAGCGTGGGTCCCGTCTTGCCTTGCGCGTAACTGGCTGAAAAAAAATCGTGGTTGGAGTTGTTCCTATGTCTCAGAATTTGACTCGGGTGATTGTCACCACCGATATGGAAGTCGATGATATGAACTCTCTGGTTCATTTGGCTCTGTATCTCAATGTGCTCGATGTGCAGGCTGTGGTGTACACGGCTTCGCAATATCACTTTCTTGGCGATGGTGTCCATACGCTGGGCGAGGTGAATCCGCATTGGCGGACCAAAGGTGTGCGCTCCTATACCTGGGACGTCGTTCCGCACGAGCCCGACCCCGAAGCTGGCTCGCTCATGGAGTACCGTCCATTCCCCGAGGGTTGGATCGAAAGCCTGTGGAGCAACGAGTATGCCCAGGCCTGGCCGCAGCTGCAGGCCAACGCCGCTGCCGCCGGCGAGCCGTCCTTCCCCACGCCCGCTCAGATGATCGAGCGCACCTATATGGGCAACGCCGCCTTTGAGGGCGACGTGCGCGAGGAAACGCCCGGTTCGCGCGTCATCGCCGACGCCATCATGGATGACGATCCCCGCACGCTGTGGCTGCTCAGCTGGGGCGGTATGAACACTATCGTTCGCGCCCTCATGAGTATTTCCGAACGCTATCGCGCCACACCCGAGTGGCCCGCCGTTCAGCAGCGGATCTATCAGAAGGTGCGCGTGATGGGGGTTGCCAATGGCGTAGGCCAGGACAACTCATGGCTCGACCATGGGCGCGAGCTCTTTCCCAAGCTCGTCTTTTGGCGCGTGCCCTATAGGTATGGCGGCTATGTCGACGCCAAGACGGCTCAGCCCGATACGCTGCGGCTGTTTAAGGCTCCTTGGCCTGCACAGAACCTCACGCAGGGCAACGGCCCCCTCATGGCGCGCTATATGCTCTATGGCGATGGCAAGGTCTACGAAAACGAGCCCGAGCGCTTTCAGTTTGGCAAGCATGCCCGTCTGGATTGGGGTCTGGAAGGCATGCCCGCGATGCAGTTTGAGCGCGGCGACTTTATGGCCGAAGGTGACAGCATGACCTATATTCCGCTGCTGCCGTTTGGCCTGCGCGGTATCGACGACCGCGGCTTCGACACACTGCTCGGCCGCATGTTTCTTGATGGGCATCCTGATGCAAACGCGCCCGCCGGTTTTGCCGCTATCAGCACGCCCGCAGACGACAATCCCAATCCCTACCTGCGCGCTTATCAGGAAGACTTTGCCGCCCGCGCGCAATGGTGTGCCCACGATCCGGCAGTCTGCTCGCATCCGGCGTATGTTGTCGAGGTTACGGCCGACCGTAGCGCCGCTGCTAGCGAGCGCGTCGCCCTTGCAGCGACGATTGTCGACCCCGACGACCGCGGCTTCGACGCACATTGGGATGTCGCCGTAGGCCCGTCGAGCTATGCGGGCGCCCAAGATCTGTCGCTTTGGCAAGAATGCACGGTGGACACCGCCTTCATCGTGCCCGCCGACGCACGACCAGGCGACCGCTTCGTGCTCACCCTCAGCGTGCAGACGCGCGCCGAGCGCCCCTGCACCCGCTACGCCCAGATCGCCATCACCGTCGCGTAGCAACCGGCGGCGCCCACATTCGGCAAGGAGTGTCCCCAGGTGCCGGCACAAAAGAAACGTCCCCAAGTGCCAAAATGACGAGAGTGGATAATCTCCCACTTTGAGCCCGCAAACAGGCCAAAAACGGGAGATTATCCACTCTCACTCTGCGGGCACTCATTTAAGTACGTCCCCAATGAGTACCCAATGAGTACCCCCACAGCAACGGCAACGCCGATGTTTTGGCAACGACAGCGAGCGGGTCGCATTTGAGACAAGGTGACGTGAAACGAAAGGGCGCTGACCTTCTGGTCGCGCCCTTGAAGTTGAACGTCAGATTGTCCAAATGCGGCCCGCGCAGCGTCGGCCGGTCCGCCGTTCGGCAGAACGGCGGAACCTACTTAACTCCGTACTGCTCGTAGTAAGCGTCGATGGCGGCCTTGAGCTCGTCATCGATGACGACCTTGCCGTCGATCTCGTGGTTGTAGAGGGTCTCGACGACCTCGGCCATGGAAACGATGCTCGCGACGGGGAAACCGTACTTGGCCTCAATCTCCTTCTGAGCGGTGGTCACGCCGCCCTTGCCGACCTCCATGCGGTTGAGCGAGACGATCAGGCCCTTGATCTCGACATCGGCCGCAGCCATGACCTTGGGATAGGTCTCGTCGATGGACTTGCCGGAGGTGGTCACGTCCTCGACCATCACCACGCGATCGCCGTCCTGGGGCTCATAACCCAAAAGGTTGCCCTTGTCGGCACCGTGGTCCTTGGCCTCCTTGCGGTCACAGCAGTACTTGACCTCCTTGCCGTACAGCTCGTGGTAGGCAATGGCGGTAACAACAGCCAGCGGAATACCCTTGTAGGCCGGTCCAAACAGCACGTCAAAGTCGTCGCCAAAGTTATCGTGGATGGCCTGGGCATAATACTCGCCCAGCTTCTTGAGCTGATAGCCCGTCACGTAAGCGCCGGCGTTCATAAAGAACGGGGACTGACGGCCGCTCTTGAGCGTAAAGCTGCCGAACTTAAGGACGTCGGACTCGACCATGAACTTGATGAACTCTTGCTTGTAAGCCTCCATGCGGGCTCCTCTCGTGTTCGCGTACGTGCCTTCCAGTTTAGCGCAGGCAGGGCTCATTGCGGGCGCGCTTTGAGACCGCGACATTCTGTAAAGGCTTTGTCAGGGGCGATGATTTTCCGAACAATGGGGTTGACACGGCAAACCCCCTCATCAAGAATACGGGCGGATTCAAACGGGCACGAGATGCCCGAAGCGCGCCGCGCCCGGCCTTAAGGAGGTGTGCCATGGAAGGCAGTCATAGTCGAAAAACCTGCATGTCGCCCTCGGCACGCCGCGAGGATTCCGCGCACGCATAAGCGCCACTAACCGATCGTCAAAACCACCACCAAGGTGCCTGTCCCCTTTGTGGTGGTTCGCGAGTATGACGTGAGCGACATCTAGGTTTTTTAAAGCAAATACGACACGTACGCTAACTCCCTTCAACAAGGAGGACCCTATGCTGATGCTCAAAACCGCCACGGTACTCGAAGCCATCTCCAAGCGCCGCCGCACGGCGCGCCCCGCCGCTCACGCCGGCCTGTCAAAGAACACCATATTCGCCGCCACCCATAGCGCCGAGGACGCCCTCGTGCTGCTCGACACCACGGCCGACGGGCTCACTGCCGAGCACGCCGCCGAGCGCCTAGACGCCACCGGGCCCAACACCATCGAGGCGCCGACCAAAACGCTCGCCCGCCGCATCGCCGACGCGTTCATCGATCCCTTCGCCGGCATCCTCGCCGCGCTCGCGCTGGTCTCGCTCTACATCGACGTGCTCGCCGTGCCCGAGCCGCAGCGCGACCCTTCCACGGTCATCGTCATCGGCATCATGCTGCTGGTATCGGGCGGCATGAAGTTTATCCAGGAAGCCCGCAGCGGCAATGCAGCCGAGGCCCTCAAGGACCTGGTCTCCAACACCTGCTGCGCCCTGCGCGACGACGAGCGTCTCGAGATCCCCTTCGACGAGCTCGTCCCCGGCGATGTGATCCACCTCTCTGCCGGCGATATGGTACCGGCGGACGCCCGCATCATCACCGCGCGCGACCTGTTTGTGATCGAGTCAGCGCTCACGGGCGAAAGCGAGGCCGTCGAGAAGACCGCTGCCGCCACGGTTATCGAGGGTGCCGACAGCTCCGCGCTACCGCTCTCTGCCTGCAAGAACATCGTCTTTACCGGCACCTCCGTGCAAAACGGCAGCGCCATGGCACTTGTCGTCGCTACCGGATCGGACACCTACCTGGGCGGCATCGCCAAGATGCTCAACGGGCGCGGCGAGAAGAGTGCGTTTGACCGCGGCGTCTCGAGCGTCTCCATGTTGCTCATACGCCTCATGCTCGTTATGGCGCCGGCCGTCTTTGCCATCAACGCCGCCACCAAGGGCAACGTCATCGACGCGCTGCTGTTCGCCACGAGCGTGGCCGTGGGCATCACGCCGCAGATGCTTCCCGTCATCGTGACCACGAGCCTGTCGCAGGGCGCCAAGGACCTCGCCCGTCGCCAGGTTATCGTCAAGGACCTGCCGGCGATTCAAAACCTGGGTGCCATGGACGTCCTGTGCTGTGACAAGACCGGCACCCTCACCGAAGACCGCATCGTGCTCGAGCGCTACCTCAACACCGACGGCAACGAGGACGCACGCGTACTGCGCCATGCATTTTTGAACAGCTTCTTCCAGACCGGCCTCAAGAACCTTATCGACCTGGCCGTAATCGACCGTGCCGACGTGACGCCCTCGACCGTCGTGCCCGATTCCATGCTGGGCCAGAGCCTGCGCGACCGCTATACCAAGGTCGACGAGGTGCCCTTCGATTTCTCACGCCGCCGCCTGAGCGTAGTTGTCGCCGACGCCCAAGGCAAAACCCAGATGGTTACCAAGGGAGCTGCCGAGGAAATGCTCGAGATCTGCTCCTTTGTCGAGGTCAACGGCATCGTCCAGCCGCTCGCCGACGAGGAGCTCGCCCAGATTCGCAAGCAGGTCGCCGGACTCAACGCCGAGGGTCTGCGCGTGATTGCCGTGGCGCAGAAGACCAATCCGCGCTGCGTGGGCGAGTTTGGCATCGCCGACGAGTGCGACATGGTACTGATGGGCTTTTTGGCCTTCCTCGATCCGCCCAAGGCAAGTGCCGCGGGCGCCGTCGCCACCCTCGAGGCCAAGGGCGTAGCGGTCAAGGTCCTGACCGGCGACAACGATCGCGTCGCTGCAACCGTCTGCGAACAGATTGGTATCGACGCGAGCAACGTCTTGCTGGGCTCCGAGATCGATGCGCTCGATGACGCCGAGCTTGCCGAGCGCGCTGAGAAAACTCATCTCTTTGCCAAGCTCTCGCCGCTGCAGAAGGCGCGCCTGGTGCGCGTCATGCGTGAGCTGCTCGGTCACACCGTGGGCTTTATGGGCGACGGCATCAACGACGCCGCCGCCATGCGTGCGAGCGATTGCGGCATCTCGGTCGACTCCGCCGTCGACATCGCCAAGGAATCCGCCGATATCATCTTGCTCCAGAAGGACCTGGGCGTGCTCGAGCGCGGCATCATCGAAGGCCGCCGCACCTACGGCAACCTGCTCAAGTACCTCAAGACCACGGTGAGCTCCAACTTTGGCAACGTACTGTCCGTAACCGTCGCGAGCCTGTTCTTGCCGTTTTTGCCCATGAGCGCCCTGCAGCTGGTACTGCTGTCGCTGGTCTACGAAATCGTGTGCATCGCGCTGCCGTGGGACACCGTCGATGACGCCTGGACTGCCCGTCCGCGCGCCTGGGACGCCGCGTCCATCAAGGGCTTTATGCTCGAGCTGGGCCCCGTGAGCTCGCTGTTTGACATTGTGACCTTTGCCGCGCTCTTCTTTGTGGTATGCCCCGCCGCCGTGGGCACGAGCTGGTCCGAGCTTGCCGCCGCGGGCGACGTCGCGGGCATGGCGACCTTTGCGGCGCTCTTTCAGAGCGGCTGGTTCGTTGAGTCCATGTGGTCGCAGACGCTCGTGATCCACATGCTGCGCTCCCCGCGCCTGCCGAGCCCGCGCGACCACGCCGCCCCCGCGCTGTGCGTACTCACCGTGCTGGGCCTGGCGCTCGTCACCTGGCTGCCGGCAAGCCCCATCGCCGATGCACTGGGGCTCATGCCGCTGCCAACGAGCTTCTTCGCGCTGCTCATCGGCATCGTCGCCGCCTACATCGCACTCACTCAGCTGGCCAAGCACCACTACATCGCCCGCCACGGCGAGCTGCTGTAGCGTCGCCGGAACTATCGTCAAGAATGCCCGGGCCGCCGCGACCCGTCCCTGCTGGCCGCAGCGGCCCAAAACAGCTAAAAAAGCCCCGTCCCAAATTAACTAATCATTTGGTGTCCAAGACCAGAAGAAGTTGATAAGGGCCACGCGCGAGGCGGCGCCGGTCTTTTTGTTAATCGAGGCGATATGACGGTAGAGCGTGGAGCGCGAAAGGAAGAGCGTTGCGGCGATGTCCTGAACGCTCTCGTGCGATGCGACCAAGGCCTCCAAAATATCGCGCTCGCGCTCTGTAAGCTCAAAGGCGGCGACAAAGGCATCGAGCCGCTCGCCGAGCGTGAGCTCCGGAACCTCCGCGAAATCGGGCTCGCTCTGAGCAGACGCGCGGTCCGCACCAAGATCATCGGCAGCAAACGCCAGCTCGCCGGGCGCCGCAGCGTCATCGGTCCGATGCCCAGACTGCCCCAGCAGCGAAATCGCAATGCCCACAAACAGCACGAGCACCGCACTCACCGCCAGCAGCACGTTCTGGCTCGAGACAATCGCCACCGCCGGCGCCGTCACGAGCATCGCGCAAACGTTGCTGATGACACGACCCATGCACGGCCACAGATACGACCAGTGCGCATAAACCGAAATGGCAGCAAATTTCGTCGTGAAAACACCACGAAGAAGCCCGAACCCAGATAGAAAATCGCCATGGCCGCAAGCGCATTACCGCCATTGCCGTCGACGAGCAAGACAAAGAACGAAAGCGTGGACAACATGGCAGTGCAAGTCATGGTGATGTTCATATACGAACGACCGTGCAGGTCAAATAGGGCGCCGGCGACTAGAGCGCTCACGCCCATCAGCAAGCGCGGCCAATCGCCCAAGTCGATGGCCCCGGCGGCGTGCGAGGTCGTGAGCCCCGCATTGAGGGCGGCAAACACGCCAGCAAGACAGGCGATTGCGACCGTCAAACGCACCACGGCGCGCCGAAAAGCCGCCGTTGATTCAGAATCGTCTTGCCATTTGGCGCCAAATTCCGACGCATCCACCGAAAGCTCGGCGATATCGGACTCGCTCCCAGGCTCAGATTCACCGCGCAGCTTGGCACGACGAGCGTCGTGGAGCAGCGCCACCTGCACAACCGCACAGGAAACAAGAACAAACTGTTGCGGAATTCCCGCGGGCATCACCATATGGTTGAGCACCTGCACCAGAACGCCCAGGGCATACGAAAGCGCCGCCGCGCGCGCCAAATACGGCGTCCGTGCAAAGCGTCGCGCAAAGTTGGCATGGGCGGTCGATCCGCAGTAGCCCAGCGTGCAGCACGCTATCAAACCGCCAGCGATTACCACCTCAAACCGAACAGCCATAATCAGCAGCAGCAATGCCGATACCAGCAGCACGCCCGTGACGTCGCTCGTCGTATCGATCGCATGGGGGCGGCGGTAGTACAGAAGGGGGCGCACAAGAAAGCCGATCACGCTCGCACCGACGATGAAGCTCTCGTAGACACTGACCTCGCTCGGCGGCACAAACTCGGCAACGCGCACGTCAAAAAGATACTCGCCAGCCAAATACGTAAAATAGAACAGCGCCAGGCATATAATCTCCCGAATGCCCCGACGCAAGTATGCGGCTGCGTCTCCCATGCCTCTCATGAATCCCCCCCCCCGCACTCAAATGTCTGTAAAACTATTTTAATAAAGAATCAGTCCCAATATCGAAGCCGTGCTCGAAATGCCGCATATTTGGCCCCAACAGTCCACGCGTGCAGCGTTTTTGAGCCGTCTGGCCCAGAAAGAGCACGACGTAGACTGCCGGCTCGGCAAGGAGTGTCCCCGACGACTAGTCGTTTAAGAACGTCCCCGATGACTACTGCCATCCCGCTTTCACTTCTTTTGCAAGCTTTAACTTCTTTTGCTTTCTTTCACTTCTTTTAACAAGGCGCCCGGCGGGCATAAGTTGCTCGCCGGGCGCCTTGGTTAGAACGTTATAAAGCATGACTTTCGAAATGCGACGGTCAGGTCTACCTCCTAAGGGCCTGAGGTGCTCAAGATTGGGAGCGACAAGCCCGACGAAGCGTACTTTAGGTACGCGAGGAGGGTTGGAGCCCCAAGGTTGAGTGCCTCAGGCCCTTAGGCCAGGTCTTCGCCGTTGGAGGCGATTACCTTCTTATACCAATCAAAGCTCTTCTTCTTGGAGCGCTTGAGGGTGCCGTTGCCCGCGTCGTCGCGGTCGACGTAGATAAAGCCGTAGCGCTTGGACATCTGGCCGGTGCCGGCAGAGACGAGGTCGATCGGGCCCCAGGTGGTGTAGCCCAAAAGGTCCACGCCGTCCTCGGTCACCGCGTCGCGCATGGCAGCGATGTGCTGGCGCAGGTAGTCGATACGGTAGTCGTCGTTGATGGAGCCATCCTCCTCGACAACATCCTTGGCGCCCAGACCGTTCTCAACCACAAACAGCGGCTTCTGATAGCGGTCGTACAGGTCGTTGAGCGTGATGCGGAAGCCCAGCGGATCGATAGCCCAGCCCCACTGGCTCTCCTGCAGATAGGGGTTCTTGGCGCCGGCGAAAGCGTTGCCCTGAGTGCGCTCGATATCGGGGTTGTCGGCACCGGCAGAGCAGCGGGTGCTGTAGTAGCTAAAGCTGATGAAGTCGACGGTGTTGGCGGCCAGGATCTCGCGATCCTCATCGGTCATCCCGACGTCAATGCCCAGGCGCTCGAGCTTCTTGAGCGCATAGGCCGGGTAGTAGCCGCGGCTCTGGACGTCGACAAAAAAGTAGTTGCTCTGGTTATCGAGCTGCGCCTGGCGCACGTCGCCCGGACGGCAGCTGTAGGGGTAGTAGCTACCCGCGGCGAGCATGCAGCCGATCTTGACCTCGGGGTCGATCTCGTGGGCAATTTTGGTTGCCCAAGCGCTGGCGACGAGCTCGTTGTGGGCGGCCAGGTACTCGACGGCCTCTTTGTTCTCGCCCTCCTCAAAGACCAGACCGGCACCCATAAACGGCAGGTGCAGAATCATATTGATCTCGTTGAAGGTGAGCCAGTACTTCACCAGGCCCTTGTAGCGGGTGAAGATCGTGGTCGCGAGGTTCTTGTAGAAGTCGATGAGCTTGCGATTGCGCCAGCCGCCATACTCCTTGATGAGGTGAATCGGGCAGTCGAAGTGCGTAATGGTCACGAGCGGCGCGATGCCGTGCGCCTGACACTCGCGGAATACGTCCTCGTAAAAGGCCAAGCCGGCCTCGTTGGGCTCGGTCTCGTCGCCGTTGGGGAAAATGCGGGTCCACGCCAGGCTCATGCGGAAGGTCTTAAAGCCCATCTCGGCAAAGAGGGCGATATCCTCCTTGTAATGGTGATAGAAATCGATGCCGGTCTGCGCGGGATAGTAATAGCCGTCCTCGAAGTCGAGCATCTTGCGCTGACCGGAGACCACCGCATAGCGCTCGGGGCCGTGCGGAGCCACGTCCACGTTGGCAAGGCCGCGGCCGTCCACGTTGTAGGCGCCCTCGCACTGGTTGGCAGCTGTTGCGCCGCCCCACAGGAAGTCGTTACGGAAAGCCATGCATCGATCCTTTCACACGTTGTTTGTCGTAGGCTCAGTATCCCTGCAAACAGTGCGTCGCTCAACGGCAACAGCACAAGTCGATACTTCTTTTCGCGCGCAGGCGCCTACCGGCCGCCCCCGTCTGACACTTTTTGATACCCGCCTGCCCAAACCACCACAAAGGGGACAGGTACCTTTGTGGTGGTTTGGGCCGGTTTGTCTTGATCTGTAACAGCTAGGCCGTCAAAATCGGGTTTGGTGTTACAGATTGAGATTTTTCGGGCGGCCCTCTACGGTTTGTCTCGATCTGTAACAGGTAGAGGCGATTTAGCCCGCTAGATGTTACAGATCGAGACAGAAGATTCTAGTCGCAGGTGATGTCGAGGTTTTTGCCGATGAGGCCTACGTAGCCGCCTTCGGCTGCCTTGGGGCTGTCGGCGTGGCAGAGAACCCACTTGTCGGCCTTCCAGTAGCAGTAGCTGTCGCCGACCGCAGGCATGTCGGCCGCGGCCTCGGGGCGCGGCCCGTTGGTGCCGGCGGGCAGCGCCACCATCACCTGGAAGCCGCCGCCGTCGACCATGCACGGCGTGTAGTGAAGCGTGGTGTTGAAGACCTCGATGACCGTACCCGCCGGCACGCGGAACGCCTTGACGCACGCGGTGTCGAGCTTGCCGTCCTCGATCTCCCAGCGATGCGCCACAAGCAGGATAAAGTCGCGAGCGCCCAGGTTGAATTCGCTGGCGCGGTGATACTCCAGACAGTTGAGTTTCGTGTTGTGGCCATTGCACCAGCCGAGCTGGAAGGGACGACCGCCAAACATGAGAAAACCCAGTTTGTCGGCATCCTTGACGCCCTCGAGCTCCGGCGCACTCGCTACGTACTTGCTGCCCTCAGGAATGGGCGTGGCAGAGAGCGCCTCGAGCACGGGCGACGTGAGCTCGGACGGAACGTCATCCCAAACGTTGCCATAGGATTTGAACTCGGGATCGTTAACAGAGTAGATATGCATGTTCGCTCCTGTTCGTAAATGTGACTATACGAACATTCTAGAACAAACATGAGCGATTTTGAACGCTCGTCCCGACCACTCAACAAAAAGGCGCCCCCGTATAAGCGAAGGCGCCCAATGCGCGCGTTTTAGGCGATATAGCCCTTAGGCCTGCTGATAGTGCAGGTGCTTCTCGTCGATATCGGCCAAGTCGCGGTCGAGGTAGCGGCGCGCGAGCCAGTTTGCCATGGGGAGGTTCTGGTCCAGGTAGTTACCGCACTCCTCGGGAGCGGCACCGGGGACATCGCCCTCAAAGTCGGCGACAAACTCGAACAGCTCACGCACGAGCGGCAGGATCTCCTCGCTCGTCACTTCGCCAAATACGACGAGGTAAAAGCCCGTGCGGCAGCCCATGGGGCCAAAGTAGACAATTCGGCGCGACCACTCGGCATGGTTGCGAAGGAACGTCGCACCCAAGTGCTCGATGGTGTGGCACTCGGCGGTGTTCATGACCGGCTCCTTGTTGGGCGTGGTCAGGCGCAGGTCAAACGTGGTGACGGCGGCGCCGGTCGCCGGATCGCGGTCGATGCGGCTCACATAAACGCCGGGCTCAAGCAGCAGATGGTCAACGGAAAAGCTGGCGATGCGCTCCATGGCAGATCCTCTCGATAGTCAATTTGGGACGGGCTCTTTTAGCTGGTTCGAATGGTCGCACCAATCATACCAGTCAAAAAAGCCCCGTCCCAAATGAGCTGCCTAGGACGAGGATCAATGAGTTTTTAATCCCCGTCCCAGAAAAATCATTTTAGGCCGTGTACGCGATGGTCGCATCGACGGCATGCCGCCAGCCGACGATCTTTTTGGCTCGCTCGTCTGCGGGCATGGCAGGCTCCACGATGCCGCGGGCGCCATAGACGTCGACGACATCGCGCGCGTACATGCCCAGCGCAATGCCGCAGGCCCAAGCTGCGCCCAGACCGCTCATCTCGTCATTGCTCGCAATGCGGATGGGCGAGCCGACCAAGTCGCTCTCAAACTGCATCAGGTACGCATCGCGCGTGGGGCCGCCGTCAACACGAAGCTCGGCAAGCGCCGCGCCCGAATCCTCGACCATCGCATCAATGACGTCGAAGATCTGATAGGCGATCGACTCATCGGCGGCCTTTACGAACTCCGCACGACCCGTGGTGCGCGTCATGCCAAAGACGCAGCCCTCGGCATCACTCGCCCAGTGCGGCGCGCCCAGGCCGGTAAACGCCGGCACAAAGTAGACGCGGCTCGACGGATTGGCGGCGTAGCACAGGTCGGTGACCTCCTCGGGGTTGTTGATGAGCTCCAAATCGTCGCGCAGCCAGGTCTTGACGGCGCCGGCGTAGCTCACGTTGCCCTCGAGCACGTACTCGGTCACGCCGTTCATACGCCACGCAAGCGAGCTCGAAAGCCCGTGCGAGCTGGCGACAAACTCGTTGCCGACATTCATCATGACCGAGCTGCCGGTGCCATACGTTGCCTTGGCCATACCGCGGCTGTGGCAACCCTGCGCAAACAGGGCCGCATGGCTGTCGCCCAGCACGCCGTGCACCGGCACGGGCGCGGGCAAAAAGCCGTCCAGGTCCGTCGTGCCAAAGAGACCGTCGGAGTCGGTCACCTGCGGCAGGCAAGCCGGATCGATGCCAAAGGCCTCGCACACCGGCTCGCTCCAGCAGCCATGGCGCAGGTCAAAGAGCTGCGTGCGGCTAGCATTGGACCAGTCGCAGCGGAACTCCGCGCCGCCCGTGAGCGTCCAGACAACCCAGGCATCGATGGTGCCCAGGCACAGCTCGCCCGCCGCCGCTGCCTCGGCAGCCGCCGGAACGTTCGCGAGGATCCAGGCCATCTTGCCCGCCGGATAGTAGGGCGAAAGCACCAGGCCTGTCGTGTCGCGCACCAGCTCGGCCACGCCTTCGCGCGCAGCAAGCTCGTCGCACAGCTCGCGGGCGCGGGCGCACTGCCACACCACGGCGTCGCACAGCGGCTCGCCCGTCGTGCGGCTCCAGGCAACGGTGGTCTCGCGCTGGTTGGAGATGCCAATGCCGGCGATATCGGCCGGATCGACCCCGGTCTCCTCCACCACGGCACGTGCCACGGCCAACACGTTGGCGGCAATCTCGGCCGGATCATGGCTCACCCAGCCGGCCCTGTTAACGATCTGGCGATGCGAGCGATCGGCACGATGAATCAGGTGGCCGCCCTCGTCCACCAGCAGCGCCTTCGTGCCCTGCGTGGACTGATCGATTCCGATGATGTATTTGCTCATGTACTCTCCCATTCCTTCCGTCAAATCGAATGTGACAAAGGGGCTGTCCCTTTGTCACATTCCAATTACTCTGCGGGCAGGAACTCGGTAACCGTCTTGGCAATGCCTTCGCCGGTGAGACCGTAGTGCGCAAAGACCTCGGGACTCGTGCCGGTGATGACCGGCGCGTCGGGCAGGCTTAGGCACTTAACCGGACGCGGGCAATGCTCGCCCACGACCTGCGCGACCATGGAGCCCAGGCCGCCAAAGGGGCTGTGCTCCTCGACGGTCACGACGGCGCGCGTGGCACCGGCGGCCTCAATCACGGCCTCGGCGTCGAGCGGCTTGACGCAGTACATGTCGAGCACGGTAGCGGAGATACCCTGCTCGGCCAGCAGATCGGCGGCGTCAACGGCATGGCGGACCATCTCGCCGGTGGCGACAATCGTCACATCGGTGCCGCGACGTACCCAGGTGGCACGGTCCATCTGGAACGGGCACTCGTCCTCGGTGTACACGTC
Organism: Collinsella sp. TM05-37; assembly: GCF_003436455.1. NCBI lineage: Bacteria > Bacillati > Actinomycetota > Coriobacteriia > Coriobacteriales > Coriobacteriaceae > Collinsella > Collinsella sp. TM05-37. Next base: position 24,882 of record NZ_QSPN01000011.1, on the reverse strand, counting down.
CTCGACCGGGTTGCGGCCCACGCGGATATAGGCCGGCTTGTTGTCGGCAACCAGGGCGCGTACGAGCTCGGCAGTCTGGAAACGATCGCTCGGCAGATATACGCGCATGTTGGGAATCGCGCTCATGGCAGCGATATCCTGCGCGGAGTGATGGCTCATGCCCAAGGCGCCGTAGGACACGCCGCCCGAGATGCCAATGAGCTTGACGTTGGTGTTGGAGTACGAGACATCAACCTTGCACTGCTCATACGAGCGCGTGGTCACAAAGGACGCCGGCGAGGCGGCCCAGGCCTTCTTGCCGCACGAAGCCATACCGGCGGCGATGCTCACCAGGTCCTGCTCGGCAATGCCGACCTCGACGGACTGCTGGGGATACTGATCGAAGAACGGCGTGAGCGATGCGGAACCGCGGGAGTCGGAGCACAGGACGACGATGTCCTTATCGGTCTCGGCGGCCTCGAGCAGCGTGTCGCAGATAACCTTACGGTTGGCGATCTTGTTAGCCATTGATGGCCTCCTTATGGGCAGCGAAATCGGCGATGATCTGGGCGTATTCCTCATCGTTGGGCAGGTGATGATGCCAGGCGGCCTTGTCCTCCATAATGGGCGAGCCATAGCCCTTCACCGTGTTGAGAATGATGACCGTGGGCTTTCCCTTGGTCTCGGCCGCAAGCGTCAGCGCGGCGTCAATGGCCTGGATGTCGTTGCCCGGAATGGAAAGCACGTTCCAGCCGAAGGCAGCCCAGCGCTCCTCCTGCGAATCCTGCTTCATGACGTCCTCGGTGCTGCCGCTGATCTGCAGGCGGTTGCGGTCCACGAGCGCGCACAGGTTATCGAGCTGGTAGTTGCCACCGCTCATGGCGCCTTCCCAGACCGAGCCCTCGGCAAGCTCGCCGTCGCCCATGATGGTGTAGACGCGGTAGTCGCGGCCGTCCATCTTGCCGGCAAGCGCCATGCCGACGGCCACGGGCAGGCCATGGCCCAGCGAGCCGGAGTTCATCTCGATGCCCTTGAGCTTGTTGTTGGGGTGACCGATGTAGGGGCTGCCGAACTTGGAGAAGCGGGCCTTGACGTCGTCGAGGTCCAGATAGCCCTCGTGGCAGAGCACCGCGTAGTAGGCCTCCATGGCGTGGCCCTTGGAGAGCACGAAGCGATCGCGGCTGGGATCGTCGACGGTCTCGGGCGAAATGTTGAGGTGATTGGCGTAGAGGGTCATCAGCGCATCGATGACCGACATGTCGCCGCCGATGTGCCCGCCGGCGCCAGCCATGATGATATCGACGCAATCGCGGCGAAGGTCCCAACGCAGGGATTCAAGCTCTTCGATAGTTGCCATTTCTACTCTCCTCGCAGGTAAGCTTTGACGTCTTCTTCGATGGGGTCGTACAGGTCGGGGACAATGCCGATGTACTTGCACGCCTCGTAGAGCACCGGCACCACGTTGGCGTGAATGGCGACGCAGTGGTGGATGTAGGGACCCTCGACGATCTTGGCCTCGAGGCGCTTGAGGTTGTCGACCTCGACCCACAGGTAGGTGCCCATGCCGGCCGGGCCGTCGATGCCGCGGGCGTTGCCCAGCAGCAGCGAGTACTCGCCGTTGTCGCCGTCAAAGCGGGCAAGGGTGAGGTCGCCGTGCTTGGCCTCGGCCGTCAGCGCGCCGGGGTGATCGAAAGCCAGCGGGTAGGTGAGCTTGGGCTTGACGGCCGCGCAGCTGCAGGGCCAGGGGCCGCAATGCTGCAGCAGCTCGCCGTTCTCGTTATCGGGATGGCGCACGGTCCAGTCGGCGAACATGCCGCGGTGACGGCCCAGGTCGGCGGCCTCGACCATCAGCGCGGTGATGGCGCCGTGGATATCGGTCTCGCATACGATAGGAATGCCCATCTCGTTGAGGATGGCGTTGGCGGCGCAGGGCATAATGCCCAGCTCGTCCTGCAGAGCGTTCCAGCACTGAATGGCACCGGCGTTGCAGCCATACTTCTCGACCAAGCGCTTCATGGCGATGGCAAGACCGGCGACCGCGGGGACCTTGTCCTCGGGGATGCAGATCTCAAAGCTGTCGTTGATGTGGGCAAGCATGGCGGCCATGGCCTGCTCGTCGGCCTGGGCGTCGCGCACAGCCTGGACAAGTTCGGTCATGGGGATAGGCGAAAGCTGGATGTTGAACTTCTCGAGCAGCTCGCCCTCGTTGCACATGGTCGACCAGAAGTCGAACGGACGGGTGGCCATCTGCAGGATGCGGGTGTGCTTGAAGGTCTTGACCACGTTGCAAACGGCCAAAAAGTCCCAAACGCCGCGCTCGAACTCGGGGTCGGTCAGGCGGCAGTTGGTCATGTAGGTGAAGGGAACCTGGAAGCGGCGCAGGACCTTGCCGGTGGCGAACAGGCCGCACTGGCTATCGCGCAGGCGTGTGCCGTCGGGCTCGGGGCGCTCGTCGCGCGGACCCCACAGCAGTACGGGTAGACCGAGCTCGCGGGCAAGGCGAGCGCAAACGTACTCGGTGCCAAAGTTGGCGTGGCACAGCATAATGCCATCGACGCCCTCGGCGCGGAATTTCTTGACGATGGGCTCGATATGGCTGTCGTCGAACAGCAGGCCCTCTTCATTGATGTCGTCGATATCCACGATGTCGACGCCGATCTCGCGCAGGCGATCAGCCGTCAGGCCGCGATACTTGATTGCGTCCGGCGCGCTAAAGATACTGCGGCGCGTGGGCACAAAGCCGAGCTTGATCTTGTCCATGTACGTCCTCCCCTAATCACATGTTCAGTAAACAGACGCATGTTTCGTTTTGTTCTGTTTACTAAATGTTTTACTCTACTGTTTAGAAGTTTAACGCGAAATACCCGTAGACGGTAGAGAAATCAGCCTAAACGGTATGTAAACAAACTGAACATACAAGGGCATCAAAAAGAGGGCCCAAAGGACCCTCTCTTAGTAGCGTTATGTATGGCTGCCTTAGCGAGCTTTGCCTCCCTACGGCCCAGCGTTGCCTTTGCCTAGATCTCACGCACGCTTTGGCGCTCGACAAAATAGGTCGACACGGCCGTCTTGCAGGTATAGCTCTTGGGATTGCGGATGTTGCCCACCAGGCGGCGCACCGCGATCTCGCCCACCTCGTGCTTGGGAACGTGCACCGTGGTGAGCGGCGGATTGGAGAAGGCGCCCAAAGACAGATCGTCAAAGCCGATGATTGAGACATCCTCGGGGACACGTATGCCGTGCTCGTTCAGCGCGCGCATGGCGCCTACGGCGAGCACGTCGTTTTCGGCAAAGAAAGCCGTCGGCAGGTCGTCGCGCGAGACGCTGTCGAGCCATGCGCCCATGTCGCGATAAGCACCTTCGAGCGTGGTGCCCAATGTGACGCGCCATGTCGGGTTGGCCTCAAGGTCCGCATCCTCAAGCGCTTGGCGATAGCCGCGCTCGCGATCCTTAAAGTTGCGGATGCGAAGGTCGCCTGCCAGATAGCCGATTTGCTTGTGACCCTTCTCGATAAGGTAGTCCACGGCGCGCAGCACCGAGTCGGTGTTGGCAATGACTACGGCATCGAAGTACTGACGATCGCTCCAGCCATCGAGCACGATCAAGTGGGCGGCAGCGTTGGCGAACAAGGCATAGTCTTCCTCACCCAGCTCGGTACCCATCAGCACGATGGCGGCCGACGGGTCGGCGATCAGGCCCTCGACCTGCGGGCGCACGGCGTCCAGGTCGCTAAAGTCGAGCGAGACAAAGCTCGTGCTCATGCCGTGGCGACGCGCCTGGCGCTCCACGCCCTCGATGACCGCGGGGTGGAAGGTGCTCTCGTCCAGGATGGCGCCCGTCTTGCGCGCGAGCACAAACTGGATGCTCTCGAGCTGCGTCGACTGCTGATAGCCGAGCGACCGCGCGCACTCCAGGATGACCTTGGCGGTCTCCTCGCTCACGCTGCGCTTGCGGTTAAGCGCGTTGGACACGGTCGCAGGCGAAAAACCGGTGATGCGGCTGATTTCGCGAACACTTGCTTTGGCCATTGTTCCCCCTAGTAGCGGTCGCGGTCGAGCATCGTGGCCTGACCGCCCCGTGACTCGACAACTAAACGACCGCAAATTCAATCTAAACAGAATAGTAAATGTTTAATAGCTAGTTTAGCCTGTTGTCAAGCGAAGCGACGCGACTATTCCCCCAACGGGCACATTTGCTCGGTAGCTAAAAAAGCCCCGTCCCAAATTGACTACTTGGGGCGGGGCGTGAAAAACATTTAGCCCAGGACGCGGGCCATACGCGCCTTGAACTCGGACAGGAAGCGTGGGGCGTCCACGGTGAGCGCCACGAGCGCGCTCTTATCTGGATCGGACAGACGGTGCTCGTCGCAGATGGTGCGGCCGCGATACTCGCCCAGCAGGTCGACACGCAGGTTACAGCCGAGCGCACCCACGAGCGTGGGATCAATCGCCACGGCAACCGCCAGCGGATCGTGCAGCGCGCAGCCGCCCAGGTAGGGCGCGTTCATTTCGTACGAACCGATATAGTGCTCGACCATGCTCGCAAACGCGCAGCCAGCCATAGTGCCCGAGCCCGTCCAGCCGGCAACGTCGCGACGTGTGAGCACCACGCGGTGCGTCACATCCAGGCCCACCATGGTGAGCTTGCGGCCCGAGCGCAACACAGCGTCGGCAGCCTCGGGGTCGCCCGCCATGTTGGCCTCGGCGCCCGCGCTCACGTTGCCGGGCACGGTAAGGGCGCCGCCCATCACGACCACGCGGCCGATAGACATCATCGCCGCCGCATCGCGCTCCAGGGCAAGCGCCAGATTGGTGAGCGGGCCGGTCGCAACGTAGACCAGATCGGGACCATAGGTACGCGCGGCATCAATCAGGTAATCGACCGCCGCATTGCCGTCGGCCGACGTCGCGCCCACCGGCTCGTACGGCGAGGCGGGCACGCTTGCGCCGCCGATGCCGTTCTTGCCGTGGATAAGCGTGGTGGACGCCGGCGGCGTGTAGGGTTCGGTCGCCTTCATGGGACGATCGGCGCCCAGGTACACCGGCACCTCGGGACGACCCAACAGGTCGAGCACCGCCAAGCAGTTGTGCGCCGACTGCTCGACGCGCACGTTGCCAAAGCACGTGGTGATGCCGACGAGCTCCACCTCGGGGCTCGCGATGGCGTAGGCAAGCGCCATCGCATCATCCACACCCATATCCAGATCAAGGATCAGCTTCTTGGTTGCCATTGTTCTACTCCGCTTCTCCGTCTACATCCAAACCGTCTAAACCAAACTTGTGCTCGACTTCCGCACGCGTGGGAATTGATTGCTGAGCGCCCAGGCGCGACACCGTCACCGCCGAGGCGCGAGCACCCGCCGCCATGCACTCAAAGAGCGGCAGGCCCTCCAGACGAGCCGCCGCCAACGCGCCGATAAACGTATCGCCCGCGGCCGTCGTATCGACCACCGCGCTCGAAAGCGCCGGCATGCGCAGCGGCTCACCGCCATCGCCGAGCGTAACCGAGCCGGCGCCGCCCAACGTGATGACCGCAGCCCCGGCGCCCTTGTCGAGCAGCGCATTGAGCGCGGCGACGCAACTCGCATCATCCGTGGGCAGAATGCCCGTCAGTACCTGGCACTCGGTCTCGTTGGGGCAGACCAGGTCGACCGCTGGCCACGCTCCTGCCGGCAGGTCGCAGGCGGGCGCCGGGTTAAAGATCGTATAGAACCCCAGCTCGTGAGCGCAAGCAAGCGCCCCGGCCGTCGCCGCAAGGTCACATTCGCCCTGGGCGATAAAGACGCCGCCAGCAGCCGGGGCAATCTCGCTGGCATCGCCGTCGAGCTCGTCGGCCACCAAACGCCTCAGTGCGCGGGCAACGTCCTCGCCCGCAAGCGCATGGTTGGCGCCCGGCGACAGCACGATGCGGTTGTCGCTCTCACAGCGAATGATAGTCGCAGTACCGGTCTCCACGTCGTCGAGACGTGTCACGGACTCAACGCCCACGCCGGCATCTTGGAGCCCTGCCACAAGCGCATCGCCAAAGGTATCGCGCCCAACAGCGCCGATCATGCACGTGCGCGCACCCATGCGCGCAGCGGCAACGGCCTGATTGGCTCCCTTACCGCCGGCGTTGGTGATAAAACCGCTGCCATCGACCGTCTCGCCCGCGCGCGGCATGCGCTCGCACGCCACCGAAAGGTCCATGTTCATGCTGCCGAACACCGCAACGATGCTGTGATCCGCCATGGAAACCTCCTCGTCTTCAGGCTTTGCGCCCACCATCGACCAACGATTGTGCACTCTCGCACCCCCTATAACTTTAGTCCACTTTGATGTGGACGCGCGCTTGAGCTTGCGCCAGCAGCAAGCATTCACAGGGGCAGGCAGCTACAATGAATACGTGCTGATTATTCTCGTCATTGGATGATGTTTTATGGAACAATTCTCGCAATCGGGCTCGCGCGGTCGACGCCGCACGGGCAACGAGCCGGCGCCGCACGAACGCGTGAAGGGCGAGCGCCGTGCCAACGAGCCGCGACGCACCGCGAGCCCCCATCGCGCTTCTGCCAACAACGCTGGCCGCGCCAACACTCCCGCCGCGGAGCAGACGCCTGCTCGCCCCAAGTCCCGCTACATCCCTGCGCTCGACGGCCTGCGCACGCTTGCCGTCGTCGCGGTGGTGCTCTATCACCTCAACCTCACGTGGGCTCAGGGCGGCCTGCTTGGCGTCACGATCTTCTTTGTGCTTTCGGGCTATCTGATCACACGCCTGCTACTCAACGAAGTCGCTAAGACCGGCCGCATCGACCTCAAGAGCTTCTGGATCCGCCGCATCCGTCGCCTGGTCCCCGCCGTGGTGACCGTTGTGGTTGTAACCTGTGCGCTGTGCACCGTCTTCAACCACGTGATGCTCACCAAGATGCGTCCCGACATTCTGCCGTCGCTGCTGTTCTTTAACAACTGGTGGCAGATTATGCAGGACGTTTCGTACTTCAACGCCCTGGGCGACCCCTCGCCGCTTACGCACTTTTGGTCGCTCGCCATCGAGGAACAATTCTACCTGGTTTGGCCACCGCTGCTGTTTGCCATGGTGTCCATGCATGTGAGCAAACCCAACACGCGCCGTATGGTCCTGGGACTCGCAGCGGTATCCGCCCTTGCCATGATGGTGCTCTACAACCCTGCCGCCGACCCCAGCCGCGTGTACTACGGCACCGACACCCGCGTCTTCTCGCTGCTGCTGGGCGCCTGGATGGCCTTTATCCCCGATCGCGACCTGGCGCCGGTGTGTCTCGCTCATCGTTTGGGGCTCAATCGCCTGGCTGGCGCCGCCAAGCACGGCAAGAACGCCGAGGGCAAGCCTGGCGAGAAGGCCGACAACGCAGCCGAGACCGTCCCGGCACAGCCGAGCGCCCTCGTGCGCTTTTGGTCCTCGCCCGCATCCATCGATGTGTTGGGCGTCGTGGGTCTGGTTGGCCTTGCCGCCATGGTCGCGCTCACCAACGGCTACACCGCGTTCCAGTATCGCGGCGGCACGCTGCTATGCTCCATCCTCACGCTCATGGTCATCGCGGCCTGCGTGCAGCCCCAGGGAATGGTTGCCCGCGCACTGTCCGCCGAGCCGCTCGTGTGGGTTGGCAAGCGCTCGTACAGCATCTACCTGTGGCACTATCCGCTACTGTTGCTCATGAACCCGGTCGCCAACATCAACGATACGCCGTGGTGGCAGTACATTTTGCAGGTGTTGTTGGTGGTCGCCGTAGCCGAATGTTCATATCGCTTTATCGAGACGCCGTTTAGAAAGGGCGCCTTTGGGCGCACCGTATCCGAGTTCCGCGACGGCATCACCGCGCCCGCCAACTGGGTGCGCGCGCACGTCCCTGTCTGCGCAGCCTGCGCTGTCGTGTTGGTCGTTGCACTGGGCGGCCTGATCTTTGTGCCGGAGACCTCCGCACTGAGCGGTGAGGGCGCCGAAGTCCTCAACAAGGAAGCCAAAAACACCGCGCCCACAGACCAACAGGCGGCCGACGACACCGACAAGGACAACGACGGCTTCCCCGATGGCTCCTACGACCTGTTGATGATCGGTGACTCCGTGTCGCTGCGCGCCGTTGATTCCTTTGACGGCGTGTTCCCGCACAGCCATATCGATGCCGAAAAGGGCCGCCAGTTTGATGCGGGCCGCGCGACATTTGAGGGCTATCTCCAACAGAACCTTGCCGGCAAGATCGTGGTCTTTGCACTGGGCACCAACGGCTTGGTAACCGACGACCAGATCGACGCCATCATGACCGATGCAGGAGATAAGCGTATTGTGGTGTTTGTGAACACGCGCAGCCCGCAGCCGTGGGTTGGCTCTACCAACCAGGCCATCGCCAACGCTGCTACGCGCTACAAGAACGTGCGCGTTATCGACTGGTACGGATACAGTGCCAATCGCAACGACCTGTTCGATGGCGATGGCACGCACCTGTCGACCACTGGCGTGACTGAGTACCTCAACTTGATCCACGATGCAGTCAAGAAGGACCTGCCCGTGCATCCCGAGGATCACGTCAACGATCTGCAGCCGGCGGCCGTCAAGTCTGCCACCGACGCGCTCGTCAATGCGCTCGCTCTCAAGCCGCACAAGCTGGGCACCGACAAGTAACCTGCAGCGCAAACTTCCCACATCCGGAGGGGTGCGCCACGGCAGGCACCCCCTCCGACAGTTAGGGACGTTCCTTATGTGCCGGCACCCAGGGACACTCCTGACACAGCCGAGGAACGCCCTCCTTGCGACCAAATTCTGGGCGCCTCGCCACCCCGAACGTTGTTTCCAAGCCCACACCCGCAGCAAACAACCCAAAATCACTCTTTTCGAGCCGGCTCCAAGGGGTCGTGGACAAAAAGGGGCAAATATGAGTACTGTTACCATTTTAGTAGCAGGCAAAACCACCCAAAATGACGTCCGAGCGACCCCTACAACCCCCTAAAGCAGCCAACCTGACTGGTTTAAGACATATTGGAGCCAATTTTAATGAACATACTATCGGCTATGTCCATTATCTTCTTGGATGTAAATGCTATTCACTTAGCAACAGTACTCATATTTGGCATTTTTTGTCCACTGCCATATAACTAATGCCCTATAGCGGGCAAAAAACAGGCCGCAGTCCATCGCTGCGGCCTGTTCGGAAGCAAAAGTGGGCGTTAAGCGCTGTAGCCCATCGCCTGCAGGACAAACATGACGACCGTGAGCACCGTAATCACGCCGATAGTCGCCCACGTGAGCACGTTCCATACGCGGCCGTTGCGGTTGGCGCCCATAATGTGACGGTCGGCGGCGATAACCACCTGGAACACCAGAACCACGGGCAGTAGCACGCCATTGATGACCTGCGAGGTCATCATAATCTGGAACAGATCGACGCCGGGCATAAGCACCAGCACGGCAGAGATACCGATGATGGCCGTAATGATGCCGCGATAGACCGGGGCCTCGTCCCAGCTGCGGTCGGCACCGCGCTCCCAGCCAAATGCCTCGCAGATAGCGCTCGACGTAACGCCCGGCAGCACGCAGGCAGCCAAGAAACTCGCCGCGACCAGGCCCGAGGCAAACAGTACCGTAGACCACTGACCCGCAATAGGCTCCAGCGCGCGGGCAGCATCGGCAGCATCGCTAATCTGAATACCCGCCGGGAACAACACCGTGCCGGTCGTGATGATAATAAAGCCGGCAATAACATCGGCGGCAAGCGAGCCGCTCACGGTATCAATACGCTGCAGCACGATGTCGTCCTCGCCCGCGTTCTTATCGACCACGTTGTTCTGCGCCAAGAAAATCATCCACGGCGCGATGGTGGTACCGATCGTTGCGACCACGAGCGACACGTAGCTGGGGTCATTTTGAATGTTAGGCACGACCAGGTCGACCGCGACCTCACCCCAGTTGGGGCCAGCCATAAACGCGGCGACGATGTAGGTCACGAACACGCAGCTCACCAGCAGCAGAATCTTCTCGATGCGCTGGAAACTCCCCGACATGGTAAGCATCCACACCAGCAGCGCCACCAACGGCACCGAGATGCTCGCCGGCACGCCAAAGAGGGCAAGGCCGCTCGCAATACCCGCAAACTCCGAAATGGTCACAGCCGTGTTGGCGATCAACAGCGCCGCCATAGCAAGTACACTCTTGCGCACGCCAAAGCGCTCGCGAATGAGCGATGCCAGGCCCTTGCCCGTGACGCAGCCGCAGCGCGCCGCGGTCTCCTGCGTCACGATGAGCAGCACAGTCATGACAGGAAGCATCCACAGCATCTTGTAGCCATAGCTGGCGCCCGCGCTGGAATACGTTGCAATGCCGCCGGCGTCATTGCCCGAAAGCGCCGCCAGCAGACCGGGACCCATAGCGCCAAAGATGGCCGCGATGGTCAACTTTTGCTTGGTGCCCGACTTTTGCTTGGTATTTTGCACGCGACCACCTAACCCATGACTGATATGGCGAGCAGCACCGCGGCGATGCAATACGCCACACACGAAATCATGACGGCAATGACGTTCATGGCGGTGCCCGACGTGTTGAGGTCATGCTCGTCACGCCAGAACAGCACCATCAGGTAAATCACGGCGCTCATGTTGCCAACCAGGCAAATAATGGCAGCGATATTAAAGCACCCGGTAAAGAGCTGCTCCTCAAACATGGGCGCATCGAGGAACGCAGCGGTGCGCACCAGCTGGGCGCACAGGTAGGTCACGAGCGACAGAATCAGGCCCATGCCCGTGCTCTGGAAGAAGAACCCCAGATACGGCTTGGGCTCGTCGTCGTGACCGTCATACTCCAGGAAGTAGTTCTTGACGAACGACACCATGCGCGAGGCCGCCAGCAGCACGAGCGGCATGGCGCACATGGGGAACACCACCAGATGCGCGGAGCCGAGCGCCGTTCCCAGCACGGTCGCCATGATGCACGACGCGATGCCCCATACAACAACCCAGTACTGGCGATGCACGAACCAGCTGAGCACGTTCGTCGAGTCGTCCGACGCGCTGTCGCCCGAGCCGACACCGGCGATCTGCAGGTCCTCCTGATGCTCCTCGGCGATAACGTCCATGGCGTCGTCGAAGGTTACGATACCCAGGATATGACGGTTCTCGTCGCAGACGGGGATAGCGACCAGGTCGTACTTGGTCATCTCGTCCGTCACGTCTTCCTGGTCCTCGTCGGGCGACACGTAGACCAGGTCGCGATAGGCCAGCTGACCCAGCGTGGCGTCGCGGTCGGCTACGATCAGCGTGCGCAGCGAAAGCACACCGGTCAGCATGCCGCTCGGATCCTCGGTATAGACGTAGTAGACGCTCTCGAAGTCCTCGTCGAGCTCGCGAATCGCCTCGATGGCGTCACCGACCGTTGCCGTGGCGGGCAGGGAGACAAACTCCGAGGTCATGATGCGGCCGGCGGTGTTGTCCTCATACCCCAGCAGGTTACGAATCGCCTTCTCCTCCTTGACGCCCATCAGGCGCAGGAGCTTCTCGGCCTTCTCGTAATCAAGCTCGTCGATCAGGTCGGCAGCGTCGTCCGGGTCCATCATGGCCAGCATCGACGATGCGTCCGTGTCGGACAGGCCCTCGAGCATCTCGGTCATAAGCTCGTCGTCATCGAACTCCGAGATAGCTTCGGCTGCCTGGGCGGTATCGAGCTGCGCAAACACCTGCGCACGTAGGCGCGGGTCGAGCTGCTCGATAATGTCGGCGATGTCGGCAGGGTGCAGCTCGCCGAGCGTCTTGTGCGACACCGAGAGTTGGATGTTTTTAGTCGAGCGGTCGAGCAGGTCCATGTAGGACCAAGCGATGATGTCCTCGCTGAGCGGCTTGCCCAGGTGCTTCATAAAGCCCTCGACGACGTGCTCGAGTGCGGGGCTGATCGCGCGCAGCAGACCGCGGGCACCGACCTCGGCACCCAACAGGCGCAGCTGGTTTTCGCCCGACATGGAAAACTTGATGTCGTTGACGCGCACGACCTTCATGCCCTGCGTGTCGACGATCTGCTTATTGAGCACGTCGCGCGCCAGCAGGAGCTCGGTCGGCTGCAGGTACGAGAAGCGAATATTGGTGGCAGACGTGTTGAGATACACGCCCGTCTCGTCGATACGGTCGACCCATTTGCGCCAGCTGATCATAAACGGCGTCTTGCCGGGGCCGCGGAACGCGAGCGACGTCACGTGCGGAAAAACTTCGCCGGTAGCAATGCCAAAATCGTTGACCACGCCGAGCTTTTCGCCGTCGACGTCCAAGACCGGCAATTTGAGCATCTCACTCAGATAATTCAATGGTGCTCCCCATCATTATTCCTCCGGACGCGGCCGCGCGTGCGGCGTCCGGGGGCTTCTGGATATGTATACGCATGCGCGGGCGGCACGCCGCTCGACGCTTACACCCCGTGCATGCGCAAAAAGCACCTGCATGGGGTCATCGACTGTATGGTCGAGGTTTGGATTTCACCTGTAACCTTTCTCTTGACCCTCATTAACCGCAGTAACTATAGCATCAGCATCGCCCTGCGGCATCGAATTTATGCGCTGCACATTGCAGGCATACCAAACGCTGACGTATCCGTGACATAGCCCTTGGGGACGTTCTTAAACGACTACCCAATGACTACTCTGTGGTGTCATCGTCCTCGGCAAGTTGGGGGAACACGGCGTCCTTGGGCATGGTGACCTTCGTCAGCGAGGTGAGCTTTTTGCTGAGCGATGTGTCCGTCTTGACCAGGTCGCTGAGCGTCACGATCTTGTATCCGTCGGCGACAAGACCGTCGATAATCTGCGGCAGCGCCTCGAGCGTCTGCTCGGCGCATTCGTCTCTATCGGTGAGCAGCACGATATTGCCCGGCGTCACCGAATCGAGCACCGTTGAGACCTGCTCGTCGGCACCGTTGAGCAGCCAGTCGCCCGAGTCAATATTCCACGAGACCACGGCGGAGACCAGGTCCATCGCATCAATCCAGTTTTGCTCGTCAAAGGCAGCGTAGGGAGCACGCAGCAGCATCGTCTTCACGCCGGTCGCCGACTTAATCGCATCGGTGCCTTTCGTGATCTGTTCGCGTACCGTCTCACGGTCCTGACCCTTGAGCGAATCGTCGCTGTAGCTGTTGGATCCGATCTCGCACCCGGCATCGACAATCGCCTTGGCCGTGGCAGGCGAGGCCTCGGCCGCATCGCCCGAAAGGAAGAACGTCGCGGTAACGCCCTTTTCCTTGAGCACCTGCAAGATCTGTTTGGTGGCGCCGCTCGGACCCTCGTCAAACGTCAGCGCCACGTACTTTTTGTTGCCCTTGGGCGCCACGCTGGCGCACGCAACGACGCAATCGGTGGCGGGCACAACCTCGCCGCGGTCCTGCGTCTTGCCCGACTGCTCACCAACCCACACCTCGGAGCGGCCCTGGACACCCCATGTCTGCACATACTCGATAGCGCCCGTGCCCTCGACCTTGAGCTTGGGCTCGATAACCGTAGCCTGAACCTCGTGCTTCTCGTAGGTGTTACGGCCATCCTTGACCGTCACCTTCTCGCCGCCCTCAAGTTCGCGGCTATCCCATTTGCCCTGTTTTATGCGCTTGCCGTCCACCTTAACCGACAGCTTTTCGCCGCCATGGCGCTTGAGCACGCTGTCATCGACGGCCAGCAGGTCGCCTGCGTCGTAGGTATCGGTCAACTCCTGGTCGTCGATGAGATTCTGCAGCGTAGAGCCCACGCGCACCGCGGTCTTTTGCCCGTTAAGTTCCACGTCCACGCTGCGGTTGACGTAGCCCACGACGGCAGCGATAAACAGCACGAGCGCACAGCCCACGGCAATGAGCGCATAGGGCAGACGGGACGGTCGGCGCGGCGAGCGCCCGTTGCCGATGCGCGCGCTGCGGTCGCTAAACCCGCGGCTATGGTTGAGGTACATCGCGCCGGGCTTACGGCGGCGACGGCGCTGACCGCTGGGCAGCTGCCCCAGGTCGCGGCGCGCCGTCGGACGCGCACCCGAACGCCCGTTTAAGTTGGATCCGTTTTGGCGCATGTGCCCTCCCCCATAAACACAGCAAGCCGGAGCAACAGGTCTCCGGCTTGCCTCCCATCATTTGGTACGTCGCTATTTTGTAGCTTTTGACGAGCCTCCGCTCGCCTTTTGGTATTCGTCCTTAAAGGCCTTGAACATGCCGCGCGTCTTGCCGAGCTGCTTGCCCAGTGCGCGACTGCCTTTGTCCACGGCGACCGATCCCTTGTCGTCGAGCACCTTGGCGCCCTTTTTGACCTTGTCGCCCACCACGACGCTGGCCTCGGCGGCCTTGGCGGCCGCACCGCCCGAATACCCAAGCGACTTGACCTCGTCCGAGACGACCATCGCACCGTTCTCGTAGCCGCGTAGCATCGTCGGCGGCACCTGCGTGTCACCAACCAAAACACTCGAAGCAGCACCGGCGGTCACATAGAATGCCTGCACGATGCCCGAACGTGGCTTGAACTCAACGTCCGAGCAATAGCCCACGACGTCGCCCGATTCCGTGCGCACGTCCATACCGACCCAGATGATGCAATCGTCCAGGTTGATGTCGAGGCGCTTGGCGGCGGCGGCATCGTACGTGTCCTTGACGTCATCGACCGCAATGGCGCCCTCGTAGACACCAATGGCGTCGAGCGCTACGAATCGATCGGGACGCTCGATCATGCCCGCGATATCGGACTGGCGGACCATAAAGCCGACCACGCGCGTACCGCCCGGGGTAAAGACCGGAAAGTGAATCTTTCCGAGCTTTTTAGGGCTGCGCGGCGTGCCGTCCTTTTTGGTGCGCTTGTCCTCGGTAGGCTTGCGATAGATCTTGGCGCCGACAAAATCCCCGGCGCGCATTATGCCTCGGTCGAGGGCTCCGCAGCCTCGGTATCAGCCTCGACGGCGTTTTCGACCACGACGTCGGCGGCAGGCGTCACGTTGCCGCCCGAAATGGCGTCGTTGAGTTGCTCGCGCAGCTGGTCCATGCGCTCGCGGGCCAGGTCGACCTTGGCGCGCAGGTCGTCGGTCTTGGCGTCGACCATCGGGCCAAAGTCATTCACCGCAGCACGGGCCTCCTCGGCGCTGTGCTCGTAGGTGTCGCGCATATTGTCCCAGGCGTCGTTGGCGATATCGGCAGCCATGGCGCGGGTCTCGGCGCCCGAGCGCGGGGCCAGAGCAACACCGATAATAGCGCCGGCAGCGGCACCAAAAAGTGCGCCGGAGACAAAGCTGAAAGTCTTACCCATGATCATTCCTCTCCTGCGGGCACGTCGGTGCCCACCGTTTGAATGCTGTCCATTATACCCGCAGCGCATCACTTGCCGCTCCGCTCATCTGCGTACGGCAAAGGCGCAGGTACGTGATGGCGATAAACGCGTAGGCCTACTCCTGAGGCATAGCCGGCATGGCCACCGTGGCACCCGGGTCCTCGCCGGCGCCGTCCACGAGCGGCAGGCCGCCCTCATGCGCAGGTCCTACCGGAACCGTCGCAGCACCGCCAAAGACGGCAGCGGAGGCCTCGTGGTTCTCGGCAACCGCGCCCTCGGTATCAATCGCCACCTGGGGCTCGTCGTCAAAGTTGGGGGCGCCCTGGGGCTCGGTGGGAACGGGCTCGGCGGTCGCATCGGCAACGGGCTCGGCGTCGACCGGCACATCGCCCTCGTCAGCACCCTCGTCCTCGGCAGCATCTTCGCCGTTCGCAGCAGCGACGGCCTCGTGAGGATCCTTGCCCTCGGCCTCGGCGCGCATGCCCAGCACCAGGTTGCGCAGGCCCGCGACCGTGCCTTCCACGTCGGGGGCAGGCTGGTCGGCGTGCAGGTACGCCCAGTCCATCATAAAGGTGGCCGACGACAGCGCACCGATGGCCAGTGCGTCGTCGGGGCACGAAAGCTCGACCTCAAAGACACGCTCGTCATGCTCGCTTACGCGCGTGCGGCCGCACGAGATGCTACCGGCAAGACCGGTCTCGTTCATAAGCTCGACCGTCACGTGCTCCAGCAGGTGGCAGAGCTCGGTCTGACCCATGCAGTCCTGGAACTCGCGGCCGGAATCGCCCAGGCACAGGTGCTTGGCAATCGCGGGCACCAGGTAGTACACGCGCGCCGTGGCCTCGATGTCCTCCGAGGTCATGAGCGGCATGCCGGGGTTCACCAGCACATGCGCGCAGATCTTGTCCTCACTGACGGTGACCTTAAGGATGTTGAACAGGCCTGCCATAACTCTCCCCTACTCTTCCTTGTCCTACTCGTCGCCGTCGTGCGGATTCGCGGAACCCGCACCCGACGTCGTCGGCTCGTCTACCGAAGACTCGGAATCCTTCTTATCGGTTTCGGCCGGAGCGATCACGCGAATGAGCGAGATGCGCTGGCCACGCATCGACTGCACTTTAAACTTGTACCCCGCGACCTCAAACACCTCTCCGATGTCGGGCACCGAGTCGCAAAGCTCCAAAATCCAGCCGGCGATGGTCTCATAATCATCGCTTTCCTCGAGCGGCCAACCAAGCTCAATCGCGTCATCGCACGAAAAACGCCCATCGACGAGCCACTCGCGGCGCGAAAGGCGCGTGAGGTACTTGTTGTCGGGGTCGAACTCGTCCTCGATCTCGCCCACGATCTCCTCGACGATGTCCTCGATGGTGATGATGCCGGCCGTGCCGCCGTACTCATCCACGACGACCACGATCTGGTCGTGCGAGGTCTGCATCTCGGACAGCAGCGGCAGGATGTCCTTGGTGTCGGGCACAAAGGTGGCGTCGCGCAAAAAGCCGGCGATGGGCTGGTCGCCCTTGCCGTCGAGCGCGGGCTGGATCAGGTCCTTGATGTGCGCAATGCCCGCGACGTTGTCGGGATCCTCGTGATAGACGGGGATGCGGCTAAAGCCGGTCTGGCGCATGGTGGACAGCACGTCGGCGACCGTCTCGTCGTCCTCGCACATGGTGGTGTCCACGCGCGGCACCATGACCTCGCGGGCAACGGTGTCGCCCAGATCGAAGATCTCGTGGATCATGCGCTTTTCCTCGTCGAGCAGGTCGTCCTGCTCCGAGACCATGTACTTGATCTCTTCTTCCGAGACGTTCTGACGGTCGTCGGCGCTCTTGATGCGCAGGATGCGGGCCAGGCCGTCGGAGCAAGCGCCAGTCAGCCACACGAGCGGACGGGCGATCTTTTGGAAAAACGACAACGGTCCCACGACCTGCTTGGACACGCCCTCGGCATTGGCCAGGCCGATGCGCTTGGGGACGAGCTCGCCGATCACGATGGACACAAAGGCGACGGCGACGGTGATGATGACCGGCGCCAGGCCGCGTGCGATGGCGGAAAGCGGCGCGATGCCAAAGCTCATGAGCCACGTGGCGAGCGGGTCGGACAGGCTCGTCGAGGCGACGGCGGACGAGGCGAAGCCCACGAGCGTGATGGCGACCTGGATGGTAGCCAACAGCTGATCGGAGTCGGCGGCGAGCTGGACGGCGCGCTCGGCGCGCTTATCGCCCTCCTCGGCATCGTGCTCCAGCACGGCGCGTTTAGCCGTGGTGAGAGCCATCTCGGACATGGAGAAGTAGCCGTTGATAAGCGTTAAAACGAGCGTGGTAATAAGGGAGATGGTTATGTCCATCGGGAGTTTCTCGAACCTCCAAGATTCGGGACGTTGGGTAGTAAGCGTAGGTGACGGATAGGGCAATTGCGCCGGTCGCCCGTGCGAGCGGGGCCGTGGGCGCGGTCGCTAGATTACGAAGAGGATCACCGCCATGAACTGGAAGATGCTGCCGGCGAGCACCCACAAGTGGAAAACACTGTGCAGATAGCGCACGTTTTTGGCGATATAGAACGGCACGCCCGCGGTGTAGCACACGCCGCCGACGGCGAGTAGGGCAAGTGCCACGGGGTTGAGCAGCGCCACAAGTTCGGGCAGCTTAAAGACAACGAGCCAGCCCATCAGCAGGTAGACCAGGCCGCTTACCCAGTGCGGTTGACGCTCGCGCATAAAGCACTCGAGGGCGATGCCGATAATGGCGATGGCCCATACGGCAAAGAACAGCACAGCGCCGCCGTCGTTTGCGAGCGTGATGAGGCAAAACGGCGTATAGCTGCCGGCTATGAGCAGGTAGATGCAGCTGTGGTCGATGATGCGGAACACGCGCTTGGCGCGCGCGGGTTGAATCGCATGGTAGAGCGTGGAGGCTAGGTACTCGAGGATGATGCTGACGCCATAGACAATTGCCGCGGCCATGTGGGCCGGGCCACCGCCGCGCAGTGCAGCGAATACGATCAGGAGCACCAGACCCGCGATACCCAGCAAGCAGCCGACACCATGGGTGACGGAGTTCATGATCTCCTCGCCCACCGTGTAGTGCGGAACGGCCGCGATCTTGGGTCGCGGCTTGGAACTGTCGCTCGAATCGGACATGCCGGTTACATCCTCCAATGTAAAGAGTTCTCAACACTATATCAAAGCGTCTGGGTACGTGCGAAATTTGCACCATACGTGACCCTTTGTTTACCCATTCTTTGCTTGTTGACGCATCAACGGCGAACATCCATAATGCGCTTGTTTTAAATGTTGATGTATTAACATCTTATAGGAGAATACCGCATGGCTCAAAACGAACATTCCCATCGAAAGCTCAAGATAGCCGGCATCGTTGCACTGGTGGTTGTCATTGTGCTGCTCGGATTTGCCGGCAACTTTCTGTTTGACTTCGCGCTGAATCCCCGCGCGCCATACACCATGAAGATGATGCAGGACGGCAAGGACGACAAAGAAAGTGAGCAGCCGGATGCCGAGGGAACCGAGGCGCGGGCATGGTTTAAAGAGAACCGCGAGAGCAGCAGCCTCACCGCAGATGACGGAACCGAGCTCTCCGCTTGGTATTTTGCCGCCCCAGAGAGCACGCACAATTACGCTATCTGCCTACACGGATTCACCGATGAGCCCATCGGTATGGCCCGATACGCCAAACGATTCCATGACCGCGGCATGAACGTGCTCGCGCCTGCCGCCCGTGCCCACGAGCGCTCCGGCGGCGACTATATCGGCATGGGCTGGCCCGAGCGGCTCGATGTCGTTGCATGGATTGGGCGGATCGTTCAGGCTGACCCCGAGGCGCGCATCCTGGTCTTTGGCGAGTCGATGGGTGCGGCAACCGCCATGGACGTCGCGGGGGAATCTTTGCCGTCCAACGTGAAATGCATTATCGAGGACTGTGGTTATACGAGTGTTTGGGACGAGTTTTCTCTGCAGCTCAAGGACGTGTTCGGCCTGCCCAGCTTTCCCTTGCTCGATGTAGCAAACTTGGTGTGCAACGTGCGCGCGGGCTACGACTTTCATAAGGCGAGCAGTGTGGAGCAACTCAAACACGCGACGGTTCCCATGCTATTTATCCACGGCGACCAAGACACCTTTGTACCGTACAGCATGCTCGACCAAAACTACGAGGCGTGCGCCAGCAAGGTCAAGCAAAAGCTCACTATCCACGGCGCCACCCATGCCAAGAGCGCGCAAGTCGACCCCGAACTCTACTGGAACACGGTCGACAGCTTCCTCGACGAGAATTTTTAGGCAAATAGTACGGTTTACTTGTCTATCTGACCCCCTGTTTTCGGAAGTGCGGGGAAATCGCACGAAGCCCGACCAGACCACAGTTTTACCAACAATTTATCAGGGGTTTTGTTGTCAAAAAACGGTTTGTGGTCGGCGGTATTCGATTTTTCACCGCACTTCCGAAAAGCCGCCCGTGGGCACTGTGCTCGCGGGCGGCTTTTACTAACGTTGCACTACAAAAGCGCTTGATATGTCCAATAGTTAGGTGCTACTTGACCTCGATGAGCTCGTACTTGCTCGTGCCCAGGCCGATCTTCTCGGCATGCGCGATGCACGCGCGCCAGTCGGTGTCGGGATGCGTGATGCAGAAGGGATCCTTGGCCTGCTCGCCCTCCAGATGCTCGTGATTATGCTCCATCTTGGCCGCGCTGTCGGTAAGCTCGGTGTTAGGCAGCGGCTCGGATGCCAGGACGGCGTCGGCGCAGGCCTGGTCGATGGCGACCGGGTCGAAGCTCGCGAACATGCCGATGTCGTTGACGATGGGCGTGTCATTCTCGGGATGGCAGTCGCAGTTGGGGCTGATGTCCATGGCGAGCGAGATGTGGAAGCTCGGGCGGCCGTCGACGATGGCCTTGGTGTACTCGGCGATCTTGTAGTTGAGTACGTCGGCCGCGGCATCATAGTCGGGCTTGATGCAGTCCTGGTTGCACGCCGCAATGCAGCGTCCGCAGCCCACGCAGCGATCGTGGTCGATGGCAGCCACGCGAACCGTGCGGGTGCTGCCGTTGGCAAGCTCGCGCTCGCGCGTGTCGTCAAACGTGATGGCGTTGTGCGCACAGATCTTTTCGCAGGCACGGCAACCTACGCAGTTGGTGGTATCGACGCTCGGCTTGCCGGCGGCATGTTGTTCCATCTTGCCAGCACGACTGCCGCCGCCCATGCCCAGGTTCTTCATGGCGCCGCCAAAGCCGGCCTGCTCATGGCCCTTAAAGTGGGTGAGGCTAATCACGATGTCGGCGTCCATGAGCGCCTGACCGATCTTTGCCTCGCGCACGTACTCACCGCCCTCGACCGGGACGAGCGCCTCGTCGGTACCCTTGAGGCCGTCGGCGATGATGATCTGGCAGCCCGTGGCATACGGGGTAAAGCCGTTCTGGTAGGCGGTATCGATGTGCTCGAGCGCGTTTTTGCGGCTGCCCACATAGAGCGTGTTGCAGTCGGTGAGGAAGGGCTTGCCGCCCAGCTCCTTCACGACGTCTGCGACGGCGCGGGCGTAGTTGGGGCGCAAAAAGCTCAGGTTGCCCAGCTCGCCAAAGTGAATCTTGATGGCGACAAACTTGTTCTCGAAGTCGATCTGCTCAATGCCGGCGCGGCGAATGAGGCGCTTGAGTTTGTCGAGCTGGCTCTCGCGAGCATGCGTGCGCAGGTTGGTAAAGTACACCTTAGCGGGTGCTGTGGGTGCAGTTGCGGTCATAGTTATATCCCCTCGGTCTATATGGCGTTACAGACATAGAGGATGGTACCCGTTGAAGTAGGGTCGAAGTCAAGCGCAACACCGAGTCGTTAGGCACTCATTGGGGACAGACTTAAATGAGTGAAACCACTCATTGGGGACGGACTTAAATGAGTGCCTCCCTTCCGGCAGTTGGGGACAGTCCTTGCCAGCCCGGCCGGCGAGCCGGCGAATCGGCAAAGACCGTCCCCGATGACTAGTCGTTCAAGAACGTCCCCGATGACTACTCTTGCACCTTGAGGGCCTCGGCTAGGCTGACGTGCTTGATAGAGCGCGTGTGTAGCAGCGCCACGACCAGGTAAGTTGCAAAGCCGATGCCCACGCACGCCGCCATGGACCAAGTGGGCACGTAAATCTCGATATTGCCGTTGTAGGCGAGCAGCATCGAGCGGAAGATGGCCGTGAGCGAGCCAATAATGACCGGCAGGCTCAGCACGAGCGACGCCGCCACGCACAGCGTGATCGAGCGGATGTACAGATGCGAGATCTCACTATCGCGATAGCCAAAGACTTTCATGTAGCTGATCGAACGGGCGCTGTGGTCGATCACCGCTTTGGTCAGCAGGTACATAAACAGCAGGAAGATAAACACCGCGAGCCCGACCATCATGCCGATCATTTTGCTCATCATGCCGATGAACTGGTCACCCACGGCGCGCATGTCGTCGGGCGTGGTGTCGCCGGCAAAGTAGCGCGCGTCGAGGTCGAGCTTCTCGTCGCTCACATAGCCGTTAAAGTAGGCGGCGTCGTTGTCGAACAGCTCGTTAAAGTCGTCGATACTCATATAGATGTTCATGTCCGACTTGGAGCCCCAGGCACAGTCCTTGCCCGCGTACTCAAAGGAATAATGCTCACCCTCGTACTTGTCGCTGAGCGTGACCTTCTGGCCCTCGCTCCAGCCAAACTTATCGAGCAGACCGCCGCCAAAGACGACGCGGCCATCGCCGATGTTGAGGCCCTTCCAGTAGCGCGAATCGGACGAGATGCCGTAGACAGAAATCGTCTCCTCGCCATTGCCGTCGCCACGGTCGTACTGCAGCTGGTGAACGGCATATTTCTCGGCCTGCGCGATTGCGCCCGCGCCGTTGTCGGTCGTATTGACCGGGTGGATATCGTCGTTGTCAGTGTCGATCTTAGAGGCCTTGTCGATCAGATCGATGGCCTCATCGCGGTTGCAGCCGAGGGCATCGGCAAGATCGTCAAGGCGCGCGTAGAGCGCATCCTTCTTGTCCTGGACCTTGGCAAGCGCATCCTGCGCTGCGGTCAGGCTCTCGGCAGACGGAGATGCGGTCGCGGCATCGGCTGCCGTCTGCGCCGCATCGGCCGCGCCGTCAAGCTCGTCATCGGCATCCTGGGCGGCAGAAAGCAGCGCGCCGTCAACCGACTGCAAGCGCTCGAGTGCCGACCACTGCTCGCGCTCCTCGGTAGTGCCCTCGAGCTCCAGCGGCGCCTTGAGTGTGTACTGATGCTCGGCGACCAGGCTCGTCTCGAGGTTGTCGGCGTAGTGCGTCATCGTGGGCAAAATCGCCAGGCCAAAGAGCAGTAGCAGCGACGCAAACGCAATGCCCACGAAGAGCGTGGCGAAGTTGCCCAGGTTGCGCAGGAAGATGCGCAGGCGAAAGCGCGAGACAAAGCCCATGCGCTCCGGCAGCTGCAGGCCGCGCTTGGTGCCCGATTTGCCGCTCGCCTCGTGACGAAGGAACTGCAACGGCGTCTTGCCCATCTTGCGGAGCAGGCCCACCAGCGTAATGAGGATGAGCGCGGCGGCGGGAACCACGGCGCACTTCACGAAGATCTCCCAGCTCCAGTACACCTGGAAGGGAGGCAGGCTATACGAACCGTAATAGAGGCCGCGCATGGGCTCGGTAAAGAACGCGACGCCGAGCGCGGTGCCCAAAAGCGCCGCGAGCACGCCCACGATGGCGGGAAGCGCGAGGTAGTGCAGAACGATCTCGCGGCGGCGATAGCCGCTGGCGAGCAGCGTGCCGATGATGGCGCTCTCCTCCTCGATGGTGGCGTCGGTGAGCACCACAAAGACAAACGCCATGATCACGATGATGATGTCGAGCAACGTCATCCACATCATGGAGTCGCCGTCCACGTCGTCGCGCGCATAGCCAATGCCCTGATTGGAATCGGCATCGATCAGATCGTCCACGCGCGCATCGGCATCGGTCAGCGCCTCGACCATATCCTGCTCCGCATCGATGCGATCCGCGGTGGGGAGGTCGCGATCGGTAAAGGTAAAGGAGTAGGTGTAGGCAGGCGCGCCGCCGGCGTCCTCAAGCGCGGCAAAGCCGGCGTCGGTGACCTCGGCCACGCCGTACGTGATGGTGTTCACCGTAAAGTCCGAATTGTCGAGGAACAGCGCCTGGCTATCGGGCTGGGTCATGATGCCGCAGATGGTGTAGGTGCGGCCCTCAAGCTCGACCTTATCACCCACGGCGAGGTCGTTGTTGGTGGCGAAAACACGGTCGATTGCCACCTCATCGTCCGTCTTGGGCTGCCTGCCTTCGCAGTAGGACGCAATGTCAACCTTGGTGCGATGCGCGTAGGTGCGCAGGGTGCGCTTGGTGCCGTCGTCGCCAGCCGCCTTTTTGATGATGGCGTCGATGGAGAAATTCTTGTAGAACGTAACGCCGCCGACGTCCTCAGCCGCGTCTTCGGCAGCCTTGAGCTGATCTTTGGTGGCCTCGAAGGAGGTAGTCACGCGGCCGTCCTCAATCGTGTAGTCGTCGCGCATGTCGTCAATGAGGCAGCCGATGGAATGCGCCGCGAGCAAAAAGCCCGACGTGAGGGCGATGCTTCCGCACATAAGCAAAAAGATGCCCAGGTACTTGCCGATATTGCGGCGCAGCTCGCGCGGGAGACGTTTTGCGAGAGGTGTCATGGCGCCGCCTACCAATCGAGCTCGGCGGCCGCGACGGGCGACTCGTTGAGCTCGTCCTCGACGATGCGCCCGTCGCGCAGGCGCAGCACGCGATTTGCCATGTGCGCGATGGCCGCATTGTGGGTGACAATGATGATGGTGCAGCCGTAGGTGCGGTTGACATCCTCCATGAGCCGCAAGATTTCCTTGGATGTCTTGTAGTCGAGCGCGCCCGTGGGCTCATCGCACAGCAGCAGGCCCGGATTTTTGACGAGCGCACGGCCGATGGCGCAGCGCTGCTGCTGGCCGCCCGAGACCTGGCGCGGAAACTTGTTGCGGTGCTCGTAGAGGCCCAGCGAGCGCAGCAGATCGTCGACATTGAGCGGGTTTTTGGACAGGTGCGCCATGACCTCGATGTTTTCCTTGATGGTAAGGTCGGGCACCAGGTTGTAGAACTGGAAGACAAAGCCCAGCTCGCGGCGTCGGTACTCGCCCAGATCGGCGGGCTTGAGCGCCGTGAGATCGCAGCCGTCCACCATGATGGAGCCGCCGTCGGCATCCTCCAGGCCGCCGATCAGGTTGAGAAAGGTCGACTTGCCCGAGCCCGAGGGCCCCAGCATGACGCAGATCTCGCCGCGGTTGATGGACGTGTCGATGCCGTCGAGCACCGTCAGGCGTGCATCACCGTCGCCATAGTGTTTCTTGAGTCCGTTGACCTGGACGTAGGCACGCTTTGTCGCCATGCTATCCCCCGTTGTTAGCCTTCTGCTACTTTTCTAAGGTAATAGTAAACCTAGGTGAACTATTTTTAAGCGACAGGCGCAATTTTTTCCAACCTACTCATTGGGGACAGACTTAAATGAGTGAAATCGCTCATTTAAGTCTGTCCCCAATGAGTGCCGGCAGGAAAGGAACGTCCCCAAGTGCCGACATATTGGGACAGTCCTTGCCAGCCCGGCCGGCGAGCCGGCGAATCGGCAAAG
>NZ_QSPN01000010.1:20380-97302 GCF_003436455.1 Collinsella sp. TM05-37 | reverse complement strand
CCTCTTGACAATGTCCTGCTCATATTAAAAGGAACGTCCCCAAGTGCTGCCTAAATACCGTTTATCGAAGAAAAAATACCGCTCACCGGTCATAATGACTATTCTGGCTTTGGGCTTGTCTACAATAGCTCCCGTAAAAAGAAATGCGGAAGGTTACCGAGTCCCTCGGACGTGGGCCTAACCAAAGTCTTTGAACGGATGTGTCTCTATGGACGCATTCGCTTGATTTTGGTTGGGCTATATTTATGAAGGGACATGCCACCATGGGTTTCTTTTCTCGCCTGATGGGTGGCTCGGATAAGCAGACGACTGCGGCTTCCGAGTTCGAAATCCTCGCCCCTGTTTCCGGCGAGCTTGTTCATCTAGAAAATACCAAGGACCCCGCTTTTAGCAGCCGTGCAGTGGGCGATGGCGTTGCCGTGGTTCCCCAAGAGGGAACGGTGTGCGCTCCTGTCTCCGGTACCATCGCGGCGCTGTTCCCGACTGAGCACGCGCTGGGCATCATGCCCGACGACAGCTCTGCTCAGGTGATGCTGCATATCGGAATCGATACTGTTAAGCTTGAGGGCAAGGGCTTCCATGCGCTTGTTGCCCAGGGTGACCATGTCGACGCGGGCCAGCCCCTCGTCGAGGTCGATTTCGACGTGGTTCGCGCCGCCGGCTTCGATCCTACGGTCTTCGTTATCGTGTGCGAGCGCTCGGAGAACTCGACTCTTCGTGAGCATGCTTCCGGCCCTGTTGCTGTTAAAGAGCCTGTCGTCTGGCTTTCCGAGTAAATTCTTGTGGTGGGTACCGTGGTTATCAAGCGAGTTTTTAACAATAACGTCGCAATGGTCACTTCGGACGATGGCTCCGAGCTCATTGTCATCGGTCGAGGCCTCTGCTTTGGCCGTCATGCCGGCGACGCTATCGATGAAACATCGGTCGAAAAGACCTATGCGCTGCAGGAGGGCACTTCTCAGGATTCGCGTACGATTGACCGCTTGGCACATCTTTTGGAGTCCATTCCCACCGTCAACCTCGTGATTGCCGAGGACATTGTTCAGATGCTCCGTCGAGAGCTCAATGTTGATATCAACGACAAGATCCTCATTGCTCTCGCAGACCATATCGGCCTTGCTTTGGAGCGCGAGCGCAAGGGCGTCCCCTGTGAGAATCCGTTGCTGCTCGAGATCCAACAGTTCTATCGCAAGGAGTATGCGCTTGCGGGCCGTGCGCTGCAGATTGTCAAGGAGTATATGGGCATCCAGATGAGCGAAGAAGAGCAGGGTTTTATTACGCTGCATATCGTCAACGCCACCATGCCGCAACGCTCCGACCGTCTCATCATCTCGGTCCAGCTTGTTCGCGACGTACTCGCGATTGTTTCCGATCGTTACGCTGCGACCCTCGACGACACCTCGTTGCCCTATGAGCGTTTCGTCCGCCACCTGCAGTTTTTCGCACAGCGGGCGCTTGACCCCGCGGCCGGGCAGATCAATGACGATGCGCTGTTCCGAATCGATGAAACTAAGTATCCGTGCGCGTTCTCGTGCGCGGACGCCATAGCCGCCCACTTGTCGTCTGCCTATAACGTTGTCGTTACCGATGCCGAGAAGAGTTATCTCGCATATCACATTGTTAACCTGCTTGGAGAACCTGGTCTCTAGGCATAACGTGCCCACACATCGATTGATATAAGGCAGGGCTTATGGCCTTGTCCAGGGCACATCTGTCTTAATTTGCGGAAAAGGAAGGGGAGTACCGCTATGACCGCAAAAAAGAAGTTCAATTTCAAAGCGCCGTTGGAGGTGTTCGCGAAGTCGATCGTTCAGCCGATGATGTATCTCTCGGTTGCCGGCATTCTGCTCATCGTGGGCATCATTCTGACCAACAAGACCATCTGCGCCGTGATTCCCGTGCTGGGCTCCGGTCCGTTCCAGCTTGTGGGCGCCGTTGTCTATCAGTCGCTGATGTTTATCATCAACAACCTCTCGATTCTGTTCTGCGTGGGCATCGCCGGCGCCATGGCAAAGAAGAACAAGGGCCATGCTTCGCTGATCGCCCTGATGTCGTTCTTCCTGTTCCTGCAGGCCAATAACATCGTGCTCAACGCCACTGGCTCTCTTGCCGAAGCGAGCGGCATGCTCGGCCTTACCGGAACCGGCCAGAGCACCGTTATGGGCATTCAGGTGCTCGATACCGGCGTGTTTGGCGGCATCATTCTTGGTTGCATCACCGGTGCCGTGTTCAACAAGTACTCGAATAAGCAGTTCCCCATTGCCCTTTCGATGTTCTCGGGCGTTCGCTTTCCGTTCCTGATCATGATCATCATCTCCTGGATCATGGGCGCTGGCTTCTGCATCGTTTGGCCTCCGGTTCAGGGTGCCATCTCCTCCGTTGCCGGCATCATTAAGGAGTCGGGCAACATTGGTCTGTTTATCTACGGCATGCTCAACAAGCTGCTCGTTCCCACCGGTCTGCACCACCTCATCTACACCCCGTTCCAGTTCTCCGATGTGGGCGGCACCCTTACGCTGGGTGATCAGGTTATCGCCGGCGCCTATCCCATCCGTGTCGCCGAGATGGCAATGACGGGCCAGCCCTTCTCCGATAGCACCTACTTCAACAGCTACACCTTCAACAACCTGTGGCCCTACATCGGTATCGGTCTCGCCTTTATCTTCACCGCTTACAAGGGGAACAAGGATAAGACCAAGGCCGTTATCATCCCGCTGATCATCACCGCTGTGCTCTCCTGTGTCACCGAGCCCATGGACTTCCTCTTTGTCTTTGCCGCTCCCGTGCTCTTTGTCGTTCACTCGGTTCTTTCCGGCATCTTCCTGGTCCTGCTCAAGGTCCTCTCCGTGCCCGCTTCGACTGCAGGCGGCATCATCAACATCGTGGTTTCCAACCTGGTCCTCGGTGTCGATAAGACCAACTGGCCGATGATGCTCGTGCTCGGAGTCGTCAACGCCGCTCTGTACTTCTTCCTCTTTACCTTCCTCATTAAGAAGCTCAACCTCCACACGCCTGGTCGCGAGGAGGAGTCCGAGCTCGCCGAGTCCGTTGCCGAGGGCGAGGCCGCCGCGTCTGTCGCGGTGAAGCAGGGCGCTGTTGCCGCGGCTCCCGCAGAGGGCGTCGATGCGGGCATTGCCGACCTGGTCGCAGGTCTTGGCGGCAAGGACAACATCGAGGAGCTCGAGAACTGCTTTACGCGTCTCCGCGTGAACGTTAAGAACCCGGACCTCATCGATGAGAGCCTCATCAACCACGTGCCCAACAGCGGCATCAACCGCAACGGCAACAATATCCAGATCATCTTTGGCATGAAGGTTGCCGAGATGCGCGACAAGGTCGAAAACGCAATTGAGAAGGAGCAGTAAACAATGATCATTACTCTGTGTGGTGGCGGATCCACCTTTACCCCCGGCATCGTCAAGTCCATCGCCCTGCGCAAGGACGAGCTCGACGTTGACGAGATTCGTCTGTACGACATCAACGAGGAGCGCCAGCGCAAGATCGGCGTGCTCGTGGACTGGATTTTGCACGAGGACCTTGGCCTGGACATCAAGCTCACGGTGACCACCGACAAGGAGACGGCTTTTACCGACGCGAGCTTCGTGTTTGCCCAGATGCGCGTGGGCGGCTATGCCATGCGCGAGCAGGACGAGAAGATTCCGCTGCGTCACGGCTGCGTTGGTCAGGAGACCTGCGGCTGCGGCGGCCTTGCCTACGGCATGCGCACCATCTTCCCCATGGTCGAGCTGATCGATGACGTTGAGAAGTACGCCAAGAAGGACTACTGGATTCTCAACTACTCCAACCCCGCTGCCATCGTCTCCGAGGGCTGCCGCGTGCTGCGTCCCAACGCTCGCATCATCAACATCTGCGACATGCCGATCGCGATCATCGACGTGGTTTGCGCCGCACTCGATATCGACAAGAAGGATGTCGAGTACGATTACTTTGGCCTCAACCACTTTGGTTGGTTCACCTCGATTCGCCACAAGGGCGAGGAGGTGCTCCCGCAGCTGCGCGAGTACATCAAGGAGCATGAGATCCTGCTGCCCGATTCGTACCTCAAGGGCATGAGCTCGCTGATGTCCAAGAAGCCCGAGGAAGCCACCGACGAGCACCCCGAGCAGAACCGCCACACCAAGGGCAGCTGGTACTACGTCTGGAAGGGCGAGTACGAGATCATGGAGTGCTTCCCGGAGTACCTGCCCAACACGTACCTGAACTACTACCTGCAGCAGAAGGAGTTCGTCGAGCATTCCAACCCCGAGCGCACTCGTGCAAACGAGGTTGAGGAGACGCGCGAGAAGAACCTCTTTGACGGCATCGACCATTACGAGAAGACGGGCGAGATCGACGAGAGCACGTTCTATGCGGGCAGCCACGGCGACTGGATTGCCGACCTGGCCATCGCTCTGAAGAACGACACCAAGCAGCGCTTCCTGGTCATTTGCGAGAACAAGGGCGCTATCCCCAACATGCCCTACGACGCTATGGTCGAGCTGCCTGCCTACATTGGCAAGAACGGCCCCGAGGTCATCAGCCGCGACAACATTCCGCTGTTCCAGCAGGGTCTTATGATGCAGCAGCTGAACTCCGAGAAGCTCGTGGTCGAGGCCACGATCGAGGGTTCGTACGAGAAGGCGCTCAAGGCCTTTACGCTCAACAAGACCGTGCCTTCGATGAAGGTTGCCAAGGAAGTCCTCGACGACATGATCGAGGCTAACAAGGGTTACTGGCCCGAGCTTAGCTAGAGCTAGAAGGCCGCTGGCGCAAAAGAGTCACTGACGGCACAATTTGAACAATGCCCCGTTCGCGTATTTGCGTGGACGGGGCATTGCCGTTTGGTGAGAAGGGCGACAGGTTCATATGCACCAACTTGGTAGAAATCTACCTT
Organism: Collinsella sp. TM05-37; assembly: GCF_003436455.1. Lineage (NCBI taxonomy): Bacteria > Bacillati > Actinomycetota > Coriobacteriia > Coriobacteriales > Coriobacteriaceae > Collinsella > Collinsella sp. TM05-37. The sequence continues at coordinate 92,408 of NZ_QSPN01000010.1, read as the reverse complement.
TGGAGTGGAGCAGATGTGGTATTCTATCTGCGGGGTAATACTTAGGAATACCAAGTAATACCAACGCCGCAGAAACAAACTCCGGATGCGGGCCAATCGGGTTGCCTTCACAGCCCGTCGCCCAGCCGCGTGGCCCGCATCTATCCGCACTACCGTCGTTTCAAAAAGGAAGCGCCATGGCAGAACACATGACCCCTGTAGTCGCGAAGGTCTTGCCCGAGGAGAAGGCAGCCTTCGCGGCGGCAACCCAGCTCGTGGGTACCACGCCGTCCAACGCCATCCGCATGTTTATCGCTGCGTTCAATCGCTGCGGCACCTTCCCGTTCGACATCTCGCCCAACGGGGCTTTTGGCACTGCGCCCGATTCTCATCAAGAATGACTGTCCCAAACTGCCGGCACTTGGGGACGTTCCTTTTCTGCCGGCAGTTAAGGAACGTCCCTAAGTGCCGGGTTTTGAGGAGGTTGGCATGCTCAATGCGATGATTTGGGCGCTTGCCTGTTTTGGCGTCGTCGCTGCCGATATTGCCCTGAGCGTCGTTTTGTTCTCCGCCCTTGGCGTCGCATCGGTGTTCATGGGTTTTTCGATCGATGACCTCGACATTCAATTGCTTCAGGCCGTCGCGCAGACGGCATCGTTTTTGATGGCGCTGCTGTGGTGGCGTTATCTTTGGCCGCGTTCATTTATGGCACGCCGGCAAAGCGAGCATCCGCTCGGCGGGGGAGCGCGTGGGGCATGGAAGCGCATCGCCTGCGTTATCGTGATTGGCCTGGCCCTGCAGGTGGTCGTTGGCTACGTGACCGATGCCGTGCTGTCGCTGTTGCCCGATGCTGCGGCCGACTACAGCGAGCTTGTCGAGGAGACGGGCATGGGCGACACCAGCTATCTCGCCGTACTGACTACGGTGCTCGGCGCCCCATTTTGCGAAGAGCTGCTGGTACGCGGCATTATTTTTGAGTTTTCGCTCCGAGCGTTTAATCCGCAGTGCCGCCCACTTTGGAAGCGCCGGCGTCGCGCGAACGCGCAAGACAGCGCCATAGTGCCCTGGGCGGCCCCGAGTACCTGGGGCATCGCCGCGGCGATTGTGCTGCAGGCGGCGATCTTCGGTTTTATGCACATGAATTGGGTGCAGGGTTGCTACGCGGGCGCCGCCGGCCTCATCTTTGGCTGGGTGCTCGTTACGACCGGAAAGCTTCGCTATACGATTCTGCTGCATTTTGCCTTTAACGCCGGGTCGTACCTCATGGGCCTGTTGTGGTTTGTGAACACGCCGCTCGACGTGGCAATCACGGTCGCTATCGCCGGCGTCATCCTCGTTGAGGCAATGCGCTCGCTGCGCCAAGCGTGTGGGATGGACGCAGCGAGCGCATCGCTGCCCTAATTGCGGCGTCCGCCTCCGTTAGCGCCCTGGCGCCCCTGGGCTGCACGGTTGCGGCCTGCGGTGTTCTGCGCACGCGACATGCCGCCGTGACCCTTGCTGCCTTTGGGTCCCTTGCCAGCGCCGCCAACGCCACCGTGGGCCTTGCCGCCCTTCTTGCCGGTGCCATGCCCCCCGCCAGCAGACGTCTCGCCCGGGCGCGGGGGCACGGGGCGAATCAGGCAATGCTTGGTGTAGCCAATCAGATCGCGGCGGCCGGCCTTTTCCAGTGCCTCGCGTACGAGCTTGTAGTTCTCGGGCTTGCGGTATTGGATGAGCGCACGCTGCATGGCCTTCTCGTGCGGGTCGCGTGCCACGTAGATCGGCTGCATGGTGCGTGGGTCCACGCCGGTGTAGTACATGCAGGTCGACATGGTGGACGGGGTGGGGTAGAAGTCCTGCACCTGCTCGGGCATGTAGCCCATGTCGCGCACGGCCTCGGCAAGGTCCACAGCTTCCTTCATCGTCGAGCCGGGGTGGCTCGAGATCAGATACGGCACCACGTACTGCTTGAGTCCGTATTCGCGGTTCAAGCGTTCAAATTTACGACAGAACGCATCGTAGACGGCGCGGCTCGGTTTGCCCATTACGGAGAGCACCGCATCGCTCACGTGCTCGGGTGCCACGCGTAGCTGGCCCGAGACATGGTGCTCCAACAGCTCGCGCAAAAACTCGTCCGAGGCGTCGGCCATGGTGTAGTCAAAGCGGATGCCGCTGCGGACGAAGACCTTTTTGACGCCCGGCAACTGGCGCAGATCGCGCAACAGCTGCGTGTAGCCGCTTTCGTCGACCACCATGTTCTTGCACACGCTCGGCCATAGGCAGCGCTTGTTCTTGCACACGCCGTGCTTGATCTGCTTGTCGCAGGCGGGACGGCTAAAGTTTGCCGTCGGTCCGCCCACGTCGTTGATATAGCCCTTAAACTCGGGATCGCGCGTGAGCAGCTCGGCCTCGCGCATGATCGAGTCGTGGCTGCGCATCTGCAACACGCGGCCCTGGTGGAAGGTGAGGGCGCAAAACGAGCACTCGCCAAAACAGCCGCGGTTGGAACTAATGGAAAACTTGATCTCGGCAAAGGCCGGCACGCCGCCCGCTGCGTCGTAGTCGGGATGCCAATCGCGTGCGTAGGGGAGCTCGGCCACCTCGTCCATCTCGTCTGTGGTGAGCGTCGCCGACGGCGGGTTTTGCACCACATAGACGCTGTTGGGGTAGGGCTCTACCAGGCGATGACCGGTGATGGGGTCCATGTTCTGCTGCTGCACGTTAAAGCTGCGTGCGTAGTTGAGCTTGTCGGCGGCAAGGTCGTCCCAGCTGGGCAGCAGGTCGTAGTCGTAGACCTCGTCGAGCGAGTTGGTGCGGTAGACGGTGCCGTTGATATAAGAAATCTGGTCGACGGGCAGCCCGGCATCGAGCGCGTCGGCGATCTCGACGATCGCGTGCTCGCCCATGCCGTAGATGAGGATGTCGGCGCCCGAGTCGAGCAGTACCGAGCGCTTGAGCTTGTCCTGCCAGTAGTCGTAGTGGGCCAGGCGGCGCAGGCTTGCCTCGATGCCGCCGATGATGATGGGGGTATCCTTAAACGTCTGACGGATGAGGTTGCCGTAGACCGTGACGGCACGATTGGGACGGCGCCCCTCCTCGCCGCCGGGGGTATAGGCGTCGGTGTGGCGGCGGTGCTTGGTCACCGAATAGTGGTTGACCATGGAGTCCATGTTGCCGGCGCTGACGAGAAAGCCCAGGCGCGGCTCGCCGAGCACCGTGATGCTGGCGGGGTCGGTCCAGTCGGGCTGGCAGATGATACCCACCTTGTAGCCATGCGCATCGAGCACGCGGCTGATGATGGCCATGCCAAAGCTGGGGTGATCCACATAGGCGTCGCCGCAGATATAGACGAAGTCGCACTGGTCCCAGCCACGCGCATCCATGTCGGCGCGGCTGACGGGGAGGAACTTGTCGCGGCCCGGTCGCCAGGGGCGTGAGGGCGCTGCTGGAGCATGAGTGGTGTGCCCACCCTGCGCCTTGCTGCCGCGCTTTTGCTGCTGGCCCTGTTTGCCCTGCTGACTGCGCTGGTTGTTCTGAGCGTGCTGAGGCTTATTTGCCACGATCCCTCCCGGTGTTTGTATGCTGCACGTAATTGTAACCAGTCTTTTTGGGACGGGGCTAAAAAGACTGGTGGAGTACATGGGCTGGCGGATCGGCGTGTCGATGCGGGTGTGGCGCCGCGCCCGCCGTTTGTTTCCAGACTGTGTATCTGCGCGTTGGGGAGCCCGTCTCGCGCGCACGCCATGTTGTCAATGGGTTACAGTATGAACGGCGGCCATGTCTCCGCCAACGCACGAGAGGGTCGTCAACAAGGAGGCCGCACGACGATGCAGCGTGCCAAGCAGATATCGGAGTCCATCGAGCTGGGCATCATTCTGGCGCTCGCCGGTGGCTTTATGGACGTGTATTCGTACATTGGGCGCGATCATGTTTTCGCCAACGCGCAGACAGGCAACATCCTACTCGTTGGCGTGAGCATCTCGGAGGGCAATTGGGCACTTGCGGGGCGTTACTTCTTCCCTGTGGTTTCGTTTGCTGTGGGCATTATGCTTGCCGACCTGGTACACGAGCGGTTTGGCAGCGTGATCCACTGGCGTCAGGTGACGGTGTTCTTTGAAGCCGTCATCTTGCTGGGCGTGAGTTTTATTCCCGGTGGCGATTTCAACCTGCTCGCCAACTGCCTCACCTCGTTTGCCTGCGGTATGCAGGTCGAGAGCTTCCGCAAGATTCACGGTCACGGCATCGCCACGACCATGTGTATCGGCAACCTCCGTAATGCCTTGCAAAACGTGGACGACTACATCATTACCCATAAGCGTGGCTTTTTGGAAAACGGCCTGCTGTACTTTGGCGTGATCTTTACCTTTGTGTTTGGCGCTGTGTTGGGCAACTGGTGTATTGAGCGCATGGGCCTGCACGCCATCGTCGTGGCGAGCGTGCTGCTGTTTGTCGCGTTTGCCATCATGTTTATCGACCGCGAGCGCGACTTGCGTTTTCGCTGGAAGGTTGCGGCCGAGGCTTGGAAAGAGGGCTGCCGAAAGTAACCGAATGCGGCAAAGGGACAGCCCCTTTGCCGCATTATTTTTCATCTCTATGTAGTACAGCTTCAGGAGCCAGAAAAAACTATCTAGCTCCTGAATGTTGTTACGAACTGCTTTTTGCAATTTATTCGAGATGCTCTTCAATCCGAGCCCTCAGAAGGGCAATGGCTGTGGGTATTCCAATTGCGGCGGCTAATTCGGCTTTATCCAAAACCTGTATGTTAAAGCACGATTGTTTATCACATTGAAGGACGTTAACTGAAGATAGCTTCACTTCCCGTTGACTGAATATATCGTAATCTCCAAATAGGAAGTTACCTTTTATTGTGTAATTCGGTATGTTCGTTACGCACTTCATCTCAAGTCTGTTTAGGCCATAATCGAACACCGCAACTTCCTTGTGTTCGATGATGAGCGCAACCCTGGGCATGTTACTAAAACCACCGTCGACGACAGTAAAGAGCTTTTCATTTGCATCGTCATAAACGGTGTATTTAAGACTCAATAGCTGTCCTAGTGGACCCGTGAACCCATGTCTTTTGATGTTGAGGTTGTCTCCCGCTGGGTTGACGAGAGCCAGAGCATGCGGATAAGGGTTACCTTCAATTGAGATTCGATATTCGTTTGTAGCCGTCTTGCTCGATTTAGGACCAGTAGCCATCACGCGTCATCGCCTCGATCGAATTGGAACCGTCTTCTGCTTCGTGCGGAGAATTACGCTGTATGTTGCAGTACATGCAGCTGCAATAACCGCATGGGCAATTTCTAACAAAATGAATGACACTATTTGCTGCATGCATATTAATTACTATAAAGTATCCTTTTATAAACGTATTGTCAAACATATATTGCTAAAACAGAAACAATTTATAGACTGAGTTGGTCGTATTCTTTGGGCAATTGCTCCTATAATCTAGCCTTCGCTGCAGTCGGGAGGGAAGGACTGGGGCTCCGTTATTATGTTGAAACGCTTTAACACTTTTGACGTTCTCATGCATTTTTTGTTTCAAAAGCGTTAGGATGGGACACATAGCGTGGGGCGTAATGGGCGCCCCGCACACGATGGGAGGCTATCAATGGCTAATCGTTTCGTTCTCAACACCATTTCTTATCATGGTTCTGGCGCCATCAAGGAGATCCCCGGCGAGCTCCAGCGTCGTGGCTACAAGAAGATCTTCGTCTGCTCCGACCCCGACCTGGTCAAGTTTGGCGTTACCGCCAAGGTAACCGACGAGCTCGACGCCGCCGGTATTGCTTGGAGCCTCTACTCCGAGATTAAGCCCAACCCCACCATCCAGAACGTCAAGGACGGCGTCGAGGCCTTTAAGGCCGCCGAGGCTGACGCTATCGTGACCATCGGTGGTGGCTCCTCCATGGACACCGCCAAGGCTATCGGCATCATCATCAACAACCCCGAGTTCGCCGATGTCCGCAGCCTCGAGGGCGTTGCTCCGACTAAGAACCACGCTGTGTTCACCATCGCCGTGCCGACGACCGCCGGTACCGCTGCCGAGGTAACCATCAACTACGTCATCACCGACCCCGAGAAGGTCCGCAAGTTCGTGTGCGTCGACACCAACGACGCCCCTGAGGTCGCCGTCGTCGACCCCGACATGATGGCTTCCATGCCCGCCGGCCTGACCGCTTCCACTGGCATGGACGCTCTGACCCACGCCATCGAGGGCTACACCACCAAGGGCGCTTGGGAGCTCTCCGACATGTTCCACTTTGAGGCTATTAAGCTGATCAGCGAGAACCTGCGCGACTCCGTTGCCGAGGCCAAGTCCGGCCAGCCCGGCTCCGGCCGCGAGGGCATGGCTCTTGGTCAGTATGTCGCCGGCATGGGCTTCTCCAACGTTGGCCTGGGCATCGACCACGCCATGGCTCACACCCTGTCCGCTCACTACGACACTCCGCACGGCGTCGCTTGCGCCATGCTGCTGCCGATCGCCATGGAGTTCAACAAGCCGGTTTGCGCCGAGCGCCTGGCCAAGGTCGCCGTCGCCATGGGCGTTGACACCACGGGCATGAGCACCGACGAGGCCGCCGACGCCGCCATCGCCGCCGTTAAGCAGCTCTCTGCCGACGTGAACATCCCGCACGTCTGCGAGGCCATGAAGGCCGACGAGATCGAGGTCCTGGCCAAGGACGCCATGGCCGACGCCTGCTTCCCGGGTAACCCGCGCGAGGCGACGCTCGACGACGTTATCGAGCTCTTCAAGAAGATCTGCCCGGCTGCTTAACCTGGTTCGGCGGGCCCCGCCCGTTAGCCCCAGAATCGTCCTCGGACATGTCGGAAGCCCCCGCTGCGCACTTCGTGCGGCGGGGGCTTCCTCCGTCCTGCGGAAAGATTGTGGGGCTAACGGGCAGGGGCCTGCCGGCTCGTTATCGTGACGGGCGCAGCTCTGGGGAGCTCGATGGGTTGTCTCTCTGGGTAAATAAATGTGCGTGGTGGTATTGTTGCTGTGGGTTTAATTCGATATGAAAGGGTGACTTTGGTGTCCCAGATGGATTCTACGCTCTCCTATATTGCTGAGCAGTTGAAGGCGCTTACCTCGATTGCTTCGCCTACGGGCTATACCCGTGCGGCGACTGATTATCTAATGGAGACCCTGCGCGATATGGGCTTTGGGCCTGAGCGTTCTAATAAGGGTAACGTGCTGGTTGAACTTGGCGGCGAGGGCGAGCCGCTCGTATTGGCGAGCCATGTCGATACCCTGGGCGCCATGGTGCGCTCCATTAAGGACAATGGTCGCTTGCGTCCCACGACGCTCGGCGGGCACCAGTGGTCTACGGCCGATGGCGAGAACTGCACCGTCTACACGCGTGACGGCAATGTGTATACGGGTGTGGTCCTCAACACCGAGCCTTCGGCGCACGTGGCCGATGAACCGGTCAAGACCATCGAGAAGAACATGGAGATCTTGCTCGACGAGAACGTTGACAGCAAAGACGATGTGCTCGAGCTGGGTATTCAGACGGGCGATATCATCGCTATGGATCCGCGCACCACGGTGACGGAGAGTGGCTACATCAAGAGCCGCTTCCTGGATGACAAGCTGTCGGCGTCGATTCTGCTGGGTTTGGCTCGCGCCGTTGCCGACGGCGAGGTGACCCTCTCGCGTAAGGTGTCGCTGCTCTTTACCGTGTACGAGGAGGTCGGCCACGGCGGTGCCTTTGTGCCGGCCGACACGCGCGAGATGATCAGCGTTGACATGGGCTGCGTGGGCGACGACCTGGGCTGCACCGAGCGCATGGTGTCGATTTGCGCCAAGGATTCGGGCGGTCCGTACAACTACGACCTGGTAACCACGCTGTCCAACATCGCGCGCGAGCTGGAGCTCGATTACGCCATCGATGTGTACCCGCATTACGGTTCCGACGTCGAGGCCACGCTTTCGGCCGGTTACGATATCCGTCACGGCCTGATCGGCCCCGGCGTGTACGCGAGCCACAACTACGAGCGCAGCCACATTGACGGCGTGCGCAACACCTACGAGCTCGTCCGCGCCTACGTGCAGCGCTAGGGGAGCAGCTTGCGACTCGGCTGACCAATCACTAAGGCCCGTTTTTCGGGCCTTTTTTCGCTTTGGGCTGTTTAGTATTATGATGTATGTAATCTATTAACTAAACGTGTAAATTACTTAACGAGGTGATGCGGTGTATGGATACGTCTGAGTACTTATCTATGGGTGATGCCGCCCGCCTGTTGGGCGTTACGAAAGCCCGCATATCGCAACTTGCCGCATCGGGGACGCTTGTGTGCGATATTGTGGGCGGCCGGAAGATGGTCGAGTACAATTCTGCGACCGCCTACCAAAAGGTCCGCAAGCGAGGACGCCGTCCTGCGGCTGATGTGGGACGCAAGTTTACGCTGATGTCGGCCGACCATGAGATCGCGCATGTCTCATTTGATCCGACGCGTGAGTTTCCCTTCGAAATCGCCGAGGTCCTCGATGCGCAACGAATGCCGTTTGGCACATGCTCGAGCTCTTCTCCTACGGTGAATAAACGGGAGCTCAACGTGTGGTGGAGCCATCGGTCGGTGCCTGACGTCCGCCCTGGACTCGTCTCGCGCTATCGTGAACTGGGAATTGCCAATGGCATCGAGGTTCCGGTTCGGTGCCTGGGCTTATCGCTTTCGGATTGTTATTGGCTGCGGCCGGCCGATTGCGTCGAACTCAAATGGCAAAGCATCAATTACTTTGAGAACGAATTTGAGCGATCGGCGCCCGAAGAGCGTTCGGGTTGGCTGGAAGGCATCGGTCTAAAAAATCCGGATAACACGTCCGAGGGCGAGCTCCCTAAATCGTGGATGATCCGAAACGGCATTCGCGTTTTGGCTAAAGGGTGCGGGATGGACGATCAGCGTCCCTTTAACGAGGCGGTTGCAACGGCTCTACATCGTCGCTTGCTTTCCAAGGGGGAGTTTGTTCCTTACGCGGTTGAGCGCATATTCGATGGCCCTGTGTGTCTGTGCGACGACTTTCTTGACGGCCGCGAGGAATACGTTCCGGCTGTTTACGTTAAGGGCGTACTTGGTAGTCAGCGGGGAAACTCGACGTACGACCGGTACTGTTGCTACCTCGGCAAGCATGGTGTCGGTGAGGCCGCTGTGAGAAGGTCTATGTCGCAGATGATTGTCTGCGATGCCCTTTTGGCCAACAGCGACCGCCATTGGCGAAACTTCGGCATCATCCGCAATGTCGACACCCTGGAGATAAAACCTGCTCCGCTGTTCGATAGCGGCAACTGCCTGTGGTATAACGTACCAACTGCCGTGCTCGCAGCTGGGGAGTTTGGGTTTTCCGCTAAGCCGTTTGGGCCCGACCCTTCCGTCCAGCTGGCGCTTGCGGACTCGCTCGATTGGTTCGATTCATCGCGGCTCAACGGATTTGTTGATGAGGCGATCGAGATTCTTTCGCAGAGCAAATGGGCCACGGCGGAGGGTCGACTCGAGGCCATCCGCCGCGGCCTCGAGCGTCGCGTAATCGAGGTTGGTGCCGCTGTTGAGGTACTTCGACACGTGCAGCGATAAACCCGCGGCTACTTAAGTGCGCCGGCCACCGTGCCGCCGCCCAGGACGATGTCGCCGCGGTAGACTACGACTGCCTGGCCGGGGGCGATGGCTCGCTGCGGCTCGTCAAAAGTTAGCAGCATTTGTCCGTCTTCATCACGCGTAAGGGTTGCTGCCTGGTCTTTCTGTCGGTAGCGGTATTTGGCGCCCACGCGAATGCCGCCGGCATCCAGCTCGGCCTCCATGTGGTCGGCAGGGGCGCTCCAAATCCAGTCGTTGGCTGTGAGCGCTGTGGCCGTCAGGTCCTCGGCCTCGCCCAGATGCACGATGTTGTTGGCGGCATCGACGCCCGTTACGTACACGGGGTGCGCCATCGCGACGCCCAGGCCCTTGCGCTGGCCTATGGTATAGCGCAAGGCGCCATTGTGGCTTCCGACCACGCTGCCGTCGCGCCACACGATATCGCCCGGTGCAGCGGCGTGTCCGCAGCGGCGCTCGATATAGCCCGCATAGTCGCCGTCCGGGATAAAGCAGATATCCTCGCTCTCGGCCTTCTTGGCGTTGATGAAGCCCTGCTCGGCGGCAATGCGGCGCACATCGCACTCTTTGTCCAGCCCTGCCAGCGGAAAAATCGTGCGCGCCAGGCGCTCCTGCGTAAGCGAATACAAAAAGTAGCTTTGGTCCTTTTTGGGATCTTCGCCGCGATGTAGCTGCCAGGTGCCATCTGCCGCTTGGCTTGTTTTGGCGTAATGGCCCGTGGCGATATAGTCGCAGCCCATGTCCAGCGCCGCATCGAGCAGCGCGCCAAACTTAATGTGGCGGTTGCAGATGATGCACGGATTGGGCGTCAGCCCCTCCTGGTAGGCGTTCACAAAGCGCTCGATCACGTTACGGTCGAAGGTTTGCTGCAAGTCGAGCACGTGATGGGGTATTCCCAGGCGCCCGGCGACGGCCTTCGCGTCAGCGATGTCGCGATCGACTTTGCTCATGCCCGTGACGGGATCGGGCGCGGGACAGGTGAGGCGCATGGTGGCACCGACACATTCGTAACCCTGATTTTTGAGCAGATACGCGGTCACGCTGGAATCGACGCCGCCGCTCATGGCGACGAGCACGCGCTTGTTGTGCATGGGGAGGTTCTCCTTGGTGGCATGTGGCCAAAAAAGAAAAGCGGCGCGGGAGGCTGGTTCCGCGCCGCAGACATTGTAGCAAGTTCGGGCGTCCTGTGGGACACCCTGTTGGGATGAGCTCAGGCTGTCAGAAGAGAGGGGAGACCGGCGTGCCTTGGACTCGTTCTAGGAACGAGAGCTCTAGTCCTGGAAGAGTGCCGTGGACAGGTAGCGCTCGCCGGTGTCGGCGAGCAGCGCCACGATGGTCTTGCCCTCGTTCTCGGGGCGCTTGGCCAGCTGCAGTGCGGCCCACACGGCGGCGCCGGACGAAATGCCCACGAGCACGCCCTCCTTGTGGCCCACGGCGCGGCCGGTGGCAAAGGCGTCGTCGTTCTCGACGGGGATGATCTCGTCGTAGACCTGGGTGTCGAGGACGTCGGGCACAAAGCCGGCACCGATACCCTGGATCTTGTGCGGGCCGGCCTGGCCTTTAGAGAGCACCGGGGAGGTGGCGGGCTCGACGGCGACGACCTGAATCTCGGGGTTTTGCTCCTTGAGGAACTCGCCCACGCCGGTCACGGTGCCGCCGGTGCCGACGCCGGCGACGAAGATGTCGACCTTGCCGTCGGTGTCGCCCCAGATCTCGGGGCCGGTCGTGGCCTTGTGAATGGCCGGGTTGGCGGGGTTTACAAACTGGCCGGCGATGATGCTGTTGGGGGTCTCCTTCTGCAGCTCTTCGGCCTTGGCGATAGCGCCCTTCATGCCTTTGGAGCCGTCGGTGAGCACGAGCTGCGCACCGTATGCCTGCATCAGCTTGCGGCGCTCGACAGACATGGTCTCGGGCATGGTGATGATCACCTTGTAGCCGCGGGCGGCCGCCACCGAGGCGATGCCGACGCCGGTGTTGCCGCTCGTGGGCTCGATGATGGTGTAGTCGCCGCCACGCACGAGCTTGCCTGCCTTCTCGGCCTCGTCAATCATGTTCTTGGCGACGCGGTCTTTAACGGATCCGGCGGGGTTGAAGTATTCCAGCTTGACGAGCACGCGGGCCTTGAGGTCCTCATCGGCCTCAAAGTGAGTGAGCTCCAGAAGCGGAGTGTGGCCGATAAGCTGATCGATGGACGTGTAAACCTTGCTCATGGTGAACCTCCAAAGTGTTCAAATGACTGGATACCGTGTGGTTTTACGGTGTGTGTAGCAATGAAACCCACAAACCTTATGGGTTGTTCGTTTTGCTGTTGGCAAGCATAGTAGGCACTAAAGCCTAGTAATGCAATAGGAAATAGAAGATTATTACGAGTCGATTAACCATCTTGACGGGAATAGGTATTTTCAAAACCAATATTTCGGCTAGAATTTCTACGAATTAAAAGACCGAAAGGCAGCTATATATATGTTGGTTTCCACAAAGGGCAGATATGCCCTGCGCGTTATGGTCGACCTGGCCGAGCACCAGGCGACAGGCCGTATCCCGCTTAAAGAGATTGCGGCGCGTCAGGGTATTTCGGAGAAGTACCTCGAGAATATTCTGGCTACGCTCGTGCGCGCCAACATGCTCTCGGGCATGCGCGGCAAGGGCGGCGGCTATGTGCTCACGCGCCCGCCCGAGCAGTACACGGTGGGCGAGATCTTGCGCCTGACCGAGGGCAGCCTGGCGCCGGTCGCCTGCCTGGATGGCGACTGCAAGGGTTGTTCGCGCTCTGACGAGTGCCCCACGCTCGACGTGTGGAAGAACCTGGACAAGCTTATCAACGACTACCTCGACGGTGTGACGCTCGATCAACTTGTCGCTCCCAACGAAGGCTACGATTACGTCATCTAACCCACACCTGCCATTTGGGGACGGGGTGGAAATGGCAGATTCTCTCGCCCTTTGAGACTTGGCAAATAAGAAGGCCGCCCATTTTTGTGATGGGCGGCCTTCGTTTTGGGCTGTTGAGACGGGCGCGGCCGGAATGGCCGTTTTAGCCCTCGGCGATGCTGTCGAGGATGCTGCGCATGATGGACACCAGGATGCTGCCCATAAAGGCCGATCCAAAGCTGGCGATGGAGATACCCGCGCCCAGCAGATTGACCGACAGATAGCTGGCCAGCTCGAGCATAAAGCTGTTGACTACGAGCTGAAAAATACCCAGCGTAATGATCGTGAGCGGCAGCGAGATAACCGTCAGAAACGGCTTGACGAGCGAATCGACGATGTTCAGGAACAGTCCCACGAAGGCGAAACAGACCCAGGCCTCGGCAAAACCGAAGGGCTGGATGCCGGGGACGAGGAACGTGGCAATCGCGATGGCGATCGAGGTAAAGAGCCAGTTAAGCATAAAGCGCATGGTGTGAATCCTTTCTTGCGCAGGGTGCGTCGGTGTCGCGTGAAGCGGTTTGCTGCGGCGGCTTGGACGGCCGCTCGGGTGTGCCGCCTTGTTCGGCCGCCCATTGTCTCAGATATTCGTGGAGCTTGCGTGCGCATTCGGTTTCAAAACGGCGTTCGTCCTAGAAAACGCGCCGCTGGCAGAGAGTTTTGTCGCTTTAGTTTGGTGGTGTGCTAAACTGCTACGGGCAAAAGCCACAGGCGTTGCCCTATTGCATAGAACGGGCGAACGATGCCCGATGTCAGTATCAACTTCGATGCCTTATGGCGGGTTTGGCGGTGATCGATGAATATCGAGAACATGTTTGACAAGCCTGATGTCAAGCAGCTGGTCCACGCATTTAGTCTTTTGGATGACGAGAAGGATATCCAAGCGTTTTTGACCGATATCTGCACGCCGCGCGAGATCTGCGATCTTTCGCAACGTCTGCAGGTTGCGCGCTATCTGGATGAGGGCGAGCCTTATGTTGAGGTTCAGGCCCGCACCGGCGCTTCGTCCACTACGGTGAGCCGCGTTTCAAAGGCGCTGAACGGCGAGTACGGCGGCTATCGCAAGATCCTCATCAAGCTGGAGGATGGCGAGTAGGCCAGCGACAACAAACGAATTGTGCAGAACCGTCCCTTCGGGGGCGGTTTTTATATGCCCGCAATCGGCTGGTGCGTTGGGGTCAGGTTGCTTTGCACCAAAACATGGAGCTGAGGTAGCAATCTGTCCGCGTGGGCGGGTAGGATGGAAGCATTGAATATTGCGAACGGTTTGAGTGGAGGACCATGCCTGTTCGAATCTATACCACCAACGCCGGCGCGGATTTGAGCGATGCCGAGGCGGCGCTGCTTGCCGACCTTATTGCCCGCCACGGGCGTGCCGTGCTGCTGGCGCCAACGTTTGCCGAGCTCGACCTGTGCCGTCATGATGCGGCGGAAGCCGGCGTTTCGCTGGGTATTGACTACAAGACGCCTACATCGTGGCTTCGCTCGCTTTGGGAGCTTTTGGGCGACGGGCGCGGTTTCGTCGACAACCTGCAGCGCCAGATGCTGTTTTCGGACATGGTAGCGCGTCTCGACGACGCCGACCTGCAGCCGCTTTCGCGCAGCCAGGGCACGGTGCGTATGCTCGCGCGTATGGCTCGCGATGTGCTGCCGGGTGTGGCAGGGACAGGTGCCGAGCGTTGCTGCGACAACGTTTGCAAGCCCAAGCCCAGAAGCGACGCCGAGGCTCGCGTGTTTGAACTTTTGTGCGCCTATGCGCGCGGTTTGGACCGTCGAGATATGGTCGAGCCCTGCGAGGCGGCTGACATTATGGCCGGCGCTTTGGCCGACAACCTGCCGGGGTGCGCCCGCGCCGTTTGCGTGCGCGGCGTCACGTCATTTACGTATAGCCTGCTCGAGCTGCTGTCCGCCGTGGCAAACAACGGGGGAGAGGTTGTCGTGCTGCTTGCCCGCGAGCAAGCGGCGATGCGCGAGGAGCTTGCCGCGGCATTTGATGTCCGCGGTGTGCTGTTTGAGATCGCGCCGCTGGACGAGGATGCCGGCGCTCCCGCGATTGCTCCAAAGTCCGTCGTACGTCCTGCCTTTGTGGAAGTCGCCGGGCCCCATGCCCGTGCCCGTGTCTATGCGGACGTCATCGATAAGATGGTGAAAGCGCGCAAGGAGTCCAAGGTCAACGATGCCGCCTCCGCACCCGTCGATCCCGTGCGCGTACTCGTGGTGTCCGCCCGGGCACCCCAGCTGTTCGGCGAGCTTGCCGCTCGTTTGGCGGCGCGCCACGTTGCTGCCGAGACGGCCGAGTTCACGGCGTTTTCCCAATCCATTGCGGGCAGGCAGTTCACGGCGCTCGCCAACCTGATCGAGCGTATGAAGGCCGCCGACGAAGGGGCAGCTTCTAAGACTGAGTGGTGGCCCGCTCCGGAGCTTACCGACTGGATTTACAGCCCGCTTTCGGGTGCCGACGCCGCCAGCGCGCGCACGTTCGACAAGAATATGCGACTGTCGCGCAGCAAGACCACTGCGGGCGTCAAGAGCCTGCTGCAGAGCGTGCAGGGCCAGGTGAGGGGTGCGCGTAAAGCGGCGAGCGACGAGAACTGGTTTAAGAGCGTGCCGTGCGTGATCTCGGACGTGTTCCAGGCGCTGTGGCGCGACAAACCCGTGACGGCGCTCAAGGCCATGCTTGCCGTTGCCGAGGCACTGCCCGATCGCGCACTTGGCGGTCTCGACGGTCAGGCCCGTCGCCAGGCGGAGGTGGCCCTGCTGCGCCACGTCATCGACATCCTTATGAATGGCGCCCGTGCGCTCGACGTGTCGCAGGCCGCGACCGTGCCCGTGCTCGATGACATTCGAACCAAGGTGGACAAGCGTAGCGCCGCCTACGATTACGAGACCTACGAGGTTGACCGTGCGCCACGCGCCCAGGTTCGCTTTGCTTCGCTTGCCGATGCGGCGGCCCTGCGCCCCGGCAGCTACGATGCCGTGCTGTTTGCCGATGTCGATCTGGACAGCTATCCGCTTTCACACGAGGAGGGGCCGCTGGCCACGCTGACGGCGAGCCTTGGTCGCGAGGGCGTGACGCTTGAGCCCGCGGCTTTGCTGCGCGTGCGCTTTGGCCACGCGATGCAGACGGCACGCGGTCCGGTTGTGCTTGCCCGCGTGACGCACGATCGCCAGGCACGCGAGTGCTATCCAGCCGCCGTGTGGACCGAGCTGCGGGCGCACGCCGAGGCCGCTGACGCTGCTAAGGCCGCTGACGCCGACAAGGCCGCTGACGCCGACAAGACCGCTGACGATGCCAAGGCCGCTGACGACGCTAAGGCCGCTGACGCCGACAAGGCGAAGTGCGTGGGTGAGGGCGATATCGTAAGGGACTTCGATCCCGCGGCAGGCGAAGGTCTCAAGCGCGAGCGCGTGACCTGTGAAGCCCCTCAGCATCTGAGTGCCGAGGCCGTGCCGTATTTGGTCCTGCGCCGTCGTGACGGCGAGGACGAGGACGCGCCGCTCGTGCCGCGTCTGACGTCCGCCTCGCAGATCGAGGCCTATTCCACCTGCCCGCTGTGCTGGTTCGTGTCGTATCGCGTCAAGCCCCAGTCCATCGATGCGGGCTTTGGCAACATGGAGAAGGGCAACTTTGTCCACGACGTGCTGGAACACTTGCATGCCCGTCTGCCCCAGGAGGGCATGGAGCGCGTGACACCCATGAATCTGCCACGCGCGAAGGAGCTGCTGCGCGAGGTCTTTGACGAGACCTTGGCCGAGCATGCGGGCAAGCGCGGTACCGAGGGCCCGCTCGTGCCGCTCTCCCCGGTGGAGGAGCGCCAGGTGGCCGAGATTTTGCCGCAGCTGGAGGGCGTTCTTGCCTACGAGTCCGAGGCGCTCGCGCCCTTCGCGCCGCGCTACCTGGAGTTTGCGTTCAACGAGCTCCAGGTCGAGTATGCCGGCTGGCCGCTCGGCGGGCGCATCGACCGCGTGGATGTGGATGCCGAGAATCGCGCCGTGGTAATCGACTACAAGCATCGCACGGGCGTTGAGGAGTTTAAACTCGCCGACCCCACGGTGCGCGACGAGGAATCGGGCGAGGCCGCCATCGACGACCCGCGGTGGCTGCCGCCCCATACCCAGACGCTTATCTATGCGCAGGCCATGCGCCGGGCGCTGGATCTGGATGCCCGTGCGGCGCTCTATTTTTCGACCAAGGGCGGCAAACCGGCGCTGCGCGGCGCCGCGAGTGCCGAGCTGCTCGAGGAGGAGCGTGGTGACGGCCGCATCCCGGGGCTTAAGAAGGGCTTTCCCGGCGAGGGTGGCAGCATGGACTTCGACGCCCTGCTCGATCGCGTGGAGGCCGGCATCGCCGAGCGCCTGCACGAACTCGAGGCAGGCGACGTTGCCGCCGTCGACCCGACGTCGGCTCAGGCCGCGCATGCGCGCTGCTCGTATAACCACGAAGGAACGTTTGTAAGG
Organism: Collinsella sp. TM05-37; assembly: GCF_003436455.1. Lineage (NCBI taxonomy): Bacteria > Bacillati > Actinomycetota > Coriobacteriia > Coriobacteriales > Coriobacteriaceae > Collinsella > Collinsella sp. TM05-37. Next base: position 75,467 of record NZ_QSPN01000010.1, on the reverse strand, counting down.
AGGGACGTGTAGACCATGGATCTTTCGACTTTGATGCCGCAACAGCTGCAGATCGTCAAAACGCTCGACCGTCCGCTGTTTGTCTCGGCGGGTGCCGGTTCGGGCAAGACCTTTACCCTCACGCGCCGCATCGTCTACGCGCTCTCGCCCGAATCCGGTCCGTTCGTTGAGCATCTGGACCAGGTGCTCGCCATTACCTTTACCAAAGATGCCGCGGCCGAGATTCGCGACCGCGTGCGTCGCGCGCTTATCGAAGAGGGTATGGACGAGGAGGCCCTGACCGTCGACGACGCTTGGATCTCGACCATTCACGGTATGTGTTCGCGCATCCTGCGCGCGCATGCGTTGGAGCTGGGCATCGATCCCGAGTTCACGGTGCTTACCGATACCGATGAGCTTATGGATCAGGCTGTTGAGCATGTGCTGGCCCGCGCGACGGCGCCCGATGCCGCCCCCGAGCTCGCGGCATCGCTCAAGGCCCTCTACGCCTGGTATCCCATGGCGGGCGAGGGCGGTCCCTTTGGCGCCGGCACGACCATCAAGGGTCTGGTGCGCGACCTGCTGGAGCTCTCGAGCCAGCTGCCGGGCGGTATGGACGACGTGCGCGTGGCGCGCGGCCAGGCCGACACCTCGGCCCTTGCCGATGCCTATCGATCGGCGTTGGGCGCAAGCAAGGCCGCGACCGAAAAAGCGCAGACGGCGCTCGATGCCATCGACGCGTTCGAGGCGAGCGGCAAGACCATGGCCGATGCGGCGCGACTCATGATGTCGTGCACCATGCCGCGCGCGAGCAAGGCATTCCCTAAGGAGCAGGTGGAGCTACTCAAGGCAGAGGCCGCCGATGCGTTTATCAATATCGTGCTGGCCTGCGGCGGTCCCGCGCTCGAGGCGCTGGTGGGGCTTGCCCGTGCTGTAGAGGCTGAGTACCGCGCGCTCAAGGCCGGCCAGTCTGCCCTCGACAACAACGATCTGCTGCGCATGGCCTACGAGGCCCTGCGCGATTACCCGGCCATCCGAGCGGCATACGAGGGTCGCTTTAAGATGGTCATGATCGATGAGTTCCAGGATACCGATCAGATGCAGGTCGACCTGATCCGTTACCTGACGGGTGCGGGGGAGCGCGCGTTGTGTACCGTAGGCGATGCACAGCAGTCGATCTACCGCTTCCGCGGGGCGGAGGTCGAGGTGTTCCGTCGCCAGGAGCGCAAGGTGGGCTCGTCTGCCGCGCCCGAGGCGACTGCCGCGGCCGACGCCCCTGCTGGCGAGCTCGTTAAGCTCGTGCGCAACTTCCGCAGCCACGACGAGGTGCTACGCTATGTGGCTCGCGTCTTCGACGGCGACGACGGCGGCCTGATGCAGGGCTTTTTGGATCTTGAGGCGAGCGACGGCCGCAAGGACACGCTGGTGGCAGACGCCTCGCGTCGTCAGGCCCTCTTTGTTGCCGGCGGCAGTACGCAGGAGCGCACACAGGCCAAGGCCCGCGCGATCGCAGAGCGGTTCCGCGCGCTTGCCGATGCCGGTCAGCCCCAGGGCGGCATGGTGCTGCTGCTGGGCCGCATGACCAACGCCGACGTCTATGCCCAGGCTTTCCGCGACCAAGGACTCGACTGCGTGATCGCGGGTGGCTCGGTCTTTGCCCAGGCAGCCGAGGTGCAGACGGTGCGCGCCCTAGTCTGCGCGCTCGCCAATCCGGCCGATACGGCGCAGGGCCTTATGCCGCTGCTGGCCTCGCCGATGTTTGCGCTCGGCGCCCAGGAGTTCCTGGCGCTGGCGACCAAGCTGGACGACCAGACGGGGGAGACCTCGCGCCGCAACATCGACGCGGGCATCATGAGCGATTCCGATGTGCCGGGCTTGCAGAGCCTGCCGCTCGTGACGCGCGCCCGCGAGGTGCTATGCTATGCGCTTCGTCGTGTGGGCCGCGATTCGTTCGCGGCGATCGCGCGCGACGTGGTCAACGCTTCGGGCTGGTTTGTGCGTCTGGCACAGCGTGGTCCCGAGGGCAAGGCCATTGCCGCCAACGTGCTCAAGGCGCTCGATGCTGTGGTTGAGGCCGAGGCCGAGTTCGGTAACTCGCCGCGCTCCATTGCGCTGGCCTTTGACCGCTTCCTGGCGGGCAAGGAAGCCCCGGGCGCGCTCAACGAGGAGGGTGACGGCGCGGTACGCATCATGACCGTGCATGCGTCCAAGGGCCTGGAGTATCCGGTCGTGGCGGTTGCGGAGTGCTTTGGCGTGCGCAAATCGTCCGGTGCGGCACAGATGGGTCGCGTCGAGGGCGGAGCGCAGGTCGTGGCACTGCCTGCACGCTTCGACGGCGTTAAACTCGCGGACGGCACGTTCGTAAAGGGCGATGACGTCAAAAAGCAGTTTGAGCACGCGTTTAAGGGCAAGGGCACGTCGCTGTGGCTGCCGCCGGAGCTTATGGAGGACGTCTGCGCGACGGGCTCTCCCGCCGAGGCGTTTGCCCGCCTGCGCAACGCCGACCTGCAGCTTTCGCTCGAGGAGCGGGCTCGTCTGCTCTATGTCGCCATGACGCGAGCGCGCGAGTTGGTCATTCTGGCGATGGATGCCGGCGTGAGCCGCGGCAAGCTGTGCGCGCCGACCTTCGATGTCGAGACCGATCTGACCTACGACGTGCTGCGTCGTATTCTGCCGACGGACGGCCTGGACATGCCGCAGCTCGATGCCGACCGTTTGGTGTTCGACAACTCCCAGCCGGGCGACTACGAGCTCATCTCGCTGGCTAACTTTGCTTTTGGCGAGCAGTCGTTTGAGGCCAATGCTTCGCTTGATGCCGAAGGCAGGCTTGTCCGCGGCGATGCGGAGCCGGAGGGTGCCGGTGCGGATGCCCGCGCCGCCGTTCCCGGTCCTGCCGACCCCGAGCCCGATGCGTTTGAGCTCGTGTATCCCCAGGCGGTGGGCGTGCGCATGGGCACCTGCCCGTATCCGGCGCGCGATTCGTACAGCTACTCGTCAATTGCCGCGGCGCTGCATGCCGAGTCCGAGGACCGTGCCGCCGAGGCACACGTGCCCATGGACGAGGCCGGCGATGATGCGGAGTCGGATGGTTCCGAGATGACGGATGCGGACGTGGCTGCTGTCGAGCCCGCCGGCAACCCCATGGCGCTGGGCTCGGCGTTCCATGCTGCCTGCCAGTGGCTGATCGAGATGGGTGCCGATGAGCTGCCCGCCGCGCGTGTCGATGCGCTGGCGCGTCTGTGGCGCCTGACGCCGGAGCAGCGCGAGCGCTTCGACGTTGCCCTGGACCGCTGGCTCAAGTCGGCGGTCCGTGCCGAGCTGCTTGCCTGGCCGTGCGTTCGCGCCGAGGTGCCGTTCTTTTCGCTGGGCTGCGAGGACAAGGACATTGCCCGCTACGGTGCATATGCCGAGGGCGCCATCGATGCACTGGCGACCGACCCGGCCGATCCGTCACGCGCACTGGCCATCGACTACAAGACGGGTGGCACGCCGGATGAGACACCCGACCAGCTGTTCGAGAAGCACGCCCTGCAGGCGCGCGTCTATTCGGATGTTCTGCACAAGGCGGGCTTTAAGACGGTGACGGTCAAGTTCGTCCGCGTGGAGCAGTCCGATCCCTCCAACCCCGCCGAGTCCCAGGTGGTCACCTACAACCTCTAGCTCACCAGGGCCGTCCGCACGCCCAGTCTCCCCATAACTTGCGGTGAAATAGTTCCTGTTTTACGGCCCAGCTGGCTCCATCAGGAACTATTTCACCGCAACTCAGAATCAGTCGGGGGTGCGGATTACGCGGATGAAGTTGCCAATCAAGGGTGCGGATTACGCAAATTTACACTTGACGTTCATCTCGGGTGGGCCTATAAATACATGTGATGGGTTGTTATCCCTTTGGGGAGCATGGCCATCCGGATTCCGTTCGTTATTCAATTGCACATATATTCGGGTGTCACTTTAGGGCATGACCGTAGGCAAGTAGGGTGCTGCTTTCTGCCGAGGTCATGCCCTTTTTGTTCAGCTCCGAATGAGTGCCCTATCATCAAGAGAGGAGGTGCATCGATATGCTGGCGATCAGAAAGCTCAACAATAACGCCGTGATTTGTCGAGATAGTCGCGGTCGCGAGGTCGTGGCGCTCGGCAAGGGTGTCGGCTTCGGTGGTGACTTCCCCCGGGAGCTCGCGATGGACCATATCGAGCGCACGTTCTATAGCATCGATGCCGAGGGGCAGCGTATCATGCAGGATCTTCCTGCCGATGTGGTGCTGTTTACGGCAAAGATCATGGATATTGTAGAGAACGAGCTGCCTTACGAACTCAGTCCCAACGCCGTGCTCATCATGGCCGACCATATCGCCTTTGCGATTGCGCGGCAGAGGAAGGGCATTCGTTTTGATATGCCCCTTACCTATGATGTGCAGCAGCTTTATCCGCTGGAATACAAAATCGGCCGCTACATTACCGCGCGCGTGCGGCAGGAGTTGGGCGTCGAGCTGCCGCGCGAAGAGGTGGCAAGCATCGCCATGAATTTGGTCAATGCAAAGACTGGGGCAGAGGTTACTGTGGCAAGCGATCGCGCCCAATCGTTTGAGCGCCTGCTCAACGATGTCACTGATATCGTCGAGTACGATTTCCGTACCATCATCGATCGGGAGTCTTTTGAGTTCTCACGGTTTGCGACACACGTGCAGTATCTGTTCAAGCGTATCAAGGGTAACGATAGCCTCAGCAGCGCCAATTTGCCGCTTTATGCGAATTCGCGCGAGGAGTTTCCCGAGCTTGCGCAATGCATCGACCACATCTGTACCTATATGAAGCGGGAATGGCATACGGAGCTCACCGACGAGGAGAAGCTTTACTTCATGCTCCATGTCAACCGTATCTGTACGAAGGCGGAATCCGGCACAGCCGGACGCTGACAACCCAGGCCAGAAGGATTGTAACCTGTGTTAGGGCAGGGCATGACCTCCGAAAGTACGAGAACCATCTCGTGCCACGACGATTCGTGGCGTAAAAGGAGGAATGATGACTAACTATCAAAAACTCGCCCAAAGAATCATCGAAGAGGTGGGCGGCAAGGCGAATGTTTCAAGCGCGACGCATTGCATGACGCGTCTGCGCCTCGTTCTTAAGGACGAGGGGCTTGCAGATGACGCCAAGCTCAATGCGATTCCCGAAGTGATTAGCGTGGTGCACGCTGGCGGCCAGGTGCAGCTCGTAATCGGGCCGACCGTCGACAAGGTCTACGACGCGGTATGCAGGGAAGGCGGCTTTGAAGTCCAGACGGCGATTGATGAAGATCTGGACGCAGCAGAGAGGCTTCCCTGGAAGGAGCGGTTCGCTCCGAAGCGCATCGGCAATCTGATTCTCGATGCGGTGAGCGGCTCTATCGCTCCCATTCTGCCCGTGTTCTGCATCGCGGGTATCTTCCGCATGTTCACCATTTTGCTTGGTCCGGAAGGCGCGGGCCTTCTAGCCGCGGAGGGCAGCATGTACCGGCTCTTCACCTTGGTGGGAGACGCGGCATATTACTTCCTGCCGATCTTCGGTGCCTATGCGGCGGCCAAGAAGTTCCAGACGAGTCCTGTGCTCGCGCTCATGACGGCTGCTATTATGATTCATCCGAGCATGCTCGCTATCGTCGAGGAGGGCGCTCCGTTCGACGTCTACGGCATCCCCATGACGCTGGTGAATTACACACAGTCGGTGCTTCCCATCATCCTCATCGTGTGGATTCAGTCCTACGTAGAGGGGCTTATCAAGAAGCATTGCCCTGACATGCTGCGCATCCTCGTGATTCCAGTGGGGACCATGCTCATCATGCTGCCGCTTGCACTCTGCGTCTTCGGCCCCGCCGTCTCCTTCATTATGGGCATCATCGCCGATATCATCATCTGGCTCGGCGCGAACGCCGGTCCGCTGTGCGGTCTGGTGGTCGGTGCGACGTGGAACCTCGTGATCGCTACCGGCATGCATGTGCCGATTCTCACCGCTATGATGCCCGGCTGGCTTGAGGTGGGCTATGACGCCGTGTGCACTCCGGGTACGACGGTGGTTGTTTACGTGACGCTTGCGGTCGCGCTCGCCTACGGCATCCGTGCAAAGGGCAAGGCTAACCGTCAGCTCGGTTGGACTACCTTCGCTACCTATGCGCTCGGCCGCGTATCCGAGCCCATCATTTACGGCATCCTCTTGCGCGATAAGAAGGCGCTCGCTTGGTCGATGATCGGCGGCGCGGCCGGCGGCCTTGCATGCGGTCTGCTCAACGCGCGCATCTTCGTCTTCTCGGGAGTCGGCTTCCCGTGGATGAACGTCATCAAGTTCAGCCAGGACATCATTCCGGGCGCCATCAGCTGCGCGATTGGCTTTGCGGTGACATTCGCCCTCTGCATGGTCTTTGGCTTCGACAATCGCGAATCGGGCGAGAAGGAAGCCGAGGAGGCCCTTGAGGCTTAAGCGCTGCATCTAGAAGGGTGCCTTAGCGCAACGAGTCTCTTCTCGGAACTGGGGCCCCATGAACCCGGACGGGCACCGCTGCATGGTGGTGCCCGTTCGCACTAAAAGCAAGATAAGGAGGACTCCCATGCCATTGCGTTCTGATTTCCTCTGGGGCGGCGCGCTTTCCGCCAACCAGTGTGAGGGTGCCTGGGACGAGGGCGGGCGGGGGCTCGCCAACGCGGATCTTCTGCCGTACGGGCGGGACCGTCTCGCCGTCATCAGGGGTGACGACGTTCCGCTCGAGCCGCTGTCCGACCATTACTACCCGGCCCAACAGGCCATCGATTTCTATCATCATTACCGCGAGGACATCGCGCTCTTCGGCGAGATGGGCTTCAAGGCTCTGCGCCTCTCCATCGCATGGAGCCGTATATTCCCCAACGGGGATGACTCCGAACCCAACGAGCAGGGCCTCGCGTTCTATGAGGATGTGTTTCGCGCCTGCCTCGAACAGGGCATCGAGCCGGTGGTGACGCTCAACCACTATGACGTGCCCATGCATCTTGTTACGGCATACGGCGGTTGGCGCAACCGCGCTCTCGTGGGCATGTTTGAGCGCTTCGCTCGCACTGTGTTCGCACGTTACCGCAATCAAGTGCGCTCTTGGCTCACGTTCAACGAGATCAACATCATGACCTCTGCGTGCTTCATGGCGGCAGGCATCGTGTTTGATGAGGGGGAGGACCGCTACGTCTCCGTTCATAACGCGGTGCATCACGTGCTCGTGGCGAGTGCTTGCGCGGTGCGCGCCTGCCATGAGATCATCCCTGGTGCGCAAATCGGCTGCATGCTCAATGCGGGTATTTTCTATCCTGCTACCTGCAACCCTGCCGACGTTAAAACGGCTCAGGACGAGAATCGCAAGCACTACATGTTCACCGACGTGCAGGTGCGCGGCCACTATCCGTGCTACATGCTCACGGAGTATGAGCGTCAAGGGTTCGCGATTCCTTGGGCGGAGGGCGATGAGGAGGTCCTTGCGCAGAATCCGGTGGACTTCGTGGGCTTCTCTTACTACTCGACGCGCGTGGCGCAGGCAAACACCGAGGGGCAGTTCGACTCCAATCTACTCAAGAGTGCCCCCAACCCTTACCTCAAGATGGAGCCATGGGGCAGATTCATCGATCCCGCAGGGCTGCGCATCACCATGAACGACATATACGACCGGTACGAAAAGCCGCTCTTTATCGTGGAGAACGGTCTCGGAGCCCCGGATGAGCCGGATCAGAACGGCTTTGTGGATGATGGATACCGTATCGATTACCTGCGCGAGCACATCCAGGCTATGAAGGACGCCGTCGAAATCGACGGGGTGGACCTCCTGGGCTACACGTGCTGGGGACCGATCGATCTGGTTTCGGTCGCAACGGGCCAGATGCGCAAGCGCTACGGTTTCATTTATGTCGACCTCGATGACGAAGGACACGGCACACGTCGGCGCAGCAAGAAAAGATCGTTCGAGTGGTATCGCAAGGTAATTGCCTCAAACGGCGAGGACCTGAGCTGAGCTTTCCTCAGGGGCCGGACCGCGACATGGGGTCGCGGTCCGGCCCCTTTGCGACGAATGAAGCAATCAGGTCAAAGCAGCTAAAAAAGACACGTCCCAAAAAGACTGCCCGTGTGGGTTTGGCTAGGTTCGGGCGCTGTCCGTGCCGTGGGGTAAAATCGTTCAGTCAGAACACGAACCCGCATCGGAGCTCATCACATGGCATTCGTCCATCTGCACAATCACACTGTTTTCTCCATGCTCGACGGCGCAACCCGTATCCAGGATATGGTCAATCGTGCCGTTGAGCTGGGCATGCCCGCCGTGGCCATTACCGACCACGGCTACATGTATGGCGTACCCGACCTGGCGCTGGCCTGCGACGCCGTCAACCACAACACGCCCGAGTACAAAACCTGGAGCCACGACAAGGCCTTCTTGGAAAAGGACCGCCGCGACGAGCTGGTGGAGCCCGATCCCGAGTCCAGCCCGCGCGAGCATGCCCAGTATGTGAAGGACATGGCCATGTGGGACGAGAAGGGCAACATCGACGAGCTCAAGCCGCCTCTGGTCATCAAGCCCATCTTTGGCTGCGAGGTCTACTTTACGCCGGACGAGACGCTTGCCCGCGACCATAAGCCCGAGCTCTACCACATGATCCTTCTGGCCAAGGACCAGGAGGGATACGTCAACCTGATGCAGACGGTCTCCGAGGCCGCCGTGCAGGGCTTTTACTATAAGCCGCGCGTGACGCTCGACAACCTGCGCCGCCACGCCAAGGGCATGATCTGCACGAGCGCCTGCATCGCGGGCATCATCCCCAAATACATCGACCGCGGTGACATGGAGGGCGCCATCAAGTGGGCCGAGACCTTCCGCGATACCTTCGAACCCGGCGACTTTTACATCGAGATCCAGGAACACGGCATCACTACCGACAATGGTCTGACCGACGAGCAGATGGACCGTACGCTCATCGATATCGCCAAGCAGGTGGGCGTCAAGGTCATCGCCACCAACGACTTCCACTACCTGCGCCGCGAGGACGCGCCCGTGCAGGACGTCATCATGTGCATTGGCATGAACGCCAAGGTCGACGACCCTAACCGCATGCGCATGACTGGCTCGGAGTTTTACATGAAGACCGAGGAGGAGATGCGGGCGATGTTCCCGTATTGCCCCGAGGCCTGCGACAACACGCTCGAGATCGCCGACAAGTGCTACGTTGAGCTGGACTGGGACTCCATCATCCTGCCGCGCTTCCCGCTGCTCGATCCCGGCGAGACGCACGAGAGCCAGTTCCGCCGCGAGTGCGAGAAGGGCCTGCGCCAGCACTACGGCGACGACTGGGCCACGCGCGAGATTGGTGGCGTCAACATCAAAGAGCGCTTTGAGTACGAATACAAAGTCATCTGCGACAAGGGCTTTGCCGCCTACTTCTTGATTGTTGCCGAGTACGTGCAATGGGCCAAGGACAACGGCATCGGCGTCGGCCCCGGCCGTGGCTCGGCCGCCGGCGCTATCGTCGCCTACGCCATGAACATCACCGCGTTCGACCCGCTCGAGAACGGTCTGATGTTCGAGAGGTTCCTGTCCCCGCAGCGTACCGAGATGCCCGATATCGATATGGACTTCGACGATGAGCGGCGCCTCGAGGTCGTGGAGCACGTTCGCCAGCTCTACGGCCCCGAGAAGGTCACCCACGTCATCACCTACTCGACCATTAAGGCCAAGCAGGCCATCAACGACGCTGCGCGCGTCCTGGACTACCCGGTCTACATGGGCCAGCGTCTGTCCAAGATGGTCTCGAGCGACCCCAAGGTCAAGCTCAAGCAGGTGCTCGAAAAGCAACCCGGCAAAGAGGATCTGTTTAACCCCGATTTTGCCGAGGCCTATAAAAAGGACGACGACGCCCGCCGCATCATCGACACGGCGCTCTCGATTGAGGGCCTTACCCGTGGCGAGGGTGTGCACGCGTGCGCCGTTCTGATCTGCCGCGACCCCGTCAACGAGCACGTGCCCACCAAGCTCGACACCAAGGGCGGCGTCGAGATTACCCAGTACGAAGGTCATACCGTTGCCGACATGGGCCTGCTCAAGATGGACTTCTTGGGCCTGCGCACGCTGACGGTTATCTCCAAGGCCAAGGCAAACATCAAAAAGAACTTCGGCATCGACATCAAAGAGGAAGAGATCCCCTTTGACGACCCCGAGATCTTTAAGCTCATGGGCTCCGGCCATACCGCCGGCGTCTTCCAGGTCGAGTCCGCCGGCATGACGGCCACGATCAAGAACATGAAGCCCACCGAGTACAAGCACGTCGTGGCATTGATCGCCCTGTACCGCCCGGGCCCGCTGGGCGCCGGCATGGTTTCGTCCTACATCAACCGTATGAACGGCAAGGAGCCGGCCGTCTCCTACGACGACCGCCTGGACGACATCCTGGGCGAAACCTACGGCACCATGGTCTACCAGGAGCAGGTTATGCTCATCTCCGTCGAGATGTGCGGCTTCTCCAAGGGCGAATCGGACTCGCGTATCCGTAAGCCCGTGGCTAAGAAGAAGATCAAACTGCTCACGTCGACGGTGCTGCACTGGGAGGATGGCTCGGACGAGACCACCTACGACCACTGGATGAACGGCGCTATCAAGAACAACTACACGCGCGAGGTCGCCCAGAAGATTTGGGACGATGTTCTCGAGTTCGCGTCTTACGCCTTTAACAAGTCGCACTCTGCCGGCTACGCCATCCTGGTTATGCAGACGGCGTGGCTCAAGGCGCACTATCCGCACGAGTACATGGCGGCCGTTCTGACGTCCTATACGGGTAAGACCGACAAAATCGTGCACTACGTCTCGGCATGCCGTCACGACGGCATCCCCGTGCTGTCGCCAGATGTCAACGAGTCCGGCACCGAGTTCACGGCTACCAAGGAGGGCGTGCGCTTTGGTCTGGCCGGCATCCGCGGCGTGGGTACCGGCGTGGCGCAGGCGATTATCACCGAGCGCGAGGCGGGCGGCCCGTTTAAGACGCTGCACGACTTTGTCGAGCGCGTGGACTCGAGCCAGGCCAACCGTCGCGTAATCGAATCGCTGATCAAGGCAGGCGCCTTCGACTCCACGGGGTATCCGCGTCGCCAGATGATGCACTTTGTGGATAAGAACAACCCCGAGAACATCATCGATGCCGCGATAAAGCGCCAGAAGGACCGCGCGAGCGGCCAGACCTCGTTCTTCGATATGTTTGGCGACGTTGAGGGCTCGGGCTTCGAGGTGAGCGTGCCAGATCCGGACGGCCAGGAATGGGACCGCCACCTCAAGCTGAGCCAGGAGAAAGAGGTTCTGGGCATCTATGTTTCGGACCACCCGCTGCGCCCGTTTGAGTATGCACTAGCCAAGGCGCGCGACTTCTCGTTCTCGCAGATCGATACCGGCTACGAAGTTCAGAATCCTACGGGCGGCACCATCAACCAGGAGATTCCCGAGGGCAAGGCGCTGTGGTGGGCCGGTATGGTCTCGAGCGTGTCCAAGCGCGTGACCAAAAACGGCGACCCCATGGGCATCGTGCAGCTCGAGGACATGGAAGGAGAGGCCACCGTCGTGGTGTTCCCCAAGACCTACAAGGAGGCCGAGGGGTACCTGTACGGCGAGGTCGATCCCGAGACAGGCGCGCAGCTGTCCGACGCCTTTGTGCGCATCAAGGGCAAGCTCGAGCGCTCGGACCGCGGTGACCAGATCATCGCGCAGGAGATTGTGCCGCTGGAGCTCAACGAGGAGAATAACAAGCCCAAGGTGTTTGAGGTCATGGTGCCCAACAGCCGCTTTAGCCAGGGCAATATGGCGCGCCTGGCCACGGTGCTCACCGCTAACCCGGGTGGCGATCGCGTGGAGATCTTTATCGAGCAGGTGGACGGGCGCGTGCTGCGCGCCGAGGTGCCTGCCAAGGTCAACGCGCGCTCGATTCCGCTGCTGGCCGAGGCTAAGGCCATCGTGGGTAACCAAGGCCGCGTGACGGTGATCTAAGCTACCCCGGGTGAGATTGGAGGAAGTGATGGCGCAGGGGACGTTTGTGCAGGCGCTTCGCAAAGAGGCGGCGTTGAGCGGCACCTTTATGAAGGGGCGTTCGCTCATGCTTAACGGCGCCGTGCTGTCGATCGAGGACAGCGGCTCGCGCTTCTCCAAAAACGTGACGGTTGAGGGCTCGGTGCGCGGCTCGCGCGGCGACCTGTACAAGACGCACGTGGCGCTCGACATGGACGAGCACGAGGTTATCGACTACGACTGCGACTGCCCCGCCGCATACCGCTATCCCGGTATGTGTAAGCACGCTATTGCCACGGCGCTGGCGTATTTGGATGCCAGCGGCGCCGAGCCCGTCGAAGGTTTGCGCACGCCGGTTCGCACGTTTACGGCGCAGCCGAAACAGCCCGCGCGCGCCGCGTCCGCCGCGCCGGCCGTCAACCCCAACTTTCCCTTCCCGGCGCCCGTCCCCACGAGCCCGAGCCTTGTGGCGGCGCTTTCCGATCTTTCGGACGCGCGCATGGATGAGCTGGCGAGCATGCGCCGCAAGCTTGCCGGTGCCGTTGATCCCGACGCCCCCAAAGCGGCATTGGAGCCCTCGTTGGTGCCGTACTACAATCCGCTGTTCGCTGACCGCTTTAGCTGGGCGCTCGAGTTCCGCATTCGCTGTGGATCGGTCTCCTACGTGGTCAAGGACATCGACGGCATGGCCGATGCCTACGTGCGCGGCGGCACGTTCTCCTATGGCAAGAAGCTCACGTTTGTCCATTCACCTGAGGCCTTTGACGAAACATCGGCAAAGCTGCTCAACCTTGTTGTGACGACAGTTGCCTATCTCGATGACATCACAAGCTCGCGTTCGGCGTCGTACGACTTTGCCCGCAGCGGTTTTGTTGCCGAGCGTCAGTTGCCGCTGTCCGAGCATAGCATCGTATATGTGCTGGACCTGCTGCGCGGCCAGACCATCTCCTTTGAGCCCGCCTGGTCGCGGGGGATGACGACGCATCGCACCTACGACGTGGCGGTTGAGCTGTCTCCGCAAGGGGAGGACGAGGCATCCGCTAAGCGCCCACCGCTGCTTGCCGCCAAAATCGCGCCGGCGGCTGGTGGTAGCTATGACCTGCGCCTGCCCGCCGATATGTACTGCTTTGCGTCGGGCGATGCCGCCTACTTGGTTGACACGCGCCGCGCGCGCCGTACCGACGCTGCATTTGCTCAGCATGCCGCACCTTTTTTGTCGCGCTTGCTGCCGTGCCGCACGCCCGCCCATATTGCCGCCGAGCAGGTGGGTGAGTTCTGCCGTATGGCGCTGCCCATTTTGCGCGACTACACCGACCTCACCGCGCCCGCCGCGCTCGATACCGTGGCACCCGAGCCGAGCTTTGCTATGGCGATCGGTGTCGACGATGGGCTCGTGACCTGCATAATTACGGTTACCTACGGCGATTGGTCGGCGGATCTCTTTAGCCTGGGCGCTCCGGGCAGCCCCTTCGAAGAGCAGCGCCCCGGTGTGCCACCTCGCGACGAGGTGGCGGAGTTTCGCGTTATGGATACAGCGGCCCTGTACTTCGATTTCTACAAGGGCGGTCTGGCGTTTGAGGAGCGCGATGATGAGAGCCTGTTCTGTCTGCTGACCGAGGGTCTGTCCGCCCTGTCCGAGCTGGGTGAGGTCATGCTCAGTGACCGTCTGCGCCAGGTCTCGGTCCGCCCTGCGCCCAAGCTTTCGGTGCGTGCGACCGTCAAGAGTAACCTGCTCGACGTCGAGCTGGGCGCGAGCGGGCTTTCGGCCGCGGACCTTGCCGTCTATCTCGATTCGTACAAGCGCCACCAGACGTTTGCGCGCCTGACGTCCGGCGACATCGTGCGCCTGGATGAGGGAGCGCGCGCCGCGTTTGGCCTTGCCGAAGATCTGGGTGTCGATGCCGTCGACCTGCTCGACGGCGTGTCGCTTCCCGCGTCGAGCACCCTTTTTGTCGATAGCATGCTCGCGCGCACGCCGGCGCTCGAGGCCGATCGCGACGCCGCGTTCCGCCGCACCGTCGAGCGCCTGGACACGCTCGGCAAGATGGACTTTACGGTACCCGCCTCGCTCAAGGCAACGATGCGCGGCTACCAGGTCGACGGATACCAGTGGCTCGGCTCGCTCGAACACCTGGGCCTTGGCGGCATCTTGGCCGACGACATGGGCCTGGGCAAAACGCTCCAGATGATTGCGCATATTCTGGCGCGCGTGGAGGCGGGGGACACCAAGCCCACGCTCGTGGTATGCCCGGCCTCACTCGTGTACAACTGGACCGCCGAGCTGGAGCGCTTTGCCCCGTCGCTCGATGTGTGCGCCATCGTGGGCGCCAAAGCTCAACGTCGTGTACAGATTGCCGGCGTGGCCGAGCATAGCGTGGTTGTGACGTCGTATGATCTTATGCGGCGCGATATCGACGAGTACGTCGAGCAGGATTTTGCCCGCGTGGTGCTCGATGAGGCCCAGTACATTAAAAACCCGCTCACGCAGGTGGCGCGCGCCGCAAAGCGCCTGCCTGCCGGCGTGCGCTTTGCCCTGACGGGCACGCCCATCGAAAACCGCTTGTCCGAGCTTTGGAGCATCTTCGACTTTTTGATGCCGGGCCTTTTGGGGACGCGCGAGTCGTTTGCCAAGCGCTTTGAGAGCCCCGTCGAGCATGCCGAGGGCGATAGCGCCGCTCGCCTGCAGGCGCTCGTGTCGCCGTTTGTGCTGCGCCGTGTTAAGGAAGACGTGGTGGCCGACCTGCCCGAGAAGATCGAGGACACCGTCATGGCACAGCTTACCGGCGAGCAACGCAAGCTCTACCTGGCCAACCAGGACCGCATCGCCCAGCAGGTGCAGCACCGCGAGGCTGGGGAGTTTAAGAAGGACAAGCTCAAGGTGCTCGCCGAGCTCACCAAGCTGCGCCAGATCTGCTGCGACCCGCGTCTACACTACGAGGATTACAAGGCGGGGAGCGCCAAGCTCGATACGTGTATGGAGCTCGTGCACGGCGCACTCGACGGCGGGCATCGCATCCTGTTGTTCAGCCAGTTTACAGGTATGCTCGATATCATCGGTAAGCGCTTGGCCAAGGAGGACATCGCCTTCCTTAAGCTCACGGGCGCTTCGTCTAAGGAGAGCCGCGCCAAGATGGTCGCGCAGTTCCAAGCGGGCGAGGTTCCGGTCTTTTTGATTTCGCTCAAGGCGGGCGGCGTGGGCCTTAACCTGACGGCGGCCGACGTGGTCATCCACTACGACCCGTGGTGGAACGTGGCGGCGCAGGACCAAGCGACCGACCGCGCGCATCGTATTGGCCAGCAACATACCGTGACCGTGTACAAGCTCATCGCCAAGGACACGATCGAGGAGCGCATCATGCAGATGCAGGAGTCCAAACGCGACCTGGTCAACAGCGTGCTCGGCGGCGACGGCATCTCCTCGGCGCTGTTTACCCGCGAAGATGTTCTGGCGCTGCTGGGCGGCGACGGGCGCTAACCCGCTCGGGTGGGGCCGCCAGGGCGGATAGCGCACGCTGCCCCATCGTCCCCGCCCGTTATGTGTTCATTTGCAATGCCGTGGATGGTTTGTCTGCCTTTGGGCATAAGAACCATCAAGAACATTGGCACGTCAGCAAAGGAGAACATCATGGCGAAATTCTTTAAGGACCCCGACGGTAAGCTCATTGCCGCCCTTGGCAACGACGTTGCAACCCCTGCCGGTTGCACGGAACTGACCGCAAACACTGAGGACGCGGCGCACGAGAAGCACGTGCCTGTTGTCGAGACCGAGCGCGACGGTCACGTGATTCGCGCACGCGTTGGCTCGGTCGAGCACCCCAGCCTGCCCGAGCACTATATTGAGTGGATCGCCCTTGAGGCCGAGGGCCGCTTAGAGGTCCATTACCTTGAGCCCGGCATGAAGCCCGCGACGTTTTTTGCCGGCGGTTCCAAGACCGGTACCGTCTATGCCTACTGCAACCTGCACGGGCTGTGGTCCGCGACATTCTAGGAGCGCGCCCCCGCTCGGGGTATCATAGCTAGCATATGCACATGCGAGCGCCGACTGCATCATGCGGCCGGCGCTTTTACTACGATTTCGATGGTTTACGACGGAAAGGGCTGAGCCATGAAGCTCGCGCTTGCACAGATCGATATGCGCCTGGGTGATATTGAGGGCATTTGCGGCCGCATCGAGGACCAGGCTCGTCTGGCCCACGAGCGCGGGGCGCGCGTGCTGTGCGTTCCGGCTCCGCTCTTTATGGGCGCCATGCCCGGGGGCCTGGTGGGCACTGCCGACTTTGAGCACGACATGCTTGCCGGCTTGACTGGTGTCGCCGAGCGTATCCAGGAGCTTGACATGATTTGCATCGTGCCCGCGGCGGTTTCGTTTGAGGGCCAGCCGCTGCTCGACTACATGATGCTCAAGGACGGTCATGTGGTGCCGGCGCGTTCGAGCATTGCCCTGCAGCGTGGTGAGAACAACGACACGCGTTGGGCGCCGCCGGTGTTCGACGTGGACGGCGTGCGCATCGCCGTGATTTTTGACTTGGACCGCGAACTCGAGATGTTGCCGACCGGTGTTGACCTCATTGCGTATTTCCAATTCAACGCGTTTGACATGACCGACCGCGAGACTGCCGCCATTGCCGCCGTACGCAGCGGCGCCTACCGCAAGATCGCATCCAAGCGCAGCGTGTGGTTTGCCTGCATGGCGCCGGTCGGTGCCTATGACGAGTCGGTGTATACCGGCGGTTCGTTTGTGCTCGACGACTGTGGTCGCGTGGTGGCCCAGGCGCCGTGTTTTGAGGAGAGCCTGCTGGTTCAGGAGATTCAGCGCGGCGTGATGCTCGATGCCCTGGAAGATCACGAACTGCCCGAGTTCCGTTCCGAGGAGTGGCTGTGGCAGGCGCTGGTGCTCGCCGTGCGCGACAACGCCCGAGCCCACGGTGCGTCGCGTGCTGTGGTGGCACTCGAGGGCGACTTGCCGTCGTCCCTGCTGGCGGCGCTGACCGTCGACGCTCTGGGCCCGCGTAATGTGATTGGCCTGGTGCTGGGGCGCAACCGTATCTTTACGCCGGCGCAGGAAGAGGCCGAGGCTGCCCGCTGTGCCGCCGTCCGCGCCATCGCCGAGCGTCTGCACATTCGCACCGTCGAGCGCGATGCACCGGATGCGGCGCGTGTGCTCGATCGCGACGTGTCGGCGGGCGATGCCGAGCGTCTGCGCTCGCGCACGCTGGGCCTCATGCTGGAGGACACGGCGCTCGAGCTGGGTGCGATGGCGCTGAGCCCGCTGTCCAAAACCGAGTACGCGCTGGCGGCGCCGGCGCTTTGCGGCGGCTACCAGGGCGATTACGCGCCCTTTGGCGATGTGTACCTGTCGACGCTTGAGTTTGTGGCGCGTGTGCGCAACCGCACGTCTGCCGTGGTGCCCCAAGAGCTCGTGACGCTCAACGCGGTGGAAGATTGTATGGAGCGAGTGCTGGCGCAGGCGCTCTCGACGCTCGACGGTCCGGTCGATATGCTCGACCGCGCGGCACAGCTGCTCGGCGGGCTTGAGCCGGGTGAGGTCGATGGCGCGCTCGAGGCGCACGTGGACCGCAATCGATCTTTCGACGACATCCCGATGGCCGCTGGCAAGCCTGAGGCCTGCTCGCTGCTGCTGATGCTCGTGCGTCAGGGCGAGGCCGCCCGCCGCATGCTGCCGACGGCGTCGATCGTCTCAGCCCGTTCGTTTGTCGAGCGCGCCTGGCCGTACATGCTCGCGTGGTCCGACCTGGGGCTTAACGGCAAGGAGCGTATGACGGTCGATTCGCTGGCGCGCGCCGAGGTGCGCCGTTTTGCTGACGAGGATACGAGCGAGCGCGTGCGAAACGAGATGATGGGCGTGCTGGGCGAGCTACTGGGTATTTCGCCCGAGCAGATGGAGGAGCTGCGCTCCGAGGACGGCCAGCGCCGCCTGCACGAGGGTATGAAGAAGTTTGAGGGCGAGGTCCAGGACGCCATCGATAAGATGATGGGCGGCCAGGGTGGCCCGCAGGGTGGCCCGATGCCGCATCCGCCGGTTGATCCCCGACAGTTCCCCTTTTTCTCTCAAAATTAACTATGGGATAGGGGCAAGGTTACGCGGTTTTGCCAAACCGCGTAACGAGTCGACGCTGCGCGAGCCCCTGCCGGTCAATCTGCCGCTCAAACCGTCGCTTGCGTACAGAAGTACGCGGCGCTCCTCTTTCGCGACACCTTGCCACGGCAGGGACTCGCTCGCTGACTTATGCTCAACCTATGGTTCAACCTTGCTTGCTAGATACGGTCTCTGTTGTGTTATTCTAGAACAGACGTTCGTGAATGATGCTCGGGGCCTTGCCTTGTGCTGTATTTGTGACGAGGGGAGGTTGGCTTGGTCATTTTGGGTATCGACCCCGGTTTGGCCCATACGGGCTGGGGGATTATCGAGGAGCGACGTGGCGAGGTTCGCTGCCGTGCCTACGGTTGTATCGAGACCAGCGCGGGCAGCCCGCTCGCGGTGCGCCTGTCGCATATCGCCCATGACCTTAAGGATGTCGTCGAGCGTTATCGACCCGACACGGCTGCTGTCGAGAGCATCTACTTTGGCGCCAACGTTCGTTCGGCCATCCCCACGGCACATGCCCGCGGCGCTGCGCTTGTGGCGCTTTCGGAGTGCGCGCTCGAGATCGGCGAGTACACGCCTATGCAGATTAAGCAGGCTGTTGTGGGCACCGGAGCCGCGGACAAACGGCAGGTCGCGTATATGGTTCGTACGCTCACGCAGCTCGACCACGACCCGCATCCCGACCATGCCGCCGATGCCCTGGCTTGCGCCATCTGCCACGTAAACCTCAGCCGCACCCGTGCCCTTACCGGTGGCGAGTTCTATCAACAGAGAGGAACCGGATACTGATGATTTCCCAGCTCCATGGAACGCTTGTCGAGGCCACGATGAGCTCGGCCGTCGTCGACGTGTCGGGCGTTGGCTTTGAACTCGGCATCTCGGGCAGCACTGCGGCCACGTTGCCGACGCCCGGCGGCGAGGTCCGCCTCTACACGCGTATGCAGGTGCGCGAGGACGCCATGACACTTTTCGGTTTTTCTTCAAAGGATGAGCGCACGATGTTCGACCGGCTCGTGTCCGTCTCGGGCGTTGGCCCGCGCTTGGCGCTCGCCGTACTTTCCACCTATACCGTGGGACAGCTGTATTCCCTGGTGATGGCCGAGGACGACAAGGGCATGGCCAAGGTGCCCGGCGTGGGCAAAAAGACCGCCCAGCGCCTCATCTTGGAGCTCAAGAGCACCTTTGCCAAGGACAAGGGCTTTGTGCCGGTCGATGCGATCCCCGGTCAGGTTGCGATGCCCGTGCCCGCCGCCGCTCCTTCGGCGATCGATGACGCCCGTGCGGCACTCCTTTCCATGGGCTTTAGCCCGCAGGAGACCGATGTCGCTCTGAGCGGGTATGATGGGCAGGATATGCGTGTCGAGGATTTGCTCGGCGCGGCGCTTAAGCGACTCGGAATGGATGCGTGATGTGGGAAGCCGATGACTCTCAGGACCTGTGGGCGACGCCCGGCAACTCGCCGGCGGCATCCATGGCGCACGGCGAGCGCATGGTGGGCTCGGAGCTGACGGCCGAGGACCTCGATGTCGATCGCACTTTGCGCCCCCAGCGCCTGGACGATTACTGCGGCCAGGAGCATATCAAGCAGAGCCTGCGCGTGTTGATCGAAGCGGCGCAGAGCCGTGGCGAGACGCTCGACCACGTGATCTTCTCGGGCCCTCCGGGTCTGGGCAAGACCACGCTGGCTACGGTTATCGCCAACGAGCTGGGCGCTCAGATCAAGACCACGAGTGGCCCTGCCATCGCGCGCACCGGCGACCTGGCAGCCATCCTTACTAACTTGCAGCCGGGTGATGTGCTGTTTATCGACGAGATCCACCGCCTCAACCGTTCGGTCGAGGAGGTCCTGTACCCCGCGATGGAGGACTTTGCCCTCGATATCGTGATTGGCAAGGGTCCGGCGGCGCGCTCGATTCGCCTGGATATTCCCAAGTTTACGCTGGTGGCGGCAACGACCCGCTCAGGCATGTTGACCGGCCCGTTGCGCGACCGCTTTGGCATTTCATATCGCCTGGATTACTACACGGTCGAGGAACTCGCGCAGATTGTTACGCGCTCGGCGACTATCCTGGGCGTGACGATCGACCATCCCAGTGCACTCGAGATCGGCTCGCGTTCGCGCGGCACGCCACGTCTTGCCAACCGCCTGCTCAAGCGCGTGCGCGATTACGCACAGGTGCGCGGCAACGGCCCCATCGAGCTCGATATCTGTCGCCAGGCGCTCGAGTTCTTCGAGATCGATGAGCTCGGTCTGGACTGGATGGATATTCGCATTTTGGAGACGCTCGCTAAGACGTTCTCCGGTCGTGCCGTGGGACTTACGACCCTTGCCAGCGCGGTGGGCGAGGACCCGGGCACGCTCGAGGATGTCTATGAGCCGTATCTGCTGCAGTGCGGGTTGATGATTCGTACGCCGCAGGGCCGTCAGGCAACCCTTCGCACCTTTGAGCACCTGGGGATTGAACCTACCGTTTAGGGCGCTTTGTTTTGGCGGGCTGTTGGGCTATCGCTGGGCATCGGGTAAACATATCGCCGTTCATCGGTTATGGGTGTTTTACTATTGCGCGCCCGTGCTATGCTGAATTGGTCTTTTTCTCATTCGGTAACGAAAGGACCGCCCATGCCTACTGACATCGAAATCGCACGTTCTGTCACGCCGCTGCCTATTACCGAGGTGGCCAAGAACGCCGGCGTCGACGTTAAGCACCTTATTCCGTACGGCTTCGACAAGGCTAAGGTCGACTATTCGCTGCTCAACGAGCCGACCGATCACCAGGCCAAGCTCGTCCTCGTGACCGCTATCAACCCAACGCCTGCGGGCGAGGGCAAGACCACCACGACCATCGGTCTGGCCGATGGCCTGCGTCGTCGCGGCGTCAAGAGTGCCGTGGCCCTGCGCGAGCCTTCGCTCGGCCCCGTCTTTGGTGTTAAGGGCGGTGCTGCCGGCGGCGGCTGGGCTCAGGTGATCCCCATGGAGGATATCAACCTGCACTTTACCGGCGACTTCCATGCCATCGGTGCTGCCAACAACCTGCTGGCCGCCATGCTCGACAACCATATTCAGCAGGGCAACCAGCTCGGTATCGATGTTAAGCGCATCACCTGGAAGCGCGTCGTCGACATGAACGACCGTCAGCTGCGCCATGTCATCGACGGTATTGGCGGCAAGGCCCAGGGCGTGCCGCGCGAGGACGGCTTCGATATCACCGTTGCCTCCGAGGTCATGGCAATCCTGTGCCTGTCCACGAGCATCAATGACCTCAAGGAGCGCCTGGGCGAGATTGTTGTCGGCTACAGCTATGCCGGCGAGCCCGTTCGCGCCCGTGACCTTAAGGCTCAGGGTGCCATGGCGGCCCTGCTCAAGGATGCGCTCAAGCCCAATCTGGTGCAGACGCTCGAGGGCACGCCCGCGTTTGTCCACGGCGGTCCCTTCGCCAATATTGCCCACGGCTGCAACTCCATCATGGCCACGCGTATGGCGATGCGCTTTGGCGATGTCGCCATTACCGAGGCCGGCTTCGGTGCCGATCTGGGTGCCGAGAAGTTCCTCGACATCAAGTGCCGCATGACGGGCGTTCGCCCCAGCGCCGTCGTGGTCGTCGCCACCGCTCGTGCGCTGAAGTACAACGGTGGCGTCGCCAAGGCCGACCTCAACGAGGAGAACCTCGAGGCACTCAAGGCCGGCATGCCCAACCTGCTGCGTCACGTCGACAACATCCAGAACGTTTATGGTCTGCCCTGCGTAGTCGCCATCAACCGCTTCCCGACGGACACCGAGGCCGAGCTTGCGCTCATCGAGTCCGAGTGTCAGAAGCTCGGTGTCAACGTTAAGCTTTCCGAGGTCTGGGCCAAGGGCGGCGAGGGCGCGCTCGAGCTTGCCGATGAGGTCATGCGTCTGATTGAGCAGCCGAGCGAGCTCAAGTTTGCCTATGAGGACGGCGCCGATGTGGCCGACGCTCTTGAGGCCATTGCCACCAAGGTCTACCGCGCCGACGGCGTTGACTTTACGCCGGCCGCCAAGCGCCAGCTCGCCGAGCTGCGCGAGAACGGCTTTGGCAACCTGCCGGTGTGCGTGGCCAAGACGCAGTACAGCTTTAGCGACAACGCCAAGGCCCTGGGCGCTCCCGAGAACTTCCGCATCACGGTGCGTGAGCTCAAGGTTTCCGCCGGTGCCCACTTTGTGGTCGCGCTGACTGGCAGTGTTCTGACCATGCCGGGCCTGCCCAAGGTCCCCGCGGCCGAGAACATCGACGTCGACAACGACGGCAACATTACCGGCCTGTTCTAAGTCTGCTGTCCATAGCTGCTAGCCCGCCCCGCCGTGCCCGCAAGGCCCGGCGTGGCTTTTTTATCCTTAGGCCCGCGCATGTCTTGTAGATACCGACGGGCTCTGCCCATCATAGGCTTTTGCGCGGGTAGAATGCATGGATAACTTGAGGCTCACGCGCGACGGAAAGGAATCGTTGCATGGATCAGGACAAGACAACCGTGATGGGCGGCTACGGTTCTGCGCAGGCTGGCGATAGCGCCGATGCGACCCGCGTTGTTCCCAACCCCGGTTATACCGACCCCGCCGCGACGCAGCCTTCTGCCGAGCCAACCCGGGTTATGGGCTATGGCGACACAGCGCGGGATTCTTATGCTGTATCTTCGCAAGGCCCCTATGGCAACGCAGCTCCGGACCCGTTTGATTACGCGCCGCAGGATTCTTATGCCGCCTCGACGCCGAATCCCTATGATGACCTGCCGCAAAATCCCATTCCGCAGCCTCAGCAGACGACGTATATGCCTCGCACGGCGCAGTCTCGCTACGAGTCGCGCGAGCCGTATCGCGAGTACCCCAAGTCGATTCCGCAATATGGCGAGGACGAGGAGAAGAAGCCGTCGCGTTCGTCGAGCGTGATCAAGAAGATCCTCATCGTGCTGGCGATCTTCTTTGCGCTGTCGGTTGTGTTTGCCATTGTGTCGGGCATGCTCAACAAGCGAGGGAGTTCAACGGCCGATACCGCTGCCGAGCAAACCGAGTCCGCCTCGTCTAGCACCGTCGATCTGAGCGATATCCCGGGGCAGTACTGGTCCAACGCCAAGAAACTTCTCAAGTCGCGCGGCGCCAATCTTTCGAATGCCGTGGTCCTGACTGATGATGGCTCAACGCCCGTCATCGATGCCAACTGGGTCGTTACTTCTGCTTACTATAACGACAGCGGCAACCTCGAAATTCAACTCACGCACAAGAATAGCTCGGGCAACTCGCCCGACGGCCAAAGCGGTACCGACAGCTCGAGTTCCAATACGCTGGAGGACTTGAGCAACAAGGCACAGGAGTTGGGAGACAAGGCGCAAGAGCTGGGCGATACGGCACAAAACCTGGGCGACACCGCGCAGAACTTGGGCGACATGGCGACGGGTGCCTGGAATGCACTGCAAAACGGCATCTCGGGCGCGCAGGGAAACTAGCTGTTAAGCGGGCTACAGCTGTTCAGCCGACGGTCGGGCGAGCTAAAGCCCGAGTCAAACGTAACGACGCATGAGGCATTGGGTCGGCGCTCGTGCACGATGCGCGTGACGAGCTCCAGCAGCTCCTCGTCGGATATGTCAAAGCCGTCGGGGCGCACCAGGTCAAACGAAACGAACCCGTCGTGCTCGTGCAGGTCGTGGATGGAGAGCGCGGGGTCGATCTGCATAACGCCGCGCTTGACCCAGCCGCGCAAATCATCGCCGGTTGTCGCGATGGGGTCGCAGTGCAGCGTGATGCCAATGCCCATCTGGCGCTTGATGTCGTGCTCGATGGTGTCCAGGATCTCGTGGTGCTCAAATGCGTCGCCCTCGCCGGGCATCTCCACGTGAGCGCTGGCAAACTGACGACCGGGGCCGTAGTCGTGCACCATCAGGTCGTGTGTGCCCAAGACCTGCGGATAGGACATGATCTTGTCGCGGATTGCCTGGACGAGCTTGGGGTCGGGCGCTTGCCCCAGCAACGGGCTGATGGCGTCGCGCACTAGGCCCATGCCGCTGATGCAGATGAAGATGCCCACACCCAGGCCTGCCCAGCCATCGAGGTCAAAGCCGGTCGTCTGCGAAATAAGCGCCGCCACCAAGACCGAGCCCGAGGTGATGACGTCGTTTTTGGAGTCCTGTGCTGTGGCAATGAGTGTTTCGGAATCGATACGGTTGCCCAGCGCGCGGTTGAATGCGGCCATCCAGAGCTTAACGAGCATGGATGTAGCCAGTGCCGCAAGGGAAACGAGCGTGTAAGCGGTGGGGGAAGGCTTGATGATCTTGGTGACCGACTCGAGGATCAGGTTGATGCCGACGGCGCAAACCAGGACGGCGACAAACAAGCCGGCGAGGTACTCGTAGCGGCCGTGGCCATAGGGGTGGCCTTCGTCTGCCGGGCGGCTGGCGAGGCGGAACCCGAGCAGGCTCACGATGTTGCTCGAGGCATCGGAGAGGTTGTTGAAAGCGTCGGCGATGAGGGAGACGGAGCCAGCGAGCAGGCCCGCGATGCCCTTGGCCAGGCACAAGGTGATGTTGAGGCCAATGCAGATGAGGCTTGCGGCGAAGCCCGCGTTGGTGCGGCGGGAGGTATCGACCGGCTCGCCCTCGCTGCCGGGAACAAGCGTATGTACCAGCCGATTTACAAATAGCATAGCGGTCGTCCTCACAATCATGTTTAAGGGGATAGTGTAGCTCGCGCGGGGGCGCCGTGCACCGATACTCAGAAAATGCAGCAATAGTCTGCCGGTGCTAACGAGCGAGCCTTCTCGTCTGCCTGGGTGGTCCATTTTGGGCCACATGGGTATGGGCACGTGCTTACCTGCCCAACATACTTAATGTCGACAGCCCCAGTGCAAAGGAGGACGTATTCATGGACGAGATGTTTGCCATTAAATGCCAAAACTGCGGCGGCCCTATGTACTCACACCAGGCTAAACGCAGCTTTGAGTGCGCCTATTGCGGCACGGTCGTTCCGTGGCAGGCCGATGCGGGGGAGCCCAAGAGCGCCCTGGGCATTCGCCATACGCCACTGACGGTTGTCGATGGGCTGCTTAAGCTCACGCATGTGTCGCAGCTCGAGCGCCCGGTGGACCCCGACTGGTATTTCTTTAATGAGCACTGGCGCAATCAGTCGGTTCTGGAGCATCTGCTGTGGGAAGACCGCGGCACGGCGCAGGAGTTCCAAGAAGCCACGCACGTGAGCATTCCCTGCCCCTTCTGCGGCGCGTCCTTTGAGGGCGAGTCAACGCAGCGTGTGTTTGAGTGCCCGTCCTGCGGCAACAAGATCGGCATTGCCGACCTGCTCAAGCCCGGTACGTTTAGCAAACGTCTGACCATGGGCGTGGGTGCGGAGTATGTGCCGGAGCAGGGTATTCCCTGCGAAATCTCACCGCAGCAGGCACGTGCCAACGCGCTGCAGCTGGTGCGCCAGTACCCGGATGCCTTTGCCGGGCACGACGTGGAAGACGCGATCCAAAACGACATGATGCTCTTCTATTTCCCCATGGCGCTGGCGGACCTGCGTATGATGGCGAGCTTCCCGGGCAAGGGCCTGAGCAAGGAGACCTTGGTGTACTACGAGGTACTCGATTGGGCGTATCCGCGGGCAAACTACCTGGACGTTCGTCTTATGGGCATTTTGGAGCCGTGGGACTTTGGCAAGGTGGGGCCGTTCGATCCTGCCATGCAGGAGGGCGACTTTCGCGTTGTCTCCGTCGATGCATCTACCAAGGACCAGGTGGTCATTGATAAGCTGGCGCTCGACATTGCCGGCAACGATGCCGAGGCGGTACTGGGGCTCAATAAAAAGAGCATTCGCATGTGGGCGCGCAAGGCCCGCAAGCAAAAGGACGGTCTGGTGATGGTGCCGGTCTACTTTGTCGATCGTCCGGCGACGGATAGCCGCGACGGCGAGCAGGTGCGCATCGCCGTGAACGGCCAGACGGGCCGCGCGGCCGCGGTGGTGTTTAGCGACAAGCGCGAGACGCATATCGTGGCGCCGCTCAACCTGAGCCTTCATCTGTCCGGCGAGAGCACCGTGCACGCCACGCCCATCGAGGTCAAATACGTTAAGTCGCCGTTTCTGTACCAGATCGTGCGCCGTGGAGGCGGCGAGCAACCGCGCCAGGTTGCAGCCGCCGTCGAGGGTTCCTACCGAGAAGAAAAGCCCAAACGCAAGGGCTTGCTCGCTGCGATCTTTGGGAAGTAGGGAAGCGCAGCGCGGGACGGCTCACAGGCGTGCGGGCGTTTCGGTCGCAACGTGCTGCTACCCTTGCGTTTCGCCATTGGTCGCTTCGTTGATGGCGCGGTACTCGGCACTCAGCTCGCGCGCCAGCTCTTCCTTGCTTGGAAGATACGGCAGGTATTTGGCGGCAAACACTTGGTCGTTGTCTTCGGGCAGCGTGTACTCGACGATCGAATCGCTTTTGTCCGCGCAGAGCACGATGCCTATGGGCGGATTGTCGCCTTCGTTCATGAGCTCACGCGTGTAGTAGTTCACATACATTTGCATCTGGCCCAGGTCCTGATGCGTAAGGTCATCGGTCTTAAGGTCGATGAGCACGAAGCAGCGCATCAGATAGTTGTAAAAAACAAGGTCAATATAGAAATGGCGCCCATCAAAGGTGATGCGCTTTTGGCGCGCCTCGAAAGCGAAGCCACGGCCAAGCTCCAGCAGGAACTTCTGAAGATGTGTGATGAGCGCCTGCTCTAGATCGCTCTCGCGAAACGCAGTATCGTCCGAGAAACCTAAAAACTCCAGTACATATGGATCGCGGATGATATCCTCGGGGCGACGAGCTGGGGCGCTCTTTTGGATTTCTTGGGTGACAGCCTCCTTGTCTTTGCTGGCAAGTAGGCGCTCGCGGAACATGGTGTTGATCTGGCGTTCGAGCTGGCGCGTGCTCCAGCGAGAGTCGGCGCATTCGTTCATGTACCAGGTGCGAGCTTCGGGGTCAGGAATGCGTATTAACCTGCGGTAATGTGTCCAGCTCAATTCGGGACGCAGTGAGTCCCGAATTGGAAATGCAAGATAGAACTGACGCATTTTGCGCAGCTCTCTTGCTCCAAAACCTTTACCAAAATCCTTGGTAAGTCTGATTGCGAGGGCCTTGAGCAGCGCCTCTCCATACTTGGCGCGCTCCTCTCCGCCCTGCTCATCAACTATGCTCTTGCCGATCTCCCAATACGCCTCAACCATCGCAAAGTTAACGGCGGTATAGGCCTTGTCGCGAGCGGCGTTGAGAATCGAGGAAACCTGCTTGTAAAAACCTTCGGGCACGATTGCCGATTCTCCACGGTTTACCAGTTCGCCCATCACTGTCGCCCCACTTTCCTCTTGTGGAATGCATCTTTATCGCATCTAGTTTAAAGCCTCGCGCGGACACGAATTGCTGTGCTGTCTGGCACCTTCGCATGGGAGCCTTGCGGTGACTAAAATGTGACCATAAAGGCAGTTTTAGCGAACCCCACGGGAGTGACATGCATGGACAAGAACACGCTGCTATTCCAGGATAAAGGTTCGGGTAGGTTTAAAGACGTCAAGATCTACCCTAACCGTATTGAGGTGCTCAAGAAGGGCACGTTTGGTGGCAAGCACACCGAGATTGTTTACCTTAAGGACATCACTGGGGTCAACAGGATCAAGGGTCGCGACGTTTTCCTGCGCAATCGACTGTTAACCGCTTGCGTCTTTAGTCTGAGCAGTCGTGCGAAGGCCCAGGAGTTTGTTAACGCGCTGAACATGGTGATGTAGCCCATGGCGGCGTTCGGGCCAAGGTAAAAATCGGGGGCACAGAACGGTGTCCTGCGCCCCCGATTGAGTCGATGTGTCTAAAAGGCGGGCTTGCCTACTCGCTGTCGTCCCCAGCGTTGTCGCGGTCACTGGCAAGCATTGCTGCACCTGCGACCGTTGTCGCCACGGCGGCGGCAGCGAGCCCGGCGGCAACGCCAGAGCTGTCGCCCGTGTCGGCGAGCTTTCCGCCCGAGCCCTTGCCCTGGCCTCTCTTGTTGCTCTTGCCGTTCTTGTCGGCGCCGCCTGCGTTGGAACCCGTGTCGCTGCCGGTGCCGCCCGCACTGCCCGAGGCCGCTACGGTAAAGCTTGCGGCTCCGTCGCTGGCGAGCGTGTAGTTCTGCGCCGCGTCGCCCAAGAGACCGTTCACGCGCACCCAGTACGTTCCTGCGGCAAATGTTTCGCCCTCGGCCATTGCCGTGCCCGGAGCGCCGTCCGCGTCGTGCACAAACTCGAGCTGGGCCGTGCAGGCATCGGTTTCGAGCTTGCCCTCGAGTGATGCCGCAATCTTGGCGCGCACGTCTTCGCCGGCCTTAAGGCCTTCGAGTCCCTCAAAATGGGGCGTCAGCGCGCGTGGATCGATATCGATGGGCACAGAGCCCTGCAGCCCCGTAACGGTCTCGTTGCCCAGGGCGTCGACATCCACGTATTCAATGGCAAACGCATGGCCCGAAGCTGTCGCGTTGAGCGCGTTGCTGCTGTCAGCAAGGCGGAAATGACCCTCGCCAACGGTCTTGCCATCCTGGAATGAGGCATCGCTCAGCGAGTCGCCGTACGTCATGCGCATGCGGGTCGGGAGATAGTACGGGAGATAGTACGAAGCCGTCTGCTTGTGCTCCGTATCGTAATTGCGCTGGTAGATGCTCCGGGCCAGCGCCGCATCAACAAAGTCGGATGCGATGATGCCAATGTGCTTGAGGTAATCTGACTTTGTATCCTCGGTGCCGCTGGGGTTGATGTACGGGCTCTTATACGGATGCTCGTTGACTACTCGTGCCGAGGTAAAAGGATTGCCTCCGTGCGACAAGCCCGTGCAGCTGGTGTAGTTGATAGACCAGCAGCGCTCCAGGACTTGCTCCTTGGCCCCGTTATCGTCCTCGACATCTACCTCGTTGCGCGTGCGCCCGGTCGTTTCCTTCAGCGCATTATCGACCCAGCTGAGCTTGTCGGTTCCCGTGAGTTTGTACTTGTCCTGGGCGTATACCTTGGTGCAATAGGGCTCTTTGTCGCCTGTTTCCCCCGCGGCTTCAAAGCCCCGCGCGTCTTGGACGAGACACATAGTGGCGCTGTCGGAGTGAGCCTTGATCTTGTCATCCCATTCGGTAAGGTCGAGGCCCCACGTGTGGCCGCTTACACTGTTGCCGGCGAGCCTAAATCGACGCAGCAGAACGATCTTTCCGCGCACCTCGTGTAGCGCGGGGATTCGGCTCGACGTATAGAACAGTTTGGGGTTGTCGTCCAAAACCTTGGCGAAAGCCGTCGTAACACTTTCGTCGGTAGCCTCGTCGTTGCCTCGTGATACAAGCATGATGAGCGCTTCTGTCGGGTTTTCGTTCAAAAACGTTTTGAAGTAGCCTATGACATCGGAAAGATGCATAAAGTACGCGTCTTTTTTGAGCAGGTAGTAATCCCCGTGGTCGATACCGGGGTCGTCGCCCTTTCCGAGCCGGATATCAAAATAGCGAATGCCTTCGAGCAACTGCGTGGGAATGTAATCCTGCTGGCATTTTACTTGCGAGGATTGGGGCTCAGTGTCGTTGTCCACGCTGCAGGTGCCCGAATCGTGCGTACCCGGGATGCTCAGCTCGTCGAGGAACTTGTTGTCGTCGACGTATTTCATCCAACATGGCCCATCGACGTAGCTGCTGTACGTGATCCAGTCGAGGCTGCTAACCGTGGCATCGTTCTTTTTCATGTCGTAACCGATAAGTTCGAGCTCCCACGGAATGCTCTTACTCTTATGGCAGATCTTATTGTTGTCCTGGTCTTCGCCGTTCGATTCTATTGCCAGGTACTTAATGTCTTTTTTCTCGGTTTCTTTCTCGACCGTGCGGTCTCGGATGATATAGGTTCCGTTTGATTGACGCTCGAACGCAAAAGCGCGGCTGGGCTTGTTGTCATACTCGCCGCCCCATACGTGGATGACCTTTCCATCTTTGTCAGAGTCGTCGTCGACCGACCAAATGCTGTAGCCCGTCTTTTTATGCTCTTCGAAATTGAGCAAGGTGCGGATAGCATACCAGTTTGTATCGTCATTCTTGGTCGTTACGTTCTCAAGGATGAGCTTGCTGGACGTGCCGTCGTTAAACAGGTGGCAGACGTTGCCGCGAACGTTGCCGTCTTGGTTGACGCTCGCGGTGCGAAAATAGCCCGCGGGGCGAAGGCGAATGACGAAATTGTCGAGGCTGACTGACGCTGTGGCAGCGTCTTCTGCAAATGCCGCGCGCACGGGAAGGCCCAATCCCGCGGTTTCGGGCAGGCTTACAAATGGCGACAATGCTGCGAGTCCTAGGCCCAACGTGAATGCTCGACGGCTGATGGCGTGGTGTTCGGTCATAACTCCTCCGTTCGCAGGGTGCGGTTATGCACTCATTTTGTTCACTATACTGCCCGGATGTCTAAACGTGTTGGCTTAATTGTCTGCGTGGCGCCATAAATCGGCGGGCGGACGCGTTGGGGCGCTTGTCTATTTGTGCTGCTACCGCGCTGGGGGTGGTTTTGCCGCCCGGCACCCTCGCGTTCGCCGGCTATCGGCATAAGAAAAGGAGGGTCGGTTTACCGGCCCTCCCTGGGTACGAAGCGCTGGGGTACCGTCGCTTGTTTGCTCTGCGACCGTGTTTCCCGTTGCGCTCGCCAGTCGCTTAGCGCTTGATCTCGATATCGTCGAGCTTGACGTCCATGGCCTCGGTCTTGGCCTTGGCAATGTCATCGGCAAACTCCAGAGACTTCATCATGGTCTCGACGGCGTCCTTGTGCTCCTCGACATTGTCGATGCTCACGTAAACGCTGCCGCCGCCTGCTTCGGTGAAGTACTCAGTCGTTACGCCGCCCGAGTGTGTATAGGAAGCGTTGCGCCAAGTCTTGCCGTTGTACTTGACGGGATCATTCTCGGTCCACTCAAAGTTGGCCTTCCATTTGGCCTCGTAGCCGAACAGCTCGTCAGCGTTCTTGTCAGAGTCGAAGACAGGGATGAAGCGATCGCTGGCGTGCTCGCTCTCGGTGAACTTAAACTGGGCCCTGTCGGCGGTGTCGCCGGCAACGTCGGTGATCTCGACGCCCTCGGGCACCTCGACCTTAAACCAAATGAAGTCGGTCCTCATATCCACGGCTGGCTTTTCTGCGCCGCCGCCACCGCCACTGCCGGTAGCGCCGCCGCTTCCGCCGCAACCCACCAGGGCAACCGCGGCAAGGAGACTGATGCAGAGTGTGAGAATCGCAAAGGCCTTCTTTTTCATGGTCGTGTCCTCCTCGATCTGTAACCGCCCATGGATTACCTGCCTTTACTGTACGCGTGGACGGCTCGCTAGGGTGGGCCATGTGTCCCATTCTGAGGGCCGGATTTGCGCCGACAAGTGGCAATATGCGCGGGTCCAAAAGAGGGGAGGGCCGATGCCTGTCGGCCCTCCCCGGGGTTGGGTGCCCGTTGCTTTAATGGGGCGCATGTGCGCAGGTGCGCGTAGGCGCGTGCGGGTGTCCCGTTACTTGAGCTCGATGCTCGAAATCTCGACTTCGCGCGCCTCGGAAACTGCCTCTGCCATGTCATCGGGGAACTCGATGGAGTTGAGGAGCGTCTCGGCTTCTTTCTTGTGCTGGTCGAAGTTCGAGATGAGGACGTAGACGCTTCCCGGCTCAACGTCGGTAAAAAGCATGGTTGAGATGCCGCTGTTGTCCTCGTATGTTCCGACGAGCCACGTCCTGCCGTTATACTCGACGGACCCGCCATCCTTCCACTGGAACGTATCCCCCTTCTTTTCTGCCTGGTCGGCGTGGGATTCCTCGGCTGTCATCGCTTTTTTCCAAACGGGGATAAAGCGATCGGCCGAGGCGTTCTCGTCTTCGGGGAAGGTGAGCTGGACCCTGTCGGCATTCTTGCCGGCGGAGTCGCTTACGCCGACGCCCTCGGGCATCTCGACCTTAAACCAGATAAAGTCGGTCTTCTTGGCGACGGGGGCCTTTTCCTTGCCCTCGCTCTTGGATGCGCTGCTGCCCCCGCCCGATGCGTTCCCGCCGCAGCCGACAAGGGCAAATGCGGCAAAGAGGGCGATGCAAAGGGAAAGGATTGATAGGGTCTTTTTCTTCATGGTGGCGTCCTCCTTGTCTGCCAGGGACATCGTGTGCCGCGGATCGCTGGGGCGGCGGTTGCGCGTGCACATGATGACTTTGTTTGCTGTGCGGTGATTCCTCCATTCGTCGTCCGGTGCCGTGATGAGCGTTGCCCCAACATGGGGCTCCTTACCTATATGTATGCCCCAGTTGCCGCTGCCCGGGAGTCTCGAAACGTGGGCCATGTGTCCCATGTTTGCGTTGGCATGGCCTATCGTTCGTCATAGAAATCCGCGATGGCCAGGTGCGCTGACGCCCATGTGCTTATGGGCTAGACTTAGCACCATTACGTGTTCGATGCGGTTGGTCGGCGGTTGCCGCCTGACCGATGTATATGACTTGAAGGTGCGTGCGTATGAGCCAAGAGATGATGGATAAAACCTGTCGAGAGTTTGCCGAGGCACTTGCCGCACGCGAGCCGGTTCCCGGCGGTGGCAGCGCGAGCGCCTTTGTGGGCGCGCTGGGCGCCTCGCTTTGTGGAATGGTCGCTCGTTATGGTGCGACCAATCCTGCGCTTGCCGATCGCGCGGATGACCTGACGCGCGCATTTGCCCAGGCAGATGAGTTGGCCCAGGAGCTTGTCGAGTTGGTTGCCGAGGACGTTCGTGCATATGGGCAGGTGTCCGCGGCGTACGGTATTCCGCGTGGCGATCCGGCTCGAGCGACCGCGATTCAGGATGCGCTGCATGTGGCCGCTATGCCGCCGTATCGCATTATGGATGCCTGCGGGCGTGCACTGGCGCTGCTCGAGGACATGGCCGACAAGGGTTCGCGTCAGCTGCTGTCCGATGTGGCGTGCGGCGCCGTGTTCTGCCGTTCCGCTATGCAGGGCGCGAGCTTGACGCTCTTTGCGAACACCACGTCTATGAAGGATCGCGCTCGTGCTGAGGAGCTCGAGACGGCGTGTGATGAGTTGCTCGACATGTGGTTGCCGCGCGCCGATGCGCTGGCGCGCCGCGCCGCCGACGCCGCAAGGAAGAGGGGATAGCCATGGCTGAACTGCTGAAGGGTGCCCCCGTTGCTCGCGCTTTGACTGAGGAACTTGCTGCTCGCTGCGTGGCTTTGCGCGAGCGCGGCGTTGTGCCGACGCTGGCTATCGTGCGCGTGGGTGAACGCGAGGACGACCTATCCTACGAGCGCGGTGCGCTCAAGCGCTGCGAAAAGGTTGGCATTGAGGCTCGCCGCGTTTTGCTTCCCGCCGATGTTTCGCAGGACGAGCTGTTGGCGGCCATCGAGGACATCAATACCGATTCGTCTGTTCATGGCTGCCTGATGTTCCGCCCGCTGCCCGCCGGCCTTGACGAGGACGCGGTTGCCGCGGCACTCGATCCTGCCAAGGACGTTGACTCCATGACGCCGGCTTCGCTGCTCACCACGCTTTCGGGGCGCGGCGAGGGTTTTGCCCCCTGCACAGCCGAAGCCGTGCTTGCTTTGCTGGATCATTACGGCGTTGAGCTGGATGGGGCCAAGGTCGCGGTCGTTGGTCGGTCGCTGGTGATTGGCCGTCCCGTTGCCGCCATGCTTACGGCTCGCAATGCCACAGTGACGACGTGCCATACGCATACGCACGACCTTGCTGCCGAGTGCCGTGCTGCCGACATTGTGGTTGCCGCCGTTGGACGCGCGCGTACGATTGACGTGGATGCGGTTCGAGAGGGCCAGACGATCATTGATGTTGGCATTAATTGGGACGAGGCCGCTGGCAAGTTGGTGGGTGACGTCGATTCTGATGCTGCGGAGCCGGTCGTTAACGCCATCACGCCCGTGCCGGGCGGCGTGGGCGCTGTGACGACGGCGATCCTCGCCAAACACGTGATCGAGGCGGCCGAGCGCGCATCGAAATAGGTTTTTGACCACAAGGGCTGCCGAGGCCGTGGTTTCGCCCTTTTTGCGCCGAAGCGATACACTGTTATCGTTTGATTTCTTCGCTCAAGGAGGATGCGCATGCCGTGCACAACGATTTTGGTTGGTAAGAACGCGAGCTACGACGGGTCGACGTTGGTTGCCCGCAACGAGGACTCGTCCAACGGGGTGTTTGAGCCCAAGCGTATGCGCGTGGTGCATCCCGACGAGCAGCCGCGCGTCTACACGAGCGTCCTGAGTCACCTGACCGTTGAACTGCCCGATAACCCCATGCGCTACACGAGCGTCCCCGATGTTGTCCCGGGCCACGGCATCTGGGCCGAGGCCGGTTTCAACGAGCTCAATGTGGGCATGTCCGCAACCGAGACGCTCACCACCAACGAGCGCGTTCGCGGCGCCGACCCGCTCGTCGACTACGTGCCCGCCAAGGGCAACGAGGACGAGGACGGCTATGTTCCGGCGCAGCCCGGCGGTCTGGGCGAGGAGGACATGGTGACCCTGGTGCTGCCATATGCCAAATCCGCCCGCGACGGCGTACGCATTCTGGGTGACCTGCTCGAGCGCTATGGCACCTACGAGAACAACGGCATCGCCTTTAGCGACGTGGACGAGATCTGGTGGCTCGAGACCATCGGCGGTCACCACTGGATCGCCAAGCGCGTGCCCGATGACGCCTATGTGACCATGCCCAACCAGCTGGGTATCGACAGCTTTGACCTGGATGACGCCGAGGGCGCCCAGGCCGATCACATGTGCTCCGCCGACCTGCGCGCTTGGATGGCCGAGTGGCATCTGGACTTGACGCTGGGCGTTGAGGGCGACGGTCCGGCCGCGGTCTTTAACCCGCGCGAGGCCTTTGGCTCGCACAGCGACAGCGACCACGTTTACAACACGCCGCGCGCCTGGTATATGCAGCGCTGCCTTAACCCCAGCGATGTGTGGGACGGTCCCGAGGCCGACTACACGCCCGAGAGCGACGATATTCCCTGGAGCCGCGTGCCCGAGCGCAAGGTGACCATCGAGGACATCAAGTACGTACTCTCGAGCCACTACCAGGGCACGGAGTACGACTGCTACGGCAGCAAGGGCACGCCCGCCACGCGTGGCGCCTATCGCCCCATCGGCATCAACCGCAACAGCCAGCTCGCTGTGCTGCAGCTGCGCCCCTATGCGCATCCGGCCTACCGCGCCGTGCAGTGGATGGCCTTTGGCTCCAACTCGTTTAACGCGCTGGTTCCGCTGTACGCCAACGTCGAGACCATGCCCGAGTACTTTGCCGACACGCAGGCTCGCGTGACGTCCGAAAACTTCTACTGGGCCAACCGCCTGATCGGCGCGCTGGCCGACGTCCGCTTCCATGAGTGCGGCCGCGCAGTCGAGGATTATCAGGAGAAGGTCGGCGGCATGGGCCACAAGCAGATTCATGACGTCGACGCTGCCGTAGCCGTTCTGCCCGAGGCCGAGGTGCCTGCCGAGCTTGCACGCGCCAACGAGGAGTTTGCCGAGCTCGTGCGCGTGGAGACCGATGCCCTGTTGGGCAAGGTGCTCTACACCACGAGCTGCGCCATGAAGAACTCTTTCGCGATGAACGACAACGTGAGATAGGGATTTCCCGTCGATCGAATAGCGCTTAAACGCTTTGTCGCTTTCACTCAATCTTGGGTACAAGAACGCCAATGCAGTTGTTTGTGATTGGAGACAACCATGGTTATGAAACTCGATCAGCTTGTTAACGGCGCCATCAACGTGGGCTTCGGCGCCGCCGCCGTTGCCGTCGAGGGCAGCAAGAAGGTTCTCGACGACCTTAACACCAAGGGCGAGCAGGTGCGCAAGGACGCAGGCGCCCCCGGTATCGCCCGCAGTGTGTCCGACATGTTCGAACAGGCCGGCGGTACCATCTCCGATCTGACCGAGCGCTTGGGCATGCAGGGCGAGACCGCGGCCCAGCGCGTGCTCGACGAGCTCATTCTGGCTCGCGTCCGCGTCATGACAGCCCTCGAGCGCACGGCCTTCCTGGCCCATGTGCGCGACATCGTCGATTCGGTCGAGGACAACGTGACCTCGGTGCCCGTCGAGTCCGTTGAGCCCGACGATGCGAAGGATACCGAAGAGGCCGAGTAGCAGCGCAGATGGCAGATTCCACCACCGATTACAACAATCTAGACCCCTTGGGTGACGAGGCGGCGGTTGTCGATGAGGTCGATGCCGCCGTCTCGGGCGCTCGCAAGAAGCCGCGCGCTGTCGATATGGTCCCCGAGGAGCCCGACGCGATGGCGCCGGATGAAGAATACCAGCTCACGCCGGCGGGTCGCCGCGAGCGCATCGGGCAGATTGTTCGCCTGGTCAAAAAGTACCGCGTGTGGGATAACCTCACGCCGGTTCGTTTGCGCCGCCTGCTCGAGGAACTCGGCCCCATGTTCGTCAAGATGGGGCAGATTCTGGCCAACCGGTCCGAGATTCTGCCGCAACGCTTTTGCGACGAGCTGCGTCGTCTGCGGTCCGACGTGGAGCCGGTGCCGTACGAGGTCGTACTCAGTTGTCTGGAAGAAGAATACGGCCTGCGCCTGGGAGAGATGTTCGATGCGATCGACCCCAATCCGCTTGGTAGCGCATCGCTCGCGCAGGTGCACCGCGCTCGTCTGGTGACGGGCGAGGACGTGGCCGTCAAGGTGCAGCGCCCCGGTGCGCAGCAGGTTATGGCACAGGACATCGATATCATCCGCTCGGTGGTGCGTATCGTTTCCAAGTTCGTCAACACCGATCAATTCGTTGACCTGCACGGCGTAGTCGAGGAGCTGTGGACCTCGTTTCGCGAGGAGACCAACTTTTTGGCCGAGGCCAAAAACCTCAACGACTTCTACGAGTTCCATAAGAGCGTTCATGGCGTGACGTGCCCTAAATCCTATCTGGACCTGTGCACCGAGCACGTGGTGGTTATGGACTACGTCGACGGCATTTCGATCGCCGATCCTGAACGCTTGGTGGCCGAGGGCTATGACTTGGAAAAGATCGGTGCCGCAATCGTCGAGGATTACTCGACGCAGGTGCTCGATGACGGCTTTTTCCATGCCGACCCGCATGCGGGAAACATTATTCTCAAGGACGGCATCGTTTACTTTATCGACTTGGGCATGGTCGGACGCATGTCGAGTCACGATCGCGGTATCGTCAAGGACATGATTTTCGCCGTGGCCGAGGGTGACGTGCCCAAGCTCAAGGATTCGCTCATGCGCTTTGCCGTGACGCGCGGCGACTCGGCTGAGCTCGATCATTCGGCCTTTTTGTCCGATTTGGACTTTATCGTCGCAGACTTTGCGGGCCTTGACCTGAAGGATCTGGATATCGGCGAGTTTTTGACCTCGCTGTTAAACCTGGCGCGCAAAAACGACGTTGAGCTGCCGAGCGTGGTAACGATGTTCGCCCGCGGCATGGTGACGCTCGAGGGCCTGCTGACTGAGTATATGCCCAACGTCAACATGATCCAGATCATCCAGACGCACATCAAAAACGAGAAGAGCACCTATGCGCGCGTGCGCGACATGGGACGCGATCTTGCCGCGAGCAGCTATCGCGCGGCGAAGGGCTCGCTCGAGGCGGCCGAGTATCTGGGCCTGGCTTCGCGCATGCTCACGCGCGGCCAGCTTAAGGTGAACACGCAGATCATGAGCAGCGATAAGGCGCTGCGACAGCTGGGTGGAATTATCGACCGCATGTCGATGGCAATTGTGATCGCCGGTCTGTTTATCGGTTCGTCGGTGGTGTACTACGCGCGCATCGAGCCGGTTGTGTTTGGCATTCCGGTCATTGGCTTTTTGGGCTACGTGAGCGCGTTGGTGCTGGCGCTTATGCTGGGCCGCAATATCTGGCTCAACAGTCACGGCGGCAAGCACTAGGGGCTGCGGTCACCGTATTTTCCTATCGCAAATAATAGCTTTTACCTTGGGCTTCGCCTGCGTGCGAGGCCCTTTTGCGTGATACCATACTGACGGTAATAATCGATGGCATAGATGGTGGTGCGGAGACGCACGAATGCGCGGTTTTCCTGCGCGTTTGGGAGAATCGGGGTGCAAGTCCCCGGCTGTACCAGTAACCGTAATTCCTCTTGGCTCGGGATGTTCGCGTCGCAGATCGGACGACGTGCCCGAGTCGTTAAGGTTAAGTCGGATCGCCTCCCATCTTGCATGCGGCTGCGGCGTATGCCGCCGGCGTGCATAGGGCTCTGGAGGGAAGGGGGACCCCGATGGGGGAACTCGAGCGCAACATGCGCGATGACGTGGGGCAGCCTCAAGGCAACGCTCCAAGTACAGACAATGGGGGACAAATGGATATGTTTGAGGACGAGCGTGAGTGCGCCTCGTTGCATCGCCGTGGCGCGATTGCACGCGGTGTAGCTAAGCGCGGTCTGGTGGCATTCCTGGCCTTCGCGATGGCCTTTGGCACCACGCCGGCTCAGCTGTGGGCCGAGGGCGCCGAGGGCATTGCCGAGGCTGTGGCTCAGGCTGCGACGCCGAGTGAGGACGCAGCGCCTGCGGATGGTGCTGCCGACCAGGGCAACGTTGAGGTTTCAGATTCTGGGAGCGCGCCTGCAGCTAGTACCGCCACAACAGGGGCGGCAGCTGGCGACGAAGGCTCGGCGACGGGGGAGAACCCTGCCGCGAGCGAGCAGTCTTCGACGGCATCCGCTGGCCAAGCAGGATCTGCCGCCGTGGCTGCCGTCCAGGCAGAGAACCCGACGGAAACTGGCGATGTCGCCAAGAAGCAAGTCGAGGTCTCGTTCTCGATTATCGGCACCGATGCCGACGGCAAGGCTCAGACCTGGGTGGCACCTACGCAGCTCAAGCTCGACGAGGGCGCGACGGCTGCGGATGCCTTTATTAAGCTGCAGGAGAAGACGGGCTTCAAGGCGGACTACGATCCGAACACGGCATACGGGTTCTACCTCAAAAGCATCACATCCCCGAGCGATGGCCGCACGCTTGTCTACGATCCGACGACTTATGCCTTCTGGCAGCTGTTCGTCGATGGCGCGTCTTCCTCGGTTGGCGCGAGCAGCATCAAGCTCACCCAGGGGCAGAAGATTGAGTTTGCCTATACGGCTGGTAGCGCGTCCCCTGTCGTTAAGGACCAGGTTGCCGCAAATGTGACCGTCATTGGTCGCGATGCCCAGGGCAAGACTCAGACTTGGGTCGATAACGCGCAGTATGTGGTGACGTCCGGCTCGAGCGCACTTGACCTTACGAAGGTCGCGCTCGAGGCGAATGACATCGACGCCGTTGCTGCGGGCTCCTTCATTCTGAGCCTTAAGTACAACGGCGTTGAGCTGGGTACGCCGCTCGATTATTCGACCTATTGGCAGCTGTTCATCAACGGCAAGTCGAGCGACTACACGGCAGACAATGTCACCATTCATGCTGGCGATACCGTTACGTGGTTCTACGGTGGCTGGGGCGACCAGTTGCCCTCTGATTCCGTCCGTGCCTCCGTTCAGGTCCTCGGTAAGGACAAGGACGGCAAGCAGCAGGTTTGGGCCTCGACGGGCCAGACGAGTCTCAAGGCTGGTTCCACTGCTAAGGATTTGCTGGAGCAGACTGGTCTTACCCTCGATGCTAAAGAAGAGTCTTGGGGTTGGTACCTCAGCGGCATTACCTCGCCGCTTGACGGTAAGACCTATGAGTATGATCCTGCGACCAAAAGTTATTGGCAGTTCTATGTAAATGGCAAGTTCGCCCAAGTCGGGGCCGGCAACTACGAACTCCAAGAGGGTGACGCCGTCACCTTTATGTATGGTGCTGACGCCGATGCCCTCCCCGGTCAGGTTCTTGGGTCCGTCGATGTTATCGGTCCCGATGTCAACGGCAACAATACTCGCTGGGGCTCGGCAAGCAATGTTTCCCTGCCCGAAGGCTCTACGGCCCAGGACCTTATTGAGACGGTTCTGAAGGCGAAGGGCGTTACGTACAACGGCTCCCAGAGTGGTGAGTACTGGTTCCTGAATTCCATTACTTCGCCGTTCGATCACAAGCCGTATGGCTGGGATGGTGCGACCAAGAAATATTGGCGTCTGTTTATCAACGGAGAGCCCTCATCTCTCTGCGCCAACCAGGTCACGCTCAAGAGCGGCGACAAGGCTACGTTTGCCTACACCACCGATAAATCGCCCATGCCCGATCCCGACAAGATTGTCGTGGACCCGAGTGCAACGACTCCTGATTGGGATGCCGAGTGGGCCGGCTACGGCAACGGTGGCAACGGTTCGACCGTAACGGATGCCAAGACACCTGCGCAGGCCGCCGGTCTTAAGTGGGCCTTCGATTGGAAGGCCGAGTCTGGTCAGCAGTATGCCAACTGCAGCGAACCTGTCATCGCTAACGGCTTTGTGTACATCGCGACCGAGAACGAGCTCATTAAGATCGATTCGTCCACGGGCAAAAAGGTTGCCTCTGCGCCGCTTGCCTCCAAGGTGAGCTATACCTCTCGTCCGATCTATACCAACGGCCTTATCATCGTTCCGCTCAACGGCGGTGCGGTCCAGGCGATTACTGCAGACAAGCTGATCTGCAAGTGGCTGACGCCTGGTTTGACGGACTTGACGCAGAGCTCCTGCACCGTCGTTTCGGACGGCGAGTATGTCTATGTTGGTACGGTCGATATTTCGTATGACGAGAACTACAACGCGACCTACGGCAACGGCTCCCTGAAGCGTATCAAGATTGCCACGGGCGAAGTCTCTTGGCAGAACATTGACCCTTCCGAGGGCTATTATTGGACTGGCGCTGCGCTGACGGATAAGTACACCATTGTTCCTACGAGCGCGGGCACGCTTAAGTGCATTGATAAGACGACGGGCGATGTCGTTTCGACCATGAAGCTCGGCGCTGTCGCAAATGCCGATTGCATTGCCGATCCGTCCAATGGTTCGACCTTCTATCAGATGACGCACGACGGAAAGCTCCATGTGATTTCGCTTTCGGCGAAGGGTGTGCTGAGTGAACAGAAGACGGTTGATCTGGGCCTTACGAATAATCTGAGCGCCCCAGCGGTGTCTGGTGACAATCTGATTGTCGGCGGACAGACGGCTACGGGCTCTGCTCTGGTTCTCTATAACCTGAAGACGGGTAAGACCACGATGGTCGCTGCTGCCGACGGCAAGGCGCTGCCGGCTGGCCTCAACGGTATTGCTGCTACTCCGCTGGTGAGTGTTCAGGGCGGCAAGACCTATGTGTACTTCACCGTGAACAGCGCGGATAGCAAGGATTACGTCAACTACTCTGCTGGCGGTGGCGTGTATCGCTATACGCTTGGCGACGCAGAGGCGACGCAGATTTATGATGCGGCTGGCCATTACCAGTACTGTGACTCTCCGGTCATTGCCGATGCTTCTGGCAACCTCTACTACATCAATGATTCGGGTACTCTGTTCAAGCTGGGGGCTGTCGAGTCTTGGACGGTTGCCTTTAATTCCAACGGCGGGTCTGCTTGCGACGCTAAGTTCGTTGCTACGGCCGACGGCAAGCTGGTCAAGCCGGCCGATCCGACGCGCGATGGCTACACTTTCGGCGGTTGGTTCACCGATGAGGCTTGCACGCAGGCGTATGACTTCAGTACGCCGGTGACGGCCGATCTGACGCTGTATGCCAAGTGGACCAAGAATGCTGTTAACCCTGGCGGTAATGGCGGTTCTGGCACTAATGGTGGTAACGGTGGCGCTGGCAACGGTTCTGGTGCTGGTGCCGGCACTGGCACGGGTTCCGGCTCTGGCACGAAGGGCCAGCAGGCTGGCGGCGTTGTCGCCCCGGGTCATAAGCCGGCGACCAAGACGACGGTGTCGACCAAGACCGAGACCAAGGACAACAAGTCCGACAAGAAGGACTCCGATAAGTCCGATAAGAAGGACGAGAAGAAGTCTGACAAGAAGTCTGACAAGAAGGACAGCAAGTCCGACAAGAAGTCCGATTCCAAGTCCGATACGGGTGCTGCTTCCACGACCACTGCTAAGAAGTCCTCTAGTGCCTCCGAGCAGGAGGCTGGCACCAACCCGCTCGCCATTGTTGGCGTTGCCGCCGGCGTCATCGGTCTCGCCATCGTCGGCGTGTTCGTGTTCACCAAACGTCGGTAGGTGAGGGCTGTGTCCAATAAATCCAAGGACGCTGACCCCAAGCAACCAGATTCCTCGTTCATTCAGTTCGACGATACAAAGCAACAGGGCGCCGCTTCGGCGGCGTCCGCCCCTCGTCGCAAGGCGCTCCTTGGCGTTTTGACTGCCGCGTGCACCATTCTGATCGTCGTCTCGCTGGGCTTCGTCCATCCTTCCGAGAGCGGCGCCTGGTCCATCGACTGGATCATTCAGGCCGTGACGGGGGAGAGCGTCGTCACCAAGGACACCAAGGCGTCTGGCTCGACTATGGCTTCGGGCGAGGCCAGTTCCGAGGACTCCAAGTCATCGAATGATGCAAAAGACGAGTCCAAGGGTTCGAACGACGGCAAGGACGATTCCGAGTCTTCGGACAAGGAATCGGATAAAAGCTCGGATAGCAAGAAGTCCGATGGTCAGGACGGCAAGAAGTCTGGCGATAAATCCGCTGCCCAAAATACGGGAGTCGGCGATACTTCCAATGCGTCTGGCGGTGGCCAGTCGTCTGATGGAGCCTCATCCTCTAATGGTGGAAACGCCTCCTCGGGCGGCCAGAGCGGCTCGCAGGAGTCCAGCTACATAACAGTGACGGTTTCGGTCACATCGAGCGCTGTGGGCAATCCTGTGTCTTCTGGTGGCACCTTTACCTTTAACGAAGGCGCTACCGTCTACGATGCCCTGTGCGCGCTGGGCCTTTCTGTCAACGCACATGGCTCGTCGTACGGCACGTATGTCTCCGCGATTGGTGGTTTGGCGGAGAAACAGTACGGCGGTACGAGCGGCTGGATGTACTCCGTCAACGGCACAACGCCCATGACGGCCTGCAGCAACTACGTTCTCTCCAACGGCGACAACGT
This sequence comes from Collinsella sp. TM05-37, assembly GCF_003436455.1. NCBI lineage: Bacteria > Bacillati > Actinomycetota > Coriobacteriia > Coriobacteriales > Coriobacteriaceae > Collinsella > Collinsella sp. TM05-37. Next base: position 32,402 of record NZ_QSPN01000010.1, on the reverse strand, counting down.
GGTCTGGTATTACGTTACAGGCTAGAGGCCTCGACATAGCGCGCCAGACGGGCGGTTCGGACAAACATCCGGGCCGCCCGTTTTCATGCGAATGGGACCGGGCCGCCCGGTCTCTCGGCAAACAAAAAACCGGTTGGAATGGGAATTCCAACCGGTTATACATTCAAGCAAATAGCGAATCGACTACGACCGTGCGCCCTCGAGGAAGAAGCGACGGCTGAAGTAGTTGTACCAGGTGACGAGGAATGTGGCGATGGCCTTCATGGCCTGGTAGCCGATGCTCAAAAACGTGACGCCCACAAACATGTATAGGTCGTTGAGGCCCAGGCCGATCACCGACAGGATGGTGAAGATCGTGAACTCGCGCTTGCGGCTCATGCCCTCGCGGTGGTCGAACACATACTTCATGCTGAGCCAGTAGTTGACCACGACGGACGTGGTAAACGAGACCGTGGTGCTCATCAAAAAGTCGAGGTGAAACAGCTCGACGAGCGCAATGAGCATACCCCAGTCGATGCCAAAGGAGATAAGACCCACGACAGCGAACTTGAGGAACTGCTTGGTATGAGGTTGTGCCAGTGCCTTGCGCACGTAATCACATCCAATGCGTTGATGAATCGAGCAGAGAATACTTTAGAGCTTTTGCAAGGGAAACGTAAGGTCTTTGCCAAGAACTATACGAACTCGCCAAATTATCAAGTGCTAATCCGCAAACGTTGAAAATTTGCCCGTAAACGAGCAATGCCCACGAACAACACAGCGCTCGACGCGCGTCATCTGTGGGCATTGTAAAGCTGTAAGGTTGCGAGTTACTTGGTCTCGTCGCCTTCCAGGAAGATCTTTCGGGTCACAAAGTTGTAGACCATGACAAGCGCGGTGGCGCAAATCTTGGCGATATTGGCCTCGAGCCCCAGGCCGGCGTTGAGCGCCAGCACGATGCCGTCGTTGAGTCCCAAACCGATCACAGACAGCACGACAAAGATAATGAACTCGCGGCGGCGGCTCATGCCCTCCTTGTGCGCAAACACGTACTTCATGCTAGCGAGGTAGTTAAAGATGAGTGAGATGATAAAGCCGCTGGTGTTGGCGATTAGGATGTTGAGGCCCAGACCGTAGTGGAGCAGATTCATAATGCCAAAGTCGATGACCGTGGCAATGACGCCGACGACGCCAAACTTCATGATCTGCGCAAGGAGCTTTTGCATGGTACCTGCCTTATGGTGGCGCCGGGGCGCCGCGGGGATGACAAACTCAGCAAGTTTAGCCAATCCCCACGGGTGGTGCTAGGCGCGCTCCTCGATAGCACCGTTTCTATATGCATCGAGCAGCTGGCGCAGGTCCTGGATCTGGCTGCGGATCTGGGCGCCGGTATCGGTGTCGCTCACCATGCGGCGGCGGTCGGCCTCGTCAAAGCGGTTGGTCTCGCTTTCGATATCGATGTTGCGGGTGAGCGCCTCGGCAACGGTGGTAAAGGCCTGGTGCGACTTGAGGCGGCACCCTCGCGAGCTCGAGATAAGCGTGTAGCCGGCGATGCCCGTCTTGGGATGGTAAGCGCGGCAGAATCCGCCATCGATGACCAGCAGCTTGCCCTCGGCGCGGATGGGCTGCTCGCCCTTGGTGGTTTTAACGGGCGTGTGGCCGTTGATGATGTGACCGGTCGGTGAGCATGCCATGGGCGCGACGCCAAACTCGCGCATGATGTCGTCGCAGACCGAGGGCGACTTGGTAAGCGTAAAGTACGGGTCCATCGGCTCGACCCAGGTGCTCTTATCGGCGATATAGGCGCGCTCAAAGGTACGCACCAGGCGTCCGCTGGCGGGTGAGTTAAAGCCAATCCACAGGTACCACATCCAGTCGAGAGCGTCGCGGTCGCCCACGCGCCAGGCGCGGCGGGCGATGTGGTCGCAAAAATCGAGATAATCGCGGCCAGCGTGCCAGGTGCCCAGGCAGTTCATGCTGCTAAAGGTGCCGTCTTCGTTGAGCGGCACGCAGCCATGGAACAGCAGGTTGCCGTTGGCGACCTTGTACATCGAGCCGTGGGAATAGAGGAAATCGATATGGCGATGCAGGTGATCGGCGGTGACAAACTCGGACACGAGCTTGTCGATGATGTGCTGCTCTTGGGGCGTGAGCGAATAGGGGTCCGCCGGGTCGACGGTGGGGAAGTCATTGGTCGTGAGCGGCCACACGCTGCCGTCGGCGAGCGTGACCGTGCCGGTGTCGTGATCGATTTTGTCGAGTAACAGGCGGTCGGTCATATCGAACTCGGGGTGGCGCTGGATAATCTGGCCCTCGAGCTTAAAGAGCAGCACGTTGATGGCCTTGATCAGCGGGGTGATGGACTCACCGGCGGTGTAGGTGGCATCGGCAAAGGCGACAAGCTCACGCAGCGAGATGCCGTAGTCGTTCTCCAGGATCTCGTAGTTGTCGTAGCGTAGGTTGTTGCGCAGCACCGTGGCGATGCAGGCGGGCTCACCGGCCGCAGCGCCCATCCACAGCAGGTCGTGGTTGCCCCACTGGATGTCGAGTGAATGGTAGGTGAGCAGACGGTCCATAATCTTGGCCGCGCCGCCGCCGCGGTCGAAGATGTCGCCCACCAGGTGCAGGTGGTCGACGGCCAGGCGCTTGATGAGCGAGGCGAGCGACTCGATAAAGTCGTCGGCGCTTGCGGTCTCCAGGATGGACTCCACGATGCGCTCGTGATAGCGCACACGATAGTTGTTCTCATCCGGATGCGTGTGTAGCAGCTCGTCGATGATGTAGGCGTAATCGCGTGGGATGGCCTTACGAACCTTGGAGCGGGTGTAGCGGCTTGAAAGCGAACGAGCGACCATGATGAGCTGGTCAAGCATCGTTTTGTACCAGGTGGGCGAGTCCTCGCGCTGGCTGCGGACCAGCTCGATCTTCTCGTGCGGGTAGTAGATGAGCGTGCACAGCTCGCCCTTTTCGTCAAAGGTGAGCGTGTCGCCAAAAATCTCGTCGACATGCTCGCGCACGACGCCCGAGCAGTTGTTGAGGATGTGCATAAAGGCCTCGTACTCGCCATGCACGTCGCTCATAAAATGCTCGGTGCCTTTGGGCAGGTTGAGGATGGCCGAGAGATTGATGATCTCGGTAAACGCGGATTGCTCGGTGGGAAATTGTTTCGACAGCAGACGCAGATACTTGAAGTCTTGCGGATTGCGATCGAATGCGACCATGAAACACCTTCCGATGGAGCTGGTAAAACTGATAAACAGCGTCAAACGTTTATCAGTATGCGCCGCTTTTGTTTCGATTTTGCGCCAGCGGCTGAATTGTCGGCTGAACGGTTTGGTAAATCGATTTAGTTGAGGTAGATATGGCGGTTGAGTGGAGACGTAGGGTCGTTTTTGCAGACGTATGCCTCCGGGATCGATAGAGATGATGACGGTAAAGATGTTCACCACCTTTGGCTCTATTTGGTAAATAGTGGACATTTGTACCGTATTTATGCTTGCTGTGCGATAATTTTTATAACTATACGTAAGGAGCCTCATATGAGTGATTTTGTCCTGACCTGTGAATCCGCCGCCGATCGAACTCGGGAGTTCTTTGAATCGCGCAATATCCCTGTCGTGTGTTTTCATTACGAGATCGACGATGTTGTCTATACGGACGATCTGTATCAGTCGATTACGCCGGACGAGTTTTTTGCCCAGATATCCGCGGGCGCCATGCCCAAGACGTCTCAGGTGAGCGTGGGTGAGTACGAAGAGTTTTGGGAGCCGCTTGTTGCCGAGGGCAAAGACGTGCTGCACCTGACGTTGTCGTCGGGTATTTCGGGCACGTATGGATCGGCCTGCGTTGCGGCGCAGATGCTCGCGGATCGCTATCCCCAGGGCGGCAAGGTGCGCGTCATCGATTCGCTGGGGGCGTCTTCGGGCTTTGGCCTGTTGCTGGAATATGCCGCCGATGTGCGCGATAGCGGGGCTTCACTCGACGAGACGGCTGCCTGGATCGAGGAGCACAAGCTCAACCTGCACCACTGGTTCTTCTCGACCGATCTGTCGAGCTACCTGCGCGGCGGTCGCATTTCGGCTGCGAGTGCGATCATCGGCACGGCGCTTAAGATTTGCCCGCTTATGACGGTCGATTGCGACGGCAAGCTGTCGCCACGTGAGAAGATTCGCACTAAGAAGCGCGCGATTTCCGAGATGGCCAAGACCATGATGGCACACGTGCAGGACGGTGCGGATTATTCGGGTAAGTGCGTCATGTCGCACTCGGCGTGCCGCGAGGATGCCGAGGCAGTTGCGGCGCTGATCGAGGAACAGATTCCGCAGCTTAAAGGCAAGATTGAGATCAATAACATCGGTACTCTGATTGGCTCGCATACCGGACCTGGTACGGTGGCGCTCTTCTTTATGGGCGACAAGCGCGTGGATTAGTTTGCCCCATCACATCGCTGCATGATTGCTCAAACGAAAACGGCCCGCCTCACGTTTGTGGGGCGGGCCTTGCTGTTGGGGTTAGCGTTTCTTTCCGCGGAAGAAGAAGCCGTGCAGTGACGGCTTGAGGCCGCGGTTGGCGCGATGCTCCTCGACGCGCTCGTGGATCGAAGCGACGCGCTCGATGACTTCGTCGGGAATCGGCACGTCGGGATTCATGTTCTCGACCTGGCTGACCTCGGCGGCGGAGACCTGGTCGATAATGGGCACATCGTCGTGCGAGATGACAGGTGTGGCGTCTTCCTTCATCTTGCGATAACGCTGCATCATGTCGGTCTGTAGCTGCTGGGCCGAAGGCGGCGTCCAGATGATGGCGTTGGCGCCGGCGGCGATGGTTTCACGGATGCTCTCTGGCGTCTTGCCGCCCGGCGCGATGAGCGGCAGGTTGGGATAGTGCTTGCGCAGCTCGCGTAGGACCTGGGGCGTGTTCTTGCCGGCGGCGATGTTGAGAATCTTGGCTCCAGCGCGCACCTTGGCGTGGGCATCGTCGTCGCAGCGAACGACCGTAGCGATGACGGGGATGTCGGCGATGTTGGTGATGTGCTCGACCATCTCGGCGGTGGCGGGGGAGTTGACCACGCATCCCGCCGCGCCCTGCATCTCGGAGACGGCTGCCATCTGCACGGAGCGCTTACCGGTGGTGGTGCCACCGCCCACACCTACAAAGACCGGGCACTCGGCGACGGTCAGCAGCGCCTGCGTAATGGCGGGCTGCGGCGTGAAGGGGTAAACGGCAAAGACGGCATCGGCGTTGGAGTTGCGGATAACCGCGACATCGGTGGTGTAAATGAGCGACTTGATGCGGCGGCCGAAGAGCGTGAAGCCGCTGGCCTCCTCGATCTCGTCGGGCATGCGAAGGGCAGCCTTGCGCAGACGTCCGTCGATGGGCAGGGGCTCCATAGGGAGCAGGCCGTTGGGCGTGACGGCTACCTGGGGCTCGGTGAACTCGTCTGCGAGCTCGACCTCGGAGAAATCGACCGAGGCGACAATGTCCTCGTGAACCTCGGCGGGCACATCGATGGGGGCTTGGTCGTTTGCCGCGGCAGGCGTGTCGAAAGAGCTGGTGCCGACGAAGGCGTCGACGCGCTCATTTAGATCGTTGAGGGTATCCATGGAAGCTCGATTCTATGTGATGACGGCCGGCGCGATGCAGCCGGAATTGCGAATGCTAAATCGTTTGACGAGTTGATTTTTCCCCGCCACGCAATTCGTTAGACCGAAGGGCCGGCGAACGTGAAGGAGCTGTGGTGGCGGGGATCGAGGTGCTATCTTGAAAGTCCCGTTTAAAAGAGAGGTGACGCGGTATGGAATTGACAGCAATGTTTGGCTCGATTGGCCTGTGTGTGGGCGCAATTGTTGCCGCCGCGGTCATCTACTTTGTGGTCACGGCCATTAAGGGCAAAAGGGCCGAACGCAAGGAGCGCACGATGCCTAAACAGCATCGCGACCAGCAGGGCAAACGCGCACGGAGATAGCTTGTTGAGTTTTGGATCCGTGCGCTAACTGCGTTTTCGGATCAGGGCAATGTAGAAGCCCTCAAAGTCGCGGCTGGGCGGAATGGTGAGCGTGCCGGGCAGGCCGTTGGCGATGGCCGATACCTGACCCGCGGCAATGGCTTCGGTCAGGGCGTTGGACTCGATGCGCGGCTCCTCACCAGCTTCCTGGGCGCGGCGTGCCTCACTTTCGCTCGGCGTGCCATCGAGGGGGATAAGCTCGCAGTCCATGTGCTTGTCGAGGGCCTCTTGCAGGGCGTCCTCGTTTTCCTGCGGCAAGATCGAACAAGTCGAATAGACGAGCGTGCCGCCCGGTTTGAGGGCTCCCATGGCGCGGTCCAGAAGTGCTCGCTGCGAGCGGGCGCACCTGCTCAGCAACTGCTCGGTGAGGCCGCGCAGGCTCTTCTCGTTGCCGCTGACGACTGTGCCCGTGCCGGTGCAGGGAGCGTCGAGCAGGATACGGTCAAAGCGGAAGAACTCGTCGAGCTCGCGTGCGTCGATGCGCATGACGGGCACGTTTTTTGCGCCTTGGCGGTGGAGGTTGGCTTCGAGCTTCTCGGCGCGGGGAATGCTCATCTCGCAGGCGGTGAGGTGTGCCTGGCCCTGGGTGAGGGCGGCGATCTGCGTCGTCTTGCCGCCGGGGGCCGCGCACATGTCCAGGATGTCCTCGCCGGCCTGGGCGCCCAAGACCAACGGCGGCATCATGGACGACAGACTTTGCAAGTAGATCTTGCCGTCGCGGTAGATGTCGAGGTCCCACAGGTCGGAAACCTGGGCCTCGGGCAGGATGGAAGCGTCCGGGTACCATGCGACGGGGCGGTGGGCGATGCCGGCGGCATCGAGCGCCGCGGCGATGTCCTCGGCGGTTGCCTTGAGCGTGTTGGCGCGCAGCGTGACCGGGCGTGTGGCCGCGGCGCCGAAGCCCTCGATCATAAGCTCGGCATCGGCGGGCGCATAGGCGCCGGCGACCGTGTCGACCATAAAGCGCGGCAGGTCGGCGGCGCAGGGAAGGGCGGCAAGCTGGTCGGAAAGCTCGGTGGCGGCAAACTGCCTGAGCTTGAGCTCGGCCTTGACCTGCTTTTTCTGCTTACGACGACGCGGCTTGGACATCCGTCTTTCCTTCCACCTAAATGATTATTCTGGGACGGGGATTAAAAAATCATTTAATGATCCCCGTCCCAAAAAGACTACTTTGCGTCGCCCGGGAATGATTTTTTAATCCCCGTCCCAGAATAATCATTCCCGGGCGCGTTGCTGTTGCCTAGTACTGGCTCTCGTGCTTGCTGAAGAAGTCGAAGCGCGGGGGTAGCGGCTTCACGCGGTGCTCGCCGGGCTTCTCGCCCAGGCTCTCCACAAACTCATCCGTGGAGGCGAAGATGTTATCCCAGCTAAAGAAGGCGACCGGGTCAACGTCGAAGTACTCGCAGATGAGCTCGCAGCCGGCAGGGACGATGCCGTGCATGAGCACGGTCGCCACGCGCAGCTCGGTAAAGGCGTCGACGAGGGCCTGCGTCATTGCGGCGTTTGCCGGCTCGCCCTCGAGCTTGTTGGCGGCCTTAGAGGCGTCGCTCCAGCGCTTGTTGGCGGCACGCAGGTAGTCGTCGCACACGGCGAGCGCGCGGTGCGTCTCGAACTTGTACATGGCTTGCTCAAAGGCGAGAGCTGCCTGCTCGGCGGCTTCGACCACGGTGTCAGAAGCGGCACCGGCGGGGATGCAGCCGTTGCGGTAGGGGCTCTCGTCGCCCTCCTTGATGGCGACGCCGTAGAAGCAGCTGCGGGCCAGGCGGTTGAAGACGCCGGTCAAAAGGGCGCTCTCCTTAAGGGCCGGATCGATAACGCGCTTGTCGTCGCAGGCACGCACCTCGTTGCCGTCCTTGTCCTTGCCGGTCACACGCGTGTCGTATGCCTTGGGGCTAAAGCTCACCGGCTTCTCGGATAGGCCGAGCGACAGCCAGTGCGCGCGCATCTGCTCGCAGGTGTAGTGGTTGAGCAGGTCGTCTGCCGGCGGGGGAGGGGTCTGCGAGGACGAGCTCGCCTTTTTGCCCATGTAGAGCAGGTGATAGCAGGCGCTGACGGTGCTCTGCGTAAGGTCCCAACCCAGGGCCTCCCACATGGCGGTTTGCGCGATGCAGTAGAAATAGATGTTGTCCTGACCGATGAACTGGTAGATCTGCGCGTCGTCCGAGCACCACCAGTCGCGCCAGTCGAGCGAGCTGTGCTGGTAGGTGGGCGCGGGGACCTGCGTGGAATCGGCGGCGGGCTCGCCCATGAGGGCGGCATCCTGGGCGGCGACGCCCTCGGTCACGCCGGCTGCCTTGGCATCGCGTGCGAGCACGGTACGCGTATAGCTGATGGGCGCCCACAGGCTCTCGGGCCAGCACCAGCAAGTGACGTCGTTCACGCCGTCGACCTCGGGCACCGGAACGCCCCAGTCGATGTTGCCGGTGATGCGGAAGGGCACGAGTGCCTTGCCGCTGCGGAAGCGCACGCCACCGTTGGCGAGCACCGCGTGGGCGTCGTCGCGCTCCTTCCAGCTGGGGAAGGTGACGGTAAAGCTGCTCTTGTTGCCCTCGGGCTCCAGCACGGTGTGCTCGGGGAGCTGGTCCTCGACGGCATCGAAGGCCTCGCGGAACTTGTTCTGGATGTAGAGCTGAGCCGGCAGCAGCCACTCCTCCATGGTCTTGGAGACCACGGAGCGAACCTGCGGGTTCTGGGCGAGCTTGGCGGTGTAGGTCTTCATAAAGTCGAGGTAGGCCGGCAGGTCAAAGTAGAGATTGTCGACCGGGCGCAGCTCGGGCACCTCGCCGGTGAGCTGGCTCTTGGGCGCGATGAGCTCCTCGGGCTCAAACTGGTGGCCCAGATCGCACTCGTCGGCATAAGCCTTCTCGGACTTGCAGCCCTGGATGGGGCAGCGGCCGATGACCTGGCGGCCGTTGAGGAACGTGCCGGCCTTGGCATCGTAGAACTGCAGCGTGGAGCGCTTGGAGATGGTGCCCTGCTCGTGCAGGCGCTCGATAATCTCGGCAGTCACCTCGTTGTGGATCTGGGCCGCCGGCTCAAGGCCCGAGCCGCCGTAGATGTCGCAGCTGATGTTGTAGTTGTTGAGGGTCGCGGCCTGGCGGGAGTGATTGGACTCGACATACTCGCCGATGGACTTGTCGTAGCCCTCGTTCTCCTTGAGCTTGCGGTAGCTCTCCATGATGGGCGAACCGTAGCAGTCGGTGCCCGAGGTGAAGATGACGTTTTCGCGGCCCAGGCGGTCGCGCAGGAAGCGGGCGAAGAAGTCGGCCGGGACAAAGACGCCGCCGACGTGGCCAAAGTGCAGACCCTTGTTGCCGTAGGGCTCGCCGGCGGTAACGATGGCGCGGCGCGGCCAGCTGGGACGGTCGTTCATGGAGTATTTGGATGCCATGGGACTCCTTCGCATATAGGTAAGAGCGCGGCCGGGCACGGGGTTCGGCGGCGCGGTGGTCAATTCGTGCATATCGTTCGACATTATCGCACATGCGGGCGGGTGCGTGGCAGGGGCGCTATCCTAAGATGCTATGAATGAGATTTCCAACATACATGCGTTTGAGGACGAGGATTTTCTACACGCTTGCTTCGTGTGGGGGATGGCCGTGATCGCGGTGTTTGCCGTGTGCCTGGTGCCGGTGTTTATGCTGTTGGGCGGGCCTGCGGACTTGGACGCGGCTGAGGCGGGCGGCTGGATGGCTGTCGTGGGCTGGATAGTCGGCTTGGCTGCGGTCTCAATGGCATCGTTTGCCGTGCACGAGCTGGTGCATGCGGTGTTTTTTAAGCTGCTGGCGCCTGCGGGCGCGCAGGTGACCTTTGGGGCGAATCGCGAGACGGCGATGATCTATGCCTGCGCCGAGGGCGTTGTGTATTCGCGCCGGCGGTACATGGCGGTTTGCCTGGCGCCGACGGTTGTTGTGACGACAGCATTTGCCCTGGGGTTTGCGTTCTCGGACTATCCGCTGCTGTGCTACCTGGCGGCTGGTCTGCACTTGTCGGGCTGTGTGGGTGATTGGTATTACGTGCGGACCATTCTGCGCGACCGCCGTATCGTCGCCTGCGAGGATACGTCCTTTGGCGTGCGCTTTTTCGCAAAGTAGTCTTTTTGGGACGGGGCTATTTTAGCTGCCATGATGTCGGTGTGAGTTTTCTGGGACGGGGATGTCGATGAAGTCGTTGTTGCTGCATGCGTGCTGTGCACCATGCTCGCTTGAGCCGGTTCGCCTGCTGCGCGAGGAGGGGTTTGAGCCCACGATTTGCTGGACCAATCCCAATATTCAACCGCGCGATGAATGGCGGCGGCGTCTGGACGAGCTGCGCCGGTGGTGTGCCGATGGCGACATCGAGCTCATCGAGGCGGGGGAGGACCGCGAGCGCTGGGAGGCCGGCGTGGCCCCGCTGGGTGCCGATCGGCCCCGTCGCTGTCGCTCGTGCTATGCCTTGCGCTTGGCCGAGGCATGCCGCGTTGCCCAGGAGCGCAGGTTTGAATATGTGGGTACGACGCTCGCCGTCTCGCCGTATCAGCTGTTCGACACCTGCAATGACGTGCTTGAGCGTTTGGCGGCCGCCCATGGGCTCACCCCGGTGATTCGCGATTTTCGCCCGTATTATCCCGAGGCTACGCGCCGTTCGCGCGAACTGGGCATGTATCGACAGAACTACTGCGGCTGCCGCTTTTCTGCTGTCGAGGCGGCCATGGACCGCGCCCGCATCCGCGACGAGCGCAAAGCCGCCAAAAAGTAGTTCGTTTGGGACGTCAGCCTGCTAGGATGTAGAGCGGACTTTAGCTATATAAGGAGTATCCGACGTGTCTATGCGTACCGATGATTTTGACTACAACCTTCCTGAGGAACTGATTGCCCAGGCTCCTGCCGAGCCGCGCGACTCCTGCCGCCTGCTGGTGGTGGATCGCAAAGGCTCCCAGGCGGGGAAGCCGCTGGAGCACGGCGGTACCGTTGAGCACCGCATCTTCCGCGACATCATCGACTATATCGAGCCGGGCGATGTGCTCGTCATCAACAAGACGCGTGTGATGCCGGCCCGCCTGATCGGTCGCAAAGCCGGCTCGGGTGGCGTGGTCGAGACGCTGCTGCTCAAGCGCCGTGAGGATGTTGACCCGCTGGGCCACGTTTGGGAGTGCCTGGTCAAGCCGGGTAAGCGCCTGAAGCCCGGTGCTCAGATTGAGTATCGCGCCGGTGGCGCCCATGCGCCCGAGGGGGCTCCCGTGGTGCTGACGGCCGAGGTCATCGACTTTGTCACCGATAGCCGCGGAGGCCGTCTGGTGCGCTTTGAGCCGGCCGGCTGCAATGCCGCCGGCGAGCCGCGCACGCTCGACGAGGCCATTCATGCTGCCGGTCACGTGCCGCTGCCGCCCTACATTACCGATTACGAGGGCGATCCCGAGAAGTACCAGACCGTCTACGCCATGAAGGAGGAGCACTCGGCTGCCGCTCCTACGGCGGGTCTGCACTTTACCCCCGAGCTCATGGCCGCTATCGAGGCCAAGGGCGCGAAGTTTGCCGCCGTCGAGCTCGAGGTGGGTATTGATACCTTCCGTCTGGTGGAGGAGGACGACCCCACGCAGCACGTCATGCACACCGAGCGCTACCACGTGTCACAGGAGGTTGTCGACGCCGTGCATAAGGCGAAGGCCGAGGGGCACCGCGTGATCGCCGTCGGCACCACCGCAGTACGCTCGCTCGAGAGCGCCTTTGACGCTGAGGCACCGGTGTCTGATCCGGCCGTGACGGCGCGCTATTTTGAGGGCCGCGAGGATGGGGCCGACACGCTCGGCCGCGGCGACATCGTGGTGCGCGAGAACGCGACGACGCAGCTCTACCTCATGCCCGGCTCGACCTATCACGTGGTCGACGCGCTGATCACGAACTTCCACGTGCCGCGCTCCACGCTCATGATGCTCGTGAGCGCACTTGCCACCCGCGACCAGATCATGGATGCCTATGCCGCCGCCATCGAGGAGCGCTACCGCTTCTTCAGCTTTGGCGACGCCATGCTCATTTGTTAGTTACGCGGTTCTACGAACCG
>NZ_QSPN01000010.1:0-20370 GCF_003436455.1 Collinsella sp. TM05-37 | reverse complement strand
ATTTGTTAGTTACGCGGTTCTACGAACCGCGTAACCACTTGACGCTGCAAACCCGCCAGAGCGGCAATCTGCCTTTCAACTTCGGCGGCATGACCAGAAGGTCAATGCCGCCTCGTTTCAAGGCACCTTGCTCGCTCTGGCGGGTTTTCGCTGTCCGCGCCAAAACATCGGTGTTGCCGTGGTTCAACCTGCCAAAAAGGGACAGGTTTATTTTGGCAGGTTTTATCTGGGCAAACGTTGCTGGTACAATGGGGACTGGTTTATATGCACCAAGTTGGTGCAAAGTGGCCTGACCCCTTTGCACCAATCAAAAAGTTGCGGTGAAATAGTTCTTGAATTGGCCTTTTTGAGGGCTAAACAGGAACTATCTCACCGCAACTGCGTTGGGGCGTTTTTGGTAACTGGCTTACTTGCTCATGAACAGCCAGATCAGGACGATCGCGAGGATTACGGCGACAATGCAGACGATGGCGCCGGTGAATTTGACGCGTGAGTCGCGGGTGCGCTCGCGCACGTCGTCCTCGGCGGCTTCGAGTTGAGCCGCTTCGCGCTCGGTTTCGGCGTACTCGGCCTTATCGCGGACCAGAGATCCTGCGAGCGATTCGGTAATCTCGGGATGGTCGTGCACCTCGGTCGCCTGTTCGATGATCGACTGTGCATGTGCGGCATCTGCTTGGGCGTTGGCGATGGTCTGCTCCTGGTCGCGGCGCGCCTTGTCCTCGGCAGCGATCTTCTCGCGCAGTTCGCGCTGACGAGTCGCGGCGGCGGTCTTCGCCGTCTGCAGCTCGTCGCGCGCGGCATCGGCTTCGGTCGTCACGGCTTGGTGCGCGCGTTTTGCGTCGGCGATAGGGGCTTGAGCCTGCTCGACGGCCTGCTCGGCTGCGGCAAGCGAGTGCTCAAGGTCGGCGGTGATGCGCGGGACATCTTCTTCGGCTTTACGCAGGGCATCTGCCGTGTCGGAAATCTGCATCGAGAGCTCGCTGGTGCGCACCGTATAGTTGGCGGGATTTGCCGAGGGATTGCGTTGCAGCTCGGCATACTCATGACGCAGCGTCTCGAGCTGGGCGCGCGTGGCGTCGACGGTTTGTTGTGCGGCGGCAATGCCGGCGTCTCGCTCTGCCTTCACCTTGTCGCGGATGCGCTTGGAATCCTCAAGACGTCGAACGAGGCGGTTGCCGGTCTCGCGTGAGCTCGCCTCGCGGGCCTCCACGGCGTCGAGCGCGGCCTTCAGGCGGAGCTCAGTCGCGTCATCCTCTGTCTTCATTTGTTCGAGCTGACCCTTGAGCTCTGTCGCTTTGGAGGCGTGGACATCACGGTCAATCTCGGCGACCGCTGCAGTCTTTTGGGCCGTGGCAATCGCCTGGCGCTGGTCGGCGACGATCTGGTCGTAGCGGCCTGCGATATCCTGGCGCGTCTCGAGTTCCTCGGCCTGATCGGCAATGCGCTGCTCAAGTTCGGCCAGGTGGGCGCGGGCATCGGCAAGTGCCTTTTTCGCGGCGTTCATCTCGCGCATGGCCGAGGCGCCCTGGGCGATAAAGGTGCCCACGGCGTTCGCAGTGTTCGAGACAGCGGTCCCCAGATCGCGGCTCGCGGCGGGGGAGTGCGGGGCAGTCGGGCGAGCGGTGTCGGCAGCGTCCGCATCGGCAGTCTGCGGCACGGCGATATTGCCGGTACCGCCTTCGATCACAGAAAAGCCTGCTGCGTGCGGGTCGACCGCATCGGTGCCAATCGTGGGATGCTCGAGCTGCAGAAACGAGGGCATGGTGCTGCCCTGGTCGGCAACCGGAGTCTCGCCGGGTACGAAGGTCGAGGCTGCCTCGGCGGCCTCCTCTTCCTCGGCGTCAACGTCAGCGTCGGCCACGGCGTCTTTCATCGCTTTGACGGCATCCATCATGGAGTCCATGACGGCGTCGAGCTCTTCTTCCGAAGAAACCTCGATAGGGCCCGCAGCTTGCGGAGCAGCATCCTGTACGGGGCGGTCGTCCTGAGCGGGCGCATCGTCGTTTTGCTCGTCTGCATCTTCGGCGCCAGGGGTTTCCGCCGTAGCGCTTTCGTCCAAGAATGGGCCGTCGAGGTCAATATCATCGCAGGTCACAGCGTCGGCATCTGCAGTGACGTCTGCGGAATCATCAATATGCTGTTGAGTCTGGGGGTCCAGCTCGTCTGTCATAGGCATGTGCTCCTCATCGTTGTTTGTCACCCTATGATAAAGTCTCGCGCCGACATCCCGCGCGCTGCAGCAAAGTTTCAAAACGTGTTCGATGGCTCGCGTCGATAGCAAAAACTCGGCCACTTTATCCAGTTTGTACTTGACATTCCCTTCGCCGAAAGACGTTGCGCCGTTCGCCTGCCAGGGGCTTTATTTTTCACTTGAACCCGCTAAAGTTGCATTTCAGCTTTTGGCGCGTGAAGTTGGATGCGCGCAGTCGACGGGCAGGCCCGTCGCGATTTGAAAGGACTTTATATGGGACTTTTCACTGGTAAGACCGTGATCGTCACCGGCGGCGGCAAGGCCACGCTCAAGGACGGCTCCGCTGGCTCCATCGGCTACGGTATCGATATCGCTTTTGCCAAGGAGGGCGCAAACCTCGTCATTACCGGCCGCAACGTTGCCAAGCTCGAGGCTGCCAAGGAATCCCTCGAGGCCGAGTACGGCGTCAAGGTTCTGCCTGTTCAGGCCGATGTCTCGGCTGGTCAGGACAACGAGGCCGTCGTCCAGAACGTCATCGACAAGGCTATTGAGGAGTTCGGCCGCATCGACGCCGTCGTCAACAATGCTCAGGCCAGCGCCTCGGGCGTGACCATTGCCGATCACACCATGGATCAGTTTAACCTGGCCATTTACTCTGGCCTGTATGCCACCTACCTGTACATGCAGAAGGCCTACCCGCACCTGAAGGAGACCAAGGGCTCCGTGGTCAACTTTGCTTCGGGCGCCGGCCTGTTTGGCAACTATGGCCAGTGCAGCTACGCCGCTGCCAAGGAGGGCATCCGCGGACTGACCCGCGTCGCTGCCAACGAGTGGGGCAAGGACGGCATCAACGTCAATATCGTTTGCCCGCTTGCTTGGACCGCTGCGCTCGAGAACTTCCAGGATGCCTATCCCGAGGCGTTCAAGGCCAACGTCCACATGCCGCCGGCTGGCCACTACGGCGACGTCGAGAAGGAAATCGGCCGCGTTGTCGTTCAGCTCTGCGGTCCCGACTTTAAGTATATGAACGGCGAGACCGTCACCCTCGAGGGTGGCATGGGCCAGCGTCCGTAGGGGTTACGGCGTTTTACCAAACGCCGTAACGGGCCGACGCTGCGCGGTCACCAGGGCGACAACTTGTCATTCAAAGAGGGCGGCATGACCAGAAGGTCAATGCCGTCCTCTTTTCATGCCAATTTGTTCGCCCTGGTGACCGCTCGCTGACGTTGCCAGAGCATCGGCGTTGCCTTGATGTAGTCGTTGGGGACGTTCTTAAATGACTAGTCGAAAGGGACACTCTTGCCGGCACTTGGGGACAGTCCCTAAGTGCCGACAGATTGGGACACTCCTTTGTAAGATGGCGCTGAAGACTGTCCCCAACAACTAGTCGTTTAAGAACGTCCCCAACGACTAGTCGTTTAATGCACCAGTTTCTGTCGAGTCGGTGCGGTTCGATGGTTGCTCGTATAATGGTTTGCGTATGAACCGCAACCAAGGAGTTCCAGTTTATGGATCAAAACCTGTTTAAATTCGACCTGATCGCCGAGGACCCGACAACGCACGCGCGTGCCGGCGTACTGCACACCCCGCACGGCGACATCGAGACGCCGATTTTTATGCCCGTGGGCACCAAGGCAAACGTCAAGGGCATTCCTACCGAGACTGTCAAGAAGCTCGGCGCCCAGATCGTGCTCGCCAATACCTATCATCTGTCCATGCGTCCCGGCGAGGACACCATCGCCGAGCTGGGCGGCCTGCACAAGTTCATGAACTGGCACGGCCCCATCCTCACCGACTCGGGCGGTTTCCAGGTCTTCAGCCACAACGATGCCGTCAAGCTCACCGATGAGGGCGTGCGCTTTATCGTCAACGATTACGACGGCCGCCACGTGTTTTGGACGCCCGAGGACAACATGGAAATCGCCATGAAACTCGGCTCCGATATCTGCATGCAGCTCGACCAGTGCCCGGGCTATCCCGCCACGCGCGCCTACGTTGAGCGCGCCGTTGAGCTGTCGAGCATGTGGGCCGAGCGCTGCTATAAGGCGCATACCCGCGATGACCAGGCGCTCTTTGGCATCGTTCAGGGCGGCATGCACCTGGATCTGCGCCTGCGTTCGCTGCGCCATCTGGAGGAGTGCGGCGACTTCCCGGGCTATGGTATCGGTGGCTATTCGGTGGGCGAGGATCACGAGACCATGTTCGAGACCCTGGCGCCGCTCGTGAGCGAGTACATGCCCAAGCATAAGCCGCGCTACCTGATGGGTGTCGGCAACCCGACCACGCTCGTGCGCGGCGTTGGCGTGGGCATCGACATGTTTGACTGCGTGCTGCCGACGCGCACCGGCCGTATGGGCACGGCATTCTCCAGCGAGGGTCGCCTCAACTTCCGCAACGCTCGCTTTGCGCACGACGACGGTCCCATCGATCCCACCTGCACCTGCCCGGTGTGCACGGGCGGTTACAGCCGTGCGCTCATCCGTCACATGGTCACGCAGAAGGAGATGCTCGGCGGCATTCTGCTTTCGATGCACAACATCTACTACCTGCTCAACCTTATGCAGCGGGCCCGCCAGGCCATTATCGAGGGCCGCTACGGCGCGTTCGTGAGCGACTGGATGAACAGCCCTGCGGCGGTGGATTACTAAGAGCAGCACGGGCGCTTGCAGAGCGCGGGCAACGGCAAGGGGCGAGCGCCGGCCGGTCATCACGTTTGCTAACACCGCTTGCGCGACCGATGACCGATAGCTTGCAAGCACTTGATGCATCGTGGGTACCATACCGAATAGTTGATGTTCGGGCGGGTGTTTGACGCATGGCGTCGACCCCGCCCGCTTTTCTTTTTCTCGATAGGAGTACCCATGATTAAGAATGAGAACGTCGAGGGCGAGCCTGCCTACGACGAGACGTACCGCCGCGGCCCCGTGGTCATGCGCGGCCCCATGATTCCCAAGGACAACACCTACGCCAACCTGCTGGCGCCCGAGGACTCGACCGACTGGTTGCACACCGACCCCTGGCGCGTGCTGCGCATTCAGGCAGAGTTCGTTGATGGTTTTGGCGCACTTGCCGAGCTTGGTCCTGCGGTGACCATCTTCGGCAGTGCCCGCACGCCCAAGACCGATCCGCTCTACAAGGCGGCACGCGCCGTTGGCCGCAAGATCGCCCAGCGCGGCGTGGCGGTTATCACCGGCGGTGGTCCCGGCGTCATGGAGGCGGCCAACAGGGGAGCGGCGAGCGCCAACGGCAAGTCGGTCGGCTTGGGTATCGAGCTTCCGCACGAGCAGGGGCTCAATAAATACGTGAACCTCGGCATGGACTTCCGCTACTTCTTTGTGCGCAAAACCATGTTCGTTAAGTACAGCTCGGGCGCCATCGTATTTCCCGGCGGCTTTGGCACGCTCGACGAGATGTTCGAGGTTCTCACGCTGGTGCAGACGCACAAGGTCAAGCGCATGCCGCTCGTGCTGGTGGGCACCGAGTACTGGCAGGGCCTATTCGACTGGCTCAACGGCCCGGTGATGAGCACCGGTATGATTAGCCCGCTCGATCCGGATCTGGTACACATTACCGACGACCTCAACGAGGCCGTTGACATTGCGCTCAGCGGGCTGATGTAGATCAATCGTGCCCACGCGACATGAATACGCATGGCAATCTGATGTTATCTAACATCAGATTGCCATTTATATTGGGTATACTGGTGTAAAAGACGAGGGCGAGGAGGTCGCAAATGTCTACAGCAACAGTTAAGCCTACGACGGTTCGAATCGAAGAGGGGCTCAAGGAGCAGGCGACTGAGTTCTTGGATTCGGTCGGCCTCAGCCTCAATTCCTATCTCAATCTTGCCGTTCGGCAGCTGGTAAATCAGCGAAAGATTCCTTTTGAGATTGTAGGAAGGGCGGAGGTGCCCAACGAGGTGACGAGGCGCGCCATGGTGATCGCCGAGGCTCATGAGCTGGGGATTTTGCCGGACGATAGCCTGTCATTCAATAACGCTGATGAGCTTATGTCATTCCTCGATGAGGAATAGCGATGTTCGAGATTAAAGTCGAGGCTCAATTTAAGGTGGACTACAAACGAACGATGCGCATGCATCCGCAGCTAAAAAGTGAGTTTAAAGCGGCGGTTGCAGAGCTTGTGGCTCATGGGTCACTTCCGGCGGAGTATGGCGCCCACGAGCTCTCAAACCCGGGCGGAAACTACAACGGCCACATCGATTTCCACCTATCCGATGGCTTGGTCGATGTGGTCGTTCTTTATTTGCCGCATAAGACTAATCCTGTGATCCGGCTGGTCAGAATGGGCTCGCATGAGGAGCTGTTCCAGGGTCCGCAGGGCTGATTGCTCGCTTATGATTCGCGGGGGAATAGGGATTGATTCGCGGCCGATTGGCCAAAAACGGCCCCTATTCCACCGTAACTGTTGGAGACATCCCGTTCGTGGCTGCGACCTCCGGTTCTCCTCTTCGCTGGATTTCGCTTAAAAACTCGGCTGCAACTTCGCTGCTTTTGAAACGGATGCTGCAGTCCTCTTTCTTAGGAAAGGCCAGTAATGGAATAGTTCCGTACCAGACGGTTTCCTCGTCAATTACTGACGCGCATAGGCGCCCTTCGGCTTTGATGGAATAGTCGACGTTCATCTCGGTAAAAATCGCTTTCACGTCATTGTGCGGAGTCGAGGCAATTGAAATCTCAAGGGCAATCCCACGGGCGGCGGCGCCTGTGAGTACGGCAGCGAGCTTTGCGAGGCATGCAGCGGATGCGTAGGGCGCGGCAATAAAAATGCTTTTCATTGCGCGCGCGATGTCATCCGCTAATGCCTCCATGGCCCTTGCCGGCCTAACGAGGATGTTTTGATCGGCCCGTTTGTTGTCATTTGCTGCAAAGACTTCATACCCCAGCTTGGCGTAGGTCTTGAGTCTCTTCTGGTACATGCGCGCGAGCATGGGTATCGACAAATCAACATAGTCGAATATCTCAACCCGCTGCTTGCCCTCGTGACTTCTATGTAGTCTGCCTGCCTGCTGCGTTATGCTGCCGTCCCAAGATATCGGTGTGGCAATGAGCAGAGTGTCAAGGTAAGACAGGTCGAAACCCTCGCCCAGAAGGCCTTCGGTTGCGATGATAATTCGATGCTCATGCTCGAAGCCGGGAAGGCTGTTCAGTATTGCCTTTCTTTCTTTGGCGTCGATTTCTCCGGTTAAGAGTATAGGTTCGTGTCCGCGGCTTTGAAGCAGTCTACATAGCTCTTCGGCATGTTTTTTCCTTTTGGATAGTACAAGCGGATGTCGACCGTTTGACGCGGTCTCGAGGGCATCGTCGACAATTGCTTTGTTTCTCGCTGTGTGCGCACACAGGAGATCGAGAACTTGATTAAAGGATGCTCCCGGTTCGTAGGCGGGTAGTCGAACTCCGGTAAAACGCGGTCTAACAACGCGCTGAATCCCCTGTTGGATCGCCTGCGTTTTTGGATCGATGACATGGCGAAGCGGGCCGCATAGCATTGAGAGCGCCTGCGTGAGTCCGTCCGAACGCTTGGGCGTCGCGGAAAGGCCGTATACATATTTGGCTGGAGCGGACTTGAGGACGAGCTCGAGCTGTGGCGCGGCCGCATGGTGACATTCGTCACAGATGATGAGACCGTAATCGCGAACGAGCTCCTTGGCTATTGGTTCTCCAGTCTGGGGGTCCTTGCTGGACAGAGACTGGAATGAAGCAATGTCGATGAGACGGCTTATGGCGGTTTTGCCTCCTCCGATTTGGCCAATGAGCGGAGGCTGCCTTTTACTGATTCGTCCTTTTGAGGTCCGGACTGGCTCTCGGTTGTCCGTGATGTCGAGAAAGCGTTCGAGCTGGGATTTCCATTGGGCAATGAGCGCGGTCTTGGGAACGATGACGAGCGTTGGAAGACCGATGGCAGCAATAAGATAGGCTCCAATGACGGTTTTCCCGAAACCCGTCGGCGCAGACATGATTCCGTCTTCATAGCCGAGCATCTGTTCAGCGGCAATTTGCTGTTCAGGGCGAAGCGTCCCTTTAAATGCCATCCCAATTGGATTGCCCGATACGCGCTTGTCTGAATAGTGGGCAGCAACGCCGGCTTCTTGAAGCAGCCGCTCAAGTTGAGCCTTGCAGCCTCTGGGGATCGCGACGCAGCCATCTCTAAGTTCGCTGAGGTCTATGTACCGCGGTTTGCCGAATACTGATTGATGCATTGATTGCGCACGGAAGAATTCCGGGTTGGCAAATGTTGCAAGCCTGCGGACTTCCATTTGGGCTGCGGGACTCAGGGACTTTTCGGTAATGTAGAGCATATCAGCTTGCGTGACGGGTAGCGATGGCGGGAAGTCCCGCTGCGTGAGCGGAAGCCGCTTTCGCGGCCTCTGGGAATGCGGTGCGGCGGTGTTTGCCGCCACTGCAGCTGATAATCCATGCGGTCTATTGTCGATGCTCTTGAGCAGACTTTTCACCATCGTACGCGGGATCAACTGGATTTGCGAAAGATAAAGCCATTGATCGGGAAAGGGCTCAAATTGCTCGTCAACAAATACGCTGTTTCCTTCTCGCTGCGCTTTTCCTTGAAAGGGCAGCGCTATGAGATTTCCGAAGCCACCCTCAGGAATGGTGGACTGCGCGGGCATCATTCGGTCAAAAGCTTCGAAGGTGATTGTCTTGTTGAGCATCGCCGCCTCGGCGATAAGGCTGCTTCCAAAATCTCTTGCGGTCTTTGCGCCGGTGAGCTCTAGGAAGAAAAACCAGACATGTGCGCCGTTGCCTGATCTCGATCGCTCAACTGCAGCATCGATTCCATGGCTTTTTGCGACAAGCCGAATGGCGTTTGCCGCTTCTTTCCAATCGGCTCCGTCAAAATCAATGACCAGAACTTTTGTGTTGCTGTCACTGTCGAGAACATACTGACCTATGACGTCTCGGAGCCTGTCGTCGCTGCCTTTGAAATGGTCAATGATCGCGGCATTGCTCAACTCGGGGAAGACGCGGCTACCGCATTCCGCGCATTTGACCCTCTGATGGCTTGCCTTGGGACAAATGCCCGGTTTCCACTCATTTGCGCAGGCGGGTGTATAGCCGATACCCCCGTCTTTTCTGCGGTACCCATGGGCGTAAACATCTTTGCGGCCAGTAAAGAGATTGCGAAAGAGCTCGAGTTTTTCGCGCGCTGAACTCGTGCTGGTGACGAGGCCCTTAACCTGCGCTCGCTTGCCGAAAGATTTTCCGGCTTTCTCCCATTCTTCGAGCGTTGCGTAGCGGATGTCTGGGCCGTTGCTGCAGATGACGATTTGGCTGTGCGGCTCCGATACGTGAGAGACTGCTTCCTTGAATTGGAATAACGCGTCCCCGATGAGGGCGTATTGATGCGTGACGGTGCTCATGTAAATGCCGTTCTTCTCATGGTCCATTGAGATGAGGGTACGTTATTTTGGTTTTTTGGGCGCTCGATTCCGATTTAGGTTCGGTGATAGTGGAATGCGACTCCGTGAGTGGTGTTCAGCTGGTGTCAAAATGTGCGGCGGCTGTTGCTGAATGGGTTTGAGCGGCTATGAGGCGGGCTGGAGACCCCGGGAGTCGCCCTCGAATAGACCCTGTGGGCAAAAAATGGCAAATATGAGTACTGTTGTTGGGGTAGTATCATATCATCTTGAACGTATTTAAGACCAATCGGCCGAAATTTGATATAACCAACCCTCTCGACATGGCGATTCGGGACTTTATGACGCTCGGAATTGGTGGAAGACGGCATATTCAGCCAGATTTCGCTGTTACTAAACTGGTAACAGTACTCATATTTGCCATTTTTTGCCCAGAGGGTATCGCAAGGGGGTTGGACAAAGCATCGATCGCCGCCAATTTCTCGATTGGCTGGTTGGGCGGCAATGAAGTTGCGGCGTAATGGGAAGCGGTTCGCGGCTTTTCGGCTCAAGCGGTCACCGTCCCGCCGCAACTCTTAAAGCAACGCCGGTGCGCTTTGAGTTGGGGCGCGCCGGCGTGACGGCTTTGCTGGGGCTGGTTGCACCATGGCTGTTCGACAGCCCCGACAGGCCCGATCTTGTCGGACAGGTCTGTTAGCGTTTAACGTTTGCCCAGATAAAACCTGCCAAAATAAATCTGTCCCTAATTGGCAGGTTGGTAGCGGGGGCAATAGCTGATGGCGATGGCGTCGACGCCTACGTGGGTGGCGATGGTGCAGCCGATGGGGCCGGTGCCGGCGTCTACGTAGTCCTGGCCTGCGAGTGCTTCATTGACAAGCTCCTGCTCCTCGGCGGCGCCGGTCGTGAGCACGCGCACGCTCGAACCCGGGTGTTCAGCCAAAAACGCGAGGCAGTCGGCCATGGTGTTGGCGACGATGCGCTTGGCGCCGCGGCCCTTCTTGACGGCCTTGATCTCGCCCGACTGCCACTCCGGCGAAACGGCCAGGCGAATGTTGAGCATCTGCGTGAGCTGGCCGGCGAGCTTGGGCGCGCGGCCGTTCTTAACGAGGTTCTCGAGCGTGCGGGGAATCAGTAGCAGGTGGGCGTCGGGCAGCGTCGCGCGAATCTGTGCCTCGGTCTCGTCCAGGCTGCGGCCGTCCTCGCGCATGGCCAGCGCGTACTCCACCAGCAGGCCCTCGGCGCCCGAGCCGGTGCGCGAATCGATGCAGCGCACGTCGAGCTCGTGGGTCTCGGCCACCAGGCTGGCGTTGGCATAGCAGGCGGACCACTCGCTGCACAGCGAGATAAAGATCGCGCTATCGTGGCCGTCGGCGAGCACGCGGTCAAAGAGTGCCTTGAACTCGCCGGCGCTCGGCTGCGAGGTGTGCGGCAGCTGCTCGGAGCCGGCCATGCGGGCGACGTATTCCTCGGCGGTAATCTGCACCTGGTCGAGCAGGTCCTCGCCCTCGATAATCACATGCAGCGGAATCACGTAAATGCCGAGCTCTTGGGCACGGGCGGGGGAGATGTCCGACGTGGAGTCGGTTATGATGGCAAAAGACATAATTGCACCTTTCGTTGGGGCGCGGCAGCGCCGCCTTCTGAAAGCAAAGTGCGACAAGTATAGTGGAGTTGCTCTACATTGCTAGGTTCAATTGTTGAATAGTCAACAGTTTGAAGCGGTGGTGTGGAAATCATCAACTGGGGAAGAAGGGTGCCGATGGCGGCATTGCAACTTTGCGAGCGGCCGGTTGTGCTGTTCGATTTTGACGGCACGGTGGCCGATACGGGTCGGGCAGTGATGACCTCGACGCGCAAGACGCTGGCTGCGCGCGGGTTTTCGGAGACGCAGATGGGTGATCTGCGCCGCATGATCGGGCCGCCCCTGTGGAAGAGCTTTCACGACTTTTACGGCTTTTCCCGCGAGGAGTCGCTTGTGGTGGCCGATGAGTACCGCGCCTTTTTTGATGAACTGGGACCGGAGGAGTATCCCGTGTTCAATGGGGTCCCCGAGCTGCTGGATGGGTTGGTCGCCCAAGGCAAACGTATGGCCGTGGCGACGTCGCGCATGGAGGCCAAGTGCATCGACATGGTGCATGAGCTCGGGCTCTCTCAGTTTGAGGCGGTGATTGGCATGAATCCGCCGCAGGGACGCGAGACCAAGGCCGATTCGGTCCGCGACGCCCTGGCGGCGCTTGGCGCGACTGCCGACGAGGCCGTGATGATCGGCGACCGCTTTAACGACGTGGAGGGCGCGCACGCGATGGGCGTGCCGTGCATCGGCATCTATTCGGGCGCGGCGGCGCCGGGCGAGCACGAGGCAGCGGGTGCCGATGCGGTGGTGCACTCGGTGGCAGAGCTTGCTAAACTTTTCGCTATCTAATGACGTAATGTGAGGGACGGGCGTGCCCGTCGCTCATTGCTAAGGAGGTCGTCCATGAATCAGGTGGAGCAGAGCGTCGCCGAGTATGTCGACGAGGTCTGGGATGATGTCGTCGCCGATATCGAGCAGCTGGTGAGTTATCCGTCCGTGGCAGTTTCTGCCGATGCGGAGCCCGGCGCGCCGTTTGGCCGCCCGGTCCGTGATGCGCTCGATTGCGCGCTCGGCATTGCGCAGAAGCTCGGCTATCAGACGAGCGACGACGAGGGCTATGTGGGAATCGCCGATATCCCGGGCCGCGGCGACAAGCAGCTCGCGACTATCTGCCACGTGGACGTGGTTCCCGCCGGCCCTGGCTGGAACACCGACCCGTTCGCCATGGAGCGCCGCGAGGGCTGGCTGCTCGGTCGCGGCGTGATTGACGACAAGGGCCCGGCAGTGCTGTCGCTCTACGCCGGCGCTTATCTTATCAAGCACGGCATTACCCCGCGCTATACCTTCCGCGCGCTGCTGGGCTGCGATGAGGAAGTGGGCATGTCCGACGTTCACCATTATCTGGAGAACCACGCGAACCCCGACTTTCTGTTTACGCCCGATGCCGAGTTCCCGGTCTGTAATGCCGAAAAGGGCCAGTTTGGGGCGACATTTGTGAGCTCCAAGATCGACGGCGGGCGCATTGTGTCCTGGAGCGGTGCCGAGGCGAGCAACGCCATTCCGTCGCAGTCTATCTGCGAGCTTGCGATTGCCGCCGATGAGCTGCCGGCGCCGGTCGAGAACGGCGACCGCCTGGAGATCACGGCGCTCGATAACGGGCATGCGCAGATTTTCGCCCACGGCATTGGCGGTCATGCCTCGATGCCAGAGGGAACGATCAACGCCGTCGGGCTGATCGTGGCGTATCTGCGCGAGGCCGAGGATGCGTTTGGCGCCCGTGACGAGCGCCTGTTGACACCTGCGGAGCACGAGTTTGTCAAGTTTTTGGCTTTTGTGCATGCGGACGCCTATGGCCGCGGCTTGGGCATCGATGCGACGAGCCCCGCGTTTGGCCCGCTCACCTGCAATCCCGGCGTCATCCGTGTGGTGGATGGCCATATTGAGCAGGTCATCGACGTGCGCTTCCCCGACAGCACGAGTGCCGATACCATCCGCGAGCAGCTCGATCCGCTCGTGGGCCGTTTTGGCGTGACGTGCCGCGTGGGTCGTACAAAGGTGCCGTTCTCGGTCTCTGCCGACGACCCGGCCGTGAAGGCGCTCATCGATACCTACAACGAGTTTACGGGCAAGCATGCAGAGCCCTTTGCCATGGGCGGCGGCACGTACGCGCGCAATTTTGCCCGCGCCGTCTCGTTTGGTCCCGAGGAGACTGGCCTGGAACTGCCCGCATGGGGCGGCCAGATGCACGGCCCCAACGAGTGCGCCAACGAGGAACAGCTCAAGCAGGCGCTCAAGATTTATATCGTGGCGATCTTACGTTTGAACGAGCTTGAGCTTTAAGGCTGCGGCGTTTTAACAACTTAGCACCCCTTTCGTCCGGGCTTTTTAAGTTGCGGTGGAATAGTTCCTAGAATGGGCCATTTGATGGCCAAGCAGGAACTATTTCACCGCAACTTTGTTTTTATTGGTGTAAAAGGCGCGCCATGCTTGGCGCTGGATTGTTATCCGTTTGTAAAGGCTGGGCAGAGCTTGCGGTAAGGGTCTATCAAATGTCCGTAAGAAACCGCAGATAAGGCGGTTGTCGCCCGATCGAGACCGTATCTTTCCAAACAGCAAAGCGGGCAGGGTGCCCGCGAGTCGCATGTATGAAAGGAAGATCATGCTCGATCAGGCTTATTCTCGTCGTCAGTTCCTCGGCCTCGCTGGTGGTCTTGCCAGCATCGTCGGTCTCGGTCTCGTTGGTTGCGGCGGCTCCAACGCCGCCAACACCGCTGCTGAGGGCAGCGCCGCTGCTGCCGAGTCCGTCTCCGGCGAGGTGACCTACGACGGCGCCTCTTCGTTCCAGGCTCTCGTCGAGGCCGCTGCCGAGAAGTTCATGGACGCCAACCCCGACGTCTCCGTCTCCGGTTCGGGCAACGGTTCGGGCAAGGGCCTGACCGCTGTCGCCGCCGGCACCGTCACCATCGGCAACTCCGATGTCTTCGCCGAGACCAAGCTCGAGGCCGACCAGGTCAAGAACCTCGTCGACCATGAGGTCGCCGTCGTGGGCATGGGCCCCGTCGTCTCCAAGAACGTCAAGGTCGACGACCTGTCCCTCGAGCAGCTCAAGGGCATCTTCTCCGGCCAGATCACCAACTGGAAGGAGGTCGGCGGCGACGACGCCACCATCGTCGTCCTCAACCGCAAGGCCGGCTCCGGTACCCGCGCCACTTTCGAGGCCGCCGTCTTTGGTGACGAGGCCGTCGACTTTAAGGGCGACGCCGAGCTCGACAAGTCCGGCGACGTCCAGACTCAGATGGGCAGCACCGACAACGCCATCTCCTACCTCGACTTCTCGCACTTCGACGACTCCAAGTTCAACGCCATTAAGGTCGAGGGCGTCGAGCCCAAGAGCGCAAATGTCACCGACGACTCCTTTAAGATCTGGGCTACCGAGCACATGTACTGCGCGAAGGACGCCGACGAGGCCACCAAGGCCTTCCTGGAGTTCATGCTCTCCGACGACGTCCAGGGTAAGCTCGTCGAGGAGCAGGGCTTTATCCCCGTCTCTGCCATGAAGGTCGTCAAGGACGCCAGCGGCAAGGTCTCTGCTAAATAAGCAATCGCCCCCGGAAAGGTTTGCAATGGCAAAACAGCTGCCAAAGCGCGACCTTGAGAACGTGGGCCTGGGCGTCACGGGCGCGTGCGTAGCGCTCGTGACGCTTGTCGTTGCCGCGCTCATCTTTATGGTCGCCCAAAAGGGCCTCTCGGCTTTTCTCAAGGACGGCGTCTCGGTCGTCGAGTTCTTCACCGGCACCAAGTGGGACCTGGCCAACACAGCCGAAAACGGCCTGCCCTACACCGGCGCCCTGC
Source organism: Collinsella sp. TM05-37 (assembly GCF_003436455.1). Lineage (NCBI taxonomy): Bacteria > Bacillati > Actinomycetota > Coriobacteriia > Coriobacteriales > Coriobacteriaceae > Collinsella > Collinsella sp. TM05-37. The sequence goes on along the minus strand of NZ_QSPN01000010.1, from coordinate 5,364 downwards.
CCCTGATCGTCACCTCGTTTGCGGTCATGGTGTTCTCCACGCTCATCGCGCTGCCCATCGCCATCGGCTCTGCCATCTTTGCGGTCGAGATCCAGCCTAAGTTTGGCTCCAAGGTCTTTCAGCCGCTTATTGAGCTTTTGACCGGCATTCCCTCGGTCGTCTTTGGCCTGATTGGCTTTCACGTGGTCGTCGGTCTTATGAAGAGCGTTTTCCACGTAAGCACGGGTCTGGGCATCTTGCCCGGCGCCATCGTACTGGCGGTCATGATTCTGCCGACGATGACTACGCTTTCGGTCGACGGCCTGCGCGCCGTGCCCGATAGCTACCGTCAGGGCTCGCTCGCGCTGGGCTATACCCGCTGGCAGACCATCTGGCACGTGGTGCTCAAGTCCGCCATGCCGTCGCTCATGACCGCGGTCATCCTTGGTATGACCCGCGCCTTTGGCGAGACGCTCGCCGTGCGCATGGTTATCGGCGGCATCGAGGCCATGCCGACGTCGCTGCTGTCGCCTGCCTCGACCATTACCACCACGCTCACCACGTCCATGGCGGTCTATGCCGAGGGCTCGGCCCAGGACGACGTTCTGTGGGCGCTCGGTCTGCTGCTGATGGGCATGAGCCTCATCTTTATCCTGATCATCCACCTTATCGGCTGCAAGGGGGCGAAGGCTCGTGGCTAGCACGCGCATCCACATCGACGAGGCGAGACTCGGGCGTGTCCAAAGGCAAGACCGTATCGCCACGGGCGTGCTGACGGCGATTGTCGCCATCGTCATGCTTATCGTCGTCTCCATGGTGGCCTACATCCTGTTCGAGGGTATCTCGACGCTGTTCCAGCCGGGCTTTCTCACGCAGCCCGCACGCGCCAACGGAACGCAGGGCGGCGTGCTCTACCAGCTGTTCGACTCGTTCTATCTGCTGCTGATTACCCTGATCATCTCGGTGCCCATCAGCCTGGGCGGCGCGGTCTTCCTAGTTGAATACGCGCCCGACGGTCCCATTCGCGACATCGCCTCGACCGCCATCGAGACGTTGTCTTCACTGCCCTCCATCGTCGTCGGCATGTTCGGCTTTCTGGTGTTCTCGGTGCAGCTGGGCTGGAAGTACTCCATCATCTCCGGCGCCGTCGCGCTCACCATGTTCAACATCCCCATCCTGGTGCGCGTGATTCAGCAGGCGCTCGAGGACGTGCCGCAGGCCCAGCGCGATGCGTGCCTGGCCATGGGCCTCACTCGCTGGGAGGCCACACTGCACATCCTGATTCCCGAGGCCATGCCCGCCATCGTGACCGGCATCGTGCTTTCGGCCGGCCGCGTGTTTGGCGAGGCCGCGGCGCTGCTCTTTACCTCGGGCATGAGCTCGCCGGTCCGCCTCAACTTCTTGAGCTTTAACCTGTCGAGCCCCACCTGCGCCTGGAACGTGTTCCGTCCCGGCGAGTCGCTGGCCGTGCACATCTACAAGATCTATGGCGAGGGCAGCCCCGAGGCCCAGCAGATCGTCTGGGGCACCGCGGCACTGCTGATGATTTGCGTGCTGCTGTTTAACGTTGTCGCCCGTATCGTGGGCAAGCAACTGGCAAGGAAGATGACGGCCGAATGAGCGATATGAATGCAACGCCCGCAACCGAGGCGGCCACGTCCGACACCCCCCAGGACTTTCTGTCGAGCGTGGGGGAGAGCGAGAGGCGCGTGCGCGTGAGCGGCAAGGCCGTGAGCGACGAGGTCGTGCTCTCCGCCAAGGACGTCAACGTGTACTATGGCGACCACCATGCGCTGCACAATACGTCGCTCGACTTCCACAAGGGTGAGATCACGGCGCTCATCGGGCCTTCGGGCTGCGGCAAGTCGACCTTCTTGCGTAGCCTCAACCTGATGAATCGCGAGATTCGCCGCTGTCGCGTGGAGGGCGAGATCAACTACCGCGGGCGCAACGTGAACACCAAGACCGAGAACACGTACGAGCTGCGTCGCTCCATCGGCATGGTGTTCCAGCAGCCAAATCCCTTCCGCAAGTCCATTCGCGACAACATCACCTTTGCGCCCAAGCGCCACGGCATCACCGACCGTGACGAGCTCGACCGCATGGTCGAGGAAAGTCTGCGCGGTGCCGCGCTGTGGGACGAGGTCAAAGACAAGCTCGACAAGAGCGCCTACGCGCTTTCGGGCGGTCAGCAGCAGCGTCTGTGCATTGCGCGCACGCTGGCGCTCAACCCCGACGTAATCCTGTTTGACGAGCCCTGCTCGGCGCTCGACCCCATCTCGACGCTGGCGATCGAGGACCTCATGTCGTCGATCGTGGCCGACCGCGCCATCGTCATCGTGACGCACAACATGGAGCAGGCGTCGCGCGTGTCCAACCGCACGGCGTTTTTCTACATGGGCGATATGGTCGAGTACGACGAGACCGACGAGATTTTCCAACGGCCCAAGGATAAGCGGCTGAATGATTACCTCACCGGCATGTTCTCCTAGTCCGGGACATGCTTGAGGCCCGCGGCGGCCACGGTTGCCGCGGGACTGATTGGAGAGGCGGGTCATCTCTTGCGGGAGATGGCCCGCCTTTTTGTGTCGTGTGCTGGTGCGCTTGCCCAAAACCACCACGAAGGCGCCCGTCCCCTTTGTGGTGGTTTTCGCTATCATGGAGAACGTTGAATTTCTACGAAGGAGCAGGGCATATGGCGATTCTTTTGGGATGCGATTCCGTCAGCCTAGAGTTTCCCACCAAGCATATTTTCGATAGCGTGACGCTCGGCGTGGGCGAGGGCGACCGCATTGGTATTGTCGGTAAAAACGGCGACGGCAAGTCGACGCTGCTGAGCGTGCTCGCCGGCACGCTGGAGCCCGATGACGGACGCGTGACGCACCGCCGCGGCATCACGATCGGTCTACTCGGCCAAAAGGACCAGCTTGTCGATACCGATACCGTGCATCATGCCGTTGTGGGTGACGCCCCCGAGTACGAGTGGGCGTCGAGCCCCCGTACGCGCCAGATCCTCGCCGGCCTCATTAGCGATGTGCCCTGGGAGGGCATGGTAGGCGAGCTCTCGGGCGGTCAGCGCCGCCGCGTGGACCTCGCGCGCCTGCTGATCGGCGACTATGACGTGCTCGTGCTCGATGAGCCCACCAACCATCTGGACATGCGCACCATCAACTGGCTTGCGCGTCACTTAAAGGCCCGCTGGCAGCGCGGTCAGGGCGCGATGCTCGTGGTCACGCACGATCGCTGGTTCTTGGACGAGGTCTGCACCAGCATGTGGGAGGTTCACGACGGCCAGGTCGATCCCTTCGAGGGCGGCTATTCGGCATATATCCTGCAGCGCGTGGAACGCGACCGCATGGCCGCGGTTACCGAGGAGCGCCGTCGCAACATGGCACGTAAGGAGCTCGCGTGGCTGAGCCGCGGTGCCCAGGCGCGCTCCACCAAGCCCAAGTTTCGCGTGGATGCCGCTCGCGAGCTGATCGCCGACGTGCCGCCCGTGCGTGACGAGCTGGAGCTCAAGCGCCTGGCCGTGAGCCGCCTGGGCAAGCAGGTTATCGATGTGGTCGACGTGGACGCCGGCTATGCGGATACCGATGGCGCGCCCAAGCAGGTGCTCAACGACGTGACCTGGCTCATTGGTGCGGGCGACCGCTATGGTCTTTTGGGCGAGAACGGCGCCGGCAAGTCGACTTTGCTCGACGTGATCCAGGGCAAGATCGCGCCCCTGCGCGGCCGCGTGAAGATCGGCCAGACGGTGCGCTTTGGCGTGCTGTCGCAGCAGCTCGAGGAGCTCGAACCCTACATGGGCGACACGATCCGCGAGGTGCTCAGCCACTATAAGAAGTACTACGTCATTGACGGCAAGGAGACTTCACCCGAGAAGCTCTGCGAGCGTCTGGGCTTTACGACGCAGCAGCTCTGGAGCCGCATCGGCGATCTTTCGGGCGGCCAGCGCCGTCGCCTGTCGCTGCTGCTGACGATCCTGGACGAGCCCAACGTGCTCATCCTGGACGAGCCCGGCAACGACCTGGATACCGACATGCTGGCGATTGTCGAGGACTTGCTGGACGGCTGGCCCGGCACGCTGATTCTGGTGACGCACGACCGCTTTTTGATGGAGCGCGTGACCGACCAGCAGTGGGCGCTGCTCGACGGCCACCTGACGCATATGCCCGGCGGCGTCGACCAGTACCTGCGCCTGTGCAACGCCACCGCCGAGGGCGAGCCCGTGGGTGCACCGAGCGCCAAGACCGGTACGTTCGACACCGGTGCCGCGGCGGCTGCGGCCGAAAAGCCCAAGTCGAGCGGTCAGCCCAACGGCCTTTCCAATGCCGAGCGCCAAAAGCTCCGTCGTGAGGTGAGCTCGCTCGAGCGCAAGATGGAAACGCAGCGCGCTCGCGTGGAGGAGGCCGAGGCCGCCATGGCCCAGGTCGATCCCACCAACTACACGGCGCTGGGCGAGCAGCAGGCAAAGATCGACGAGGCCCACGCCGCCATGGACGAGCTGGAGATGGCGTGGCTCGAGGCGAGTGAAAAGCTCGAGGGCGAGGAGTAGGCGAGGATGATCAAGGCCGCGTTTTTTGATATCGACGGCACGCTGCTGAGCTTTGAGACGCACCGGATTCCGGCGTCGGCGCAGCAGGTGCTCGACAGCCTTCACGAGCAGGGGATTGCGTGCGTCATTGCCACGGGTCGCCCGACCTACCAGATGCCCGATTGGCTGTTCGATCTTGGTTGGGATGCGTACATTACGCTTTCGGGCCAGCACTGTTTTGATGCCGAGGGCGTTTACCGTAGCTGCCCGATCGATCCGGACGACGTTGCGGTGATTGTGGACCAGGTGGCCGAGGGGCGCTACGACTCGCTGTGCATGCAGGGCGAGAACTCGTTTGTGAACCGCCTGTCCGAACGCGTGGTGACGGCCGGCAACAACGCGGGGATCGTCTACCACGAGGAGCCGTTTGAGCACGCCTTTGAAGCGCCGGTCTACCAGTTTTGCGCCTTTGTGGATCCTGCCGACGAGCATATCGTGACCGATGCGGTGTCGCATTCGCTCACTACGCGCTGGTGCGACCTGTTCTGCGACATTATTCCCGCTAACGGCGGCAAGGACCTGGGCGTGGCAGCGACGCTGGAGCGCCTGGGTGTCGACGCGAGCGAGACGATCGCCTTTGGCGACGGCGAGAACGACCTGTCGATGTTCTCGGCCGTGGGCACAAGTGTGGCCATGGGCAACGCGCAGGATACCGTGAAGGCCGCAGCGACCTACGTGACGACCGCCGTAGACGACGACGGCATTTACAACGCCGCCAAGCACTTTGGGCTACTGTAGCTGCGGCCGGCACTTGGGGACGTTCCTTTTAATATGAGCAGGACATTGTCAAG
>NZ_QSPN01000001.1:180381-410273 GCF_003436455.1 Collinsella sp. TM05-37 | reverse complement strand
CTACCGGGAGTAGCGTCGAAGGTTGACAAAACTATAGGAACACCCAATGACTACCCATGTCGTGGCTGGCCGCCGTGCGGCGCTGGTCCGTGTGGCGGCGTATAATCGGCGGCAGATGACTTGGACGTTAGGAAACCATGACCGATAGCATGCAGCAGATGGCGCTCGACACGCTCGGCGCCTATTTTGGCTACACCTCGTTTCGCCCGGGACAGGACCGCATGGTCGATGCGATTCTTGCCGGCCGCGATGCGCTGGGCGTTATGCCCACGGGTGCCGGCAAGTCCATTTGCTACCAGGTGCCCGCGCTCATGCTTCCCGGCATCACCTTTGTGGTGAGTCCGTTGCTGTCGCTTATGGAGGACCAGACCCGCGCGCTGCTCGCGGCGGGTGCGCGCCCCAGTTATCTCAACTCCAGCCTTACTCCGGCCCAGCAAAACACCGTGCTCAAGCGGGCGCGCGAGGGCCGCTACCAGCTTATGTACGTGGCGCCCGAGCGCTTGCTCGAGCCACGCTTTTTGGCCTTTGCGCAGGAGGCCGCGGCGGACGGCGGCATTGGCGTGCCGCTCGTGGCCATTGACGAGGCCCACTGCGTGAGCCAATGGGGCCAGGATTTCCGTCCCGCCTACCTGCAGATTCGTGAGTTCATCGATTCCCTGCCGCAGCGCCCCATCGTGGCGGCCTTTACCGCTACGGCGACTGAGCGTGTGCGCGCGGACATTCAGCAGATGCTCGGCCTGCAAAATCCCGCGACGGTGGTGACGGGCTTCGATCGCAAGAACCTCTACTTTGGCTGCGAGGAGATGGGCGACAAGGCCAAGGCAGCGTGGGTGCGCGACTATGTGATTGCGCATTCGGGCGAGAGCGGCATCGTGTATTGCTCGACCCGCAAGACGGTCGATGCGCTGGCAGGCGAGCTTGCCGAGGCGCTGGGCCCCAGCGGCATTCGCGTTGGCCGCTACCATGCCGGCATGGGCAATGACGCCCGCCGCCAAAGCCAGCGTGCCTTTATTGACGACGATCTTCAGGTGATGGTTGCCACCAACGCCTTTGGCATGGGCATCGACAAGCCCAACGTGCGCTACGTGATCCACAACAATGTGCCCGAGAGCATCGAGGCCTACTACCAGGAGGCGGGCCGCGCCGGCCGCGATGGCGATCCGGCCAGCTGCCACTTACTGTGGAACGGCAACGATTTTCGCATGCGCCGCTTTTTAATCGACCGCGGCGATGCGGCCGACGAGGCGCTCGACGACGAGCAACGCGCGTGGGCGCTCCAAAATCGATATCGTCTGCTCAGCCAGATGGAGGGCTACTGCAATACCACCGGCTGCCTGCGCGAATATATGCTGCGCTACTTTGGCGACGAGGCCGCGGCCGAGCATGCTGCTGCGGCTGGTGCGGGCGCCACCGCCACGGACGAAGCCGAGGGCTGCGGCAACTGCAGCAACTGCCTCACGCAGTTCGAGGTCGAGGACGTCACCGATATGGCCCGCGCTGCCGTGCGCTATGTGGCCACGCGTCCCATGCGTTTTGGCAAGTCGCTGATCGCCGACGTGCTCCACGGCGGCAACACCGAGCGCATTCGCCAGATGCATCTGGACGAGGACCGCGGCTACGGTGAGCTGTCGAGCGAATCGGTCGGGCGCATCAAGGACATCATCGGGCAGCTGTGCGGCCGCGGTTATTTGGCCACCTCGCAGGGGCAGTACCCGGTCGTGGGGCTGGGCCCGCGTGCCGGCGAGGTCGAGGACGAGGCGTTCGCCTTTACCGTTAAGCGTCGCGCGTCCAAGCGCAAGGCCTCGGCCCGCGCCCGCCGCGCGGTGGATCTGCTGCGCGAGGAGGCCGAGCTGGATCAGCGCCCGCGCGTGGGCGACGATGCCGAGCTGTTCGAGCGCCTGCGTGCCTTGCGCAAGGAGATCTCGACCGAGCTTGAGATGGCGCCGTATATGGTCTTTTCCGACAAGGCTCTGCGCGGCCTGTGCCGCCTGCGCCCTCAAACGCGCGAGGAGCTGATCCGGGTCAACGGCATTGGCGAGAAAAAGGCCGACGCCTTTGGCGAGCAGTTTATGGCGGCGATTGAAGAGTTTGAGTCCGAGCATGCACGGGATGGAGCGTAATGATGGCAGCCGATAGCAAGACCGAACGTTCCGAGCGCGCCGAGGTGTCCGCCGTGCCGCTGTACCAGCAGGTTATGGACGACCTAAAGGGCGAGATCGCGCGCGGCGTGTACGCGGCCGGCTCGCGTATTCCTTCCGAGATGGAGCTCGCGAAGTCCTACGGCGTGGGACGCATCACCGTGCGCCGCGCCATCGAGGAGCTGTCGCGTGCGGGGTATCTCAGCCGCCAGCAGGGGAGGGGTACCTTTGTGTGCGCTCCCAAGCTCAAGCGCAAGATTCGCCAGAAGGGTGACGTCCAGAGCTTTACCGAGGGTTGTGCTGCCAACGACATGGTGCCGGGTGCGCGTCTGGTGTCGCGCACGGTGGTCGCAGCGACGCACGAGGATGCGGCGTTTTTTGGGGTGGAACCCGGCTGTGAGCTTATCGTGGTCGAGCGCGTGCGCACGGCCGACGGCGTGCCCGTCATGCTCGAGAACAACGCCTTTGTGCTCGCCGACCATCCCTACCTGCAGACGCTTGCCGATAAAGACCTCGCCGATAACTCGATCTTTGCGCTCGTTGCAGAGCATTCGGGCCGCGCGCCGCTCAAGTCCGATCCCTGCACCGTGGAGATTGCGCTTGCCGATGCTCAGGCGGCCCCGCTGCTGGAGGTGCCGGTCGGCGAGCCGCTCTTTTATATGGAGGCGTACTTTACCGATGCAGACGAGCGCCCCCTGCTGCTCGGGCGCCAAAAGATCGTGGGCTCGCGCTACGTGTTCGACATCTAACATCCACGAATAGAACAATATGGAACAAATTTGCCGCAATGACTTCACCTGCGACAGCTTGCGTGCTATAAATAGGACAACATAGAACGACCGCAGGTACGAGCTGTCGTCGCTCAAAGCCGCCCCACAAGGAGGAACATCAGGATGAACGCACATGATCTGGTTCAGGAAATTATCGAGCGCAAGGGCAAGATTGAGAACGTTTTTTGGATTGCCTGCGGCGGTTCGATGATCGACCTGATGCCGGCCAACGAGCTGCTCAAGCGCGAGGCGACCACGTTTACCTCGACGGTTTACACGGCGCGCGAGTTTTGCCTGATGGCCCCCAAGAGTCTTGGCGAGAAGTCACTCGTCATCGCCTGCAGCCACAGCGGCAATACGCAGGAGGTCGTCGACGGTTGCGAGATGGCGCTGGCAGCCGGTGCCGAGGTCGTGGCCATGACCGACTGCGAGGGCTCCAAGATTGATAACGGCAAGTGGACCACCTGGGTCTACCCTTGGGGCGAGGGCGTGTCGCAGGCCGAGGTGCCGCAGGGCATCGGCGCTCTGATCGCCGCCGAACTGCTCCACCAGCAGGAGGGTTACGAGGCGCTCGCCGACATGTACGCCGGCCTTAAGCAGATGGACGCGCTGCTGCCCGCCGCCCGCGAGAAGGTCAACGCCGAGCTGGGCGATCGCTTTGCCGAGCTCTGCCAGAAGCACAAGTTCTTCTACATCCTGGGCTCGGGCCCCAACTTTAGCCAGACCTACGCCATGGCCATCTGCTCGCTCATGGAGATGCAGTGGCAGCACTGCTGCTACATCCATTCCGGCGAGTACTTCCACGGTCCCTTCGAGGCCACCGAGCCCGGCGTGTTCTACTTTGTGCAGCTCGGATCGGGTGAGTGCCGCCCCATGGAGGAGCGCGCACTTGCGTTCCTCAACACGCACACCGATACGGTCATGGTACTCGATGCGCTCGAGTACGGCCTGGGCGACGTGCCCGCCAGCGTGCGTTCGTTCTTGGAGCCGATCTTCTTCTACGCGATGAGCTGCGAGCTGCGCGCCGCCCGCGGCAAGGTGTTCGACCACAGCCCCGAGGTTCGTCGCTACATGGGCATCGAGCAGTACTAAGTAACGGGAAAACCATTCATCTTCGATTCGCAAGGGCGCAGCGCGAGTCAAAAAAGCGGGCCGAGCCGGGGATTTCCGGCGCGGCCCGCTTGGTATCGCGCTTAGATTCGCGAGGTGTCGCGGCAACCGACGCTTACTTGGCGTCGTAGGCCTCGGCATCCCACCAGTCGAGCTGGGCGATGTTGTCGCGGATGTGCTGGCAGCTCTTGTGGAAGCCCTCGAGCTCGTGCTCGGAAAGGTCGAGCGTGTAGACCTCCTCGACGCCCTCGGCGCCGATCACGCACGGCAGGGAGGTGAAGATGCCCTCCTCGCCATACTGGCCGGTCATAAGCGTAGAGGCCGAAAGCACGGCGTGCTCGTTGTGCAGCACGGCGGCACAGACGCGCGCGGCGGAGTTGGCGACGGCGTACTCGGTGCACTGCTTGCCCTGGTAGGTTACGTAGCCGCCCTTGCGTGCGAGCTCCTCGACCTCCATGTGGTCGAAGGCGTACTTGTCGGGATTCTCGGCCTGAAGCTCGTTAAGGCTCTTGCCGGCGATGGTCGCGGCCTTAAAGGCGGCAAGCTGGCTAAAGCCGTGCTCGCCGATCATGTAGGCGTCGATGGACTTGGGGCTCACGCCGACCTTCTTGGAGATCTCGGTGCGCAGGCGGGCCGAATCTAGGCCGCAGCCCGAGCCGATGATCTTCTTGGGATCGTAGCCGGTCAGGTGCCACAGCTCGGTGCACACGACGTCGCAGGGGTTGGAGATGCTCACGAAGATGCCGTCGAAGCCGGCGTCGACAATGCGCTTGGCAAAGGTGCGCGCGGCGTCGGTGGTAAAGAACAGCTCGCCGTCGCGGTTACCGGCGGCCAGCGCGACCTTGCCGGCGGCGTTGACGATGACGTCGCAGCAGGCCAGCTCCTCGTAGTGGTCGTAGCAGTTGACGATCTTGGTGTTGTACGGGACAAACGAAAGGGAGTCGCGCAGGTCCTGGACCTCGGACGTCACCTTGGCCTCGTTGATATCGCACAGGTACAGCTCATCGGCAATGCCCTGCATGAGCAGGCTGTTGGCGACATGTGCTCCTACGTGGCCCTGGCCGACCACACCGATCTTACGCGTCTGGTACATATATGTATCCTTTCGGCCGAGTTTTTCGCGTCGAACCATTGTAGCCTCCTGCCGTCACTTTGCTAGGCTAAAGCGTCGTAGATTTTTGGGACATGCTTTAATCTCTACTTTTGGAGTGATTTGGGCCGCTGGTGACATCGCCGGGCGATGTGCTCGCGCGGATGGGGCCGCTCGTTGTACCATAACTGCAACTGACTCGTAAGGAGCATCCATGCCCATTCGCATTCCCGACGCCCTCCCTGCTGCCGCGCAGCTCGAGAGCGAGAACATCTTTGTCATGACCGAGTACCGCGCACTGCACCAGGACATCCGTCCGCTGCGCGTGCTCATCCTCAACCTCATGCCCACCAAAATCGCCACCGAGACGCAGATCATGCGCAAGCTCTCCAACACGCCGCTGCAGGTGGAGGTGGACCTGCTGCGTACCAAGACGCACGAGGCCACACACGTGAGCGCCGGTCACCTGGAGACGTTCTACCGCACGTTCGACGACATCCGCGACATCCACTACGACGGCCTGATTATCACGGGCGCGCCCGTGGAGCAGATGCCGTTCGAGGAGGTCGACTACTGGCCCGAGCTCTGCCAGATCATGGATTGGTCCACCACGCACGTGCACTCCACGCTTCACATTTGTTGGGGCGCGCAGGCGGGGCTCTACCATCATTACGGTATCCAGAAGTACGACCTGCCGGCAAAGGCGAGCGGCGTATTTGAGCATTATCTGGTGAAGCCGCAAAGCCCGCTGGTCCGCGGCTTTGACGATCGTTTCTATGCCGTGCATTCGCGCAACACCGATGTGCGCCGCGAGGACGTGGAGGCCGAGCCGCAGCTTGAGGTCGTGGCCGTGTCCGACGAGGTAGGCCTGTACATCGTCAAGTCGACCGACAGCCGTCGCTTTTTTGTCTTTGGCCATCCGGAGTACGATACCGACACGTTGCGTCTGGAGTACGAGCGCGACGTGAAGCGCGGGCTCAACCCTCAGGTGCCGGCGCATTACTTCCCGGGCGACGACCCCACCGCCGAGCCGCACAACGTCTGGCGTAGCCAAGCTCAGCTGCTCTACACCAACTGGCTCAACTACTACGTCTACCAGACCACGCCCTACGACCTGGCCCGCGCCGGCGAGGAGCACTAGGCCGCTGTCGTGGCTGTGGCTGCGGCGGTGGCAGCTGCTATGGCTGTGGCGGTTGCCGTATCTGTTGCCGTGACCGCTGCCGTGTCTGCTGCGTGATGAGCGTGGAAATCCGGACACACGAGCGTGGATAATCGGACGTTTGCAACGTGAGCGTGGATAATCTCCCGTTTTTGGCTCACAAGGGGTCTCAAAGCGGGAGATTTTCCACGCTCATTTTTTGCAGCTGCCGTACCGTCGGCATCATCACGCGTTGAGTACATGCGGACTACATCGCAAACTAGGTAGTTTTGATCCACGGCATATTTTCTTTCAATGAAGTCGGTGGCTTTTGAGGCTCAAAATGTGGAGACAGGGACCTCTGGACAACCGCTCTACCTGCAGATATGGAGCATTGGCCTAAAACATCCAAAACCGTCAAGCATTTGGTCAGCTGCTGGACAGCATTTGGTCAGACTTCGCATGAAACCGTCTGGTACGTTGGCGCCGTTCCAAGAGTTGGGAGGCGACATGGCAAACGCGACGGCGAATCAAAGACTTACAGGCCACATTAAAGCGTGCGAGCAGCAGATGAGCTGCGTGTACGCGCGCACGACGGCGGAGGCAAAGCAGATTGAGCGGCGGGTGGCGGCGGGAAGTCTCGAAGTGGTCATGCCGGGACTGTATGCGCGTCCGAAATACTGGTCCGAGCTCAAGTTTCGGCAGCGTTATCTGCATCGGGTGCGGGCGCTTGCGCAAAAGCACCCCGACTGGACGTTTTGCTCCTATACGGCGGCCGTTGTCTATGGTCTTTCGGTTTCGCATGCCAATTTGACGCACATCCATATCGCCGCGATGCCGGCGCAATCGACGACGCCAGGCTCTCAAGTCGTTCGCCATCGGTATGCTTATCGGACACGGGCCAGCGAGATGGATATTGCCGTGACCGATATCGATCAAACGATTGCGGATTGCCTGGTCGATGCATCGTTTGTCGAAGGGCTGATCATTGCGGACTCGGCGCTCCATGAGCAGCTTTTGTCGAAGGAACATCTCATTGAGGCAGTTAACAAGCTCGGCTTGAATCGCCGCGGTGTTGTGACGGCGCGCAGGGTTGCACGGTGTGCCGACGGCCTGTCGGAAAGCGGCGGCGAGTCCAAGGCGCGGGCGCTGATGATCGAACGAGGCTGGCAGGTTCCGGAGCTGCAAGTTGAGCTGTTCGATCCGGTTGAGCCGGGAAGGCCGTATCGCGTTGACTATTTGTGGCGCGTGGGTGACCGGTTGATTATTGGGGAGTTCGACGGATTCGTTAAAAGCGAGAAGGCGGCGGAGGAGGGCAAGCTTGCAAAGGCGCAATTTGATGAGCGCCAGCGCGAGTCGAGGCTTTCGCTGCTCGATAACTGTAAGATTGTGCGCTTGTGCTGGGATGATCTAAGGGACCCGACAAAGCTCGATCGCAAGCTCAAGGTTGCCGGCGTGCCGCGTGCATGCTGAGGCGGTGGCAGGGCGTTAGGCTGCACGAGCGTGGAAATCCGGACGGATGAGCGTGGGAATTTAGACGCGATTTGGTTGAGCGTGGATTTTCGGACACACGAGCGTGGATTATCGGACGTTTGAATAATGAGCGTGGATAATCTCCCGTTTTTTGCCCCCGAACAGGCCCAAAGTGGGAAATTTTCCACGCTCATTTTTGTGGGGTGCAGCGTGCCAGCCGTTAGGCGCTGATGATGTGGGGTAGCGGCAGGTCGTGGACGTCGGTGGGAACGTGGTCGACACGCTGCTCGTCAAAGGCGATGCCGATGATTTGGCATGCGGGTGAGAGCATGGGCAGGTAGCGGTCGTAGCAACCGCCGCCGTAGCCCAGGCGCGCGCCGGTTTGATCGAAGGCCACGAGCGGCACAACAATCATGTCGAGTGCTTCGGCAGGCACGATAGGGAAGCGGCCGCTGTCGATGTCCGTGGCTGCGAAGGCCCGCGTAGGGTGGCCGATAAACGGGGCCGCGTCCGCGTCGCCGGCAGCAACTGCCCGCATGCACATGCGTTGGCCACAAGCTGCGGCTTCGGCTGCCGAGAGCATGCACGGATAGGCCACGCGCCAGCCGCGTTTGGCGACAGCTGCGGCAAACGCGGCAGGGTCGACCTCGGAACCCATCGCGGCATAGACGGCAACGGTGTGCGGCGCCGCGGCATCCAAGCGGCCCAGCAGCTCAACAAGCCGCGCGCAAATGACAGCAGACTTCGCCGCCCGCAAGTCCAAATCAAGAGCATCGCGCCGAGCAATCACCGCCCGCCGCAACTCAGCCTTGTCCATCCCGGCTTCCTCTCCCAAACCTACCAAAAAGGGACAGGTTTATTTTGGCAGGTTTTATCTGGGCAAACACCCAAACCACCACACAAATCATCGCAAGGGGGCAGTTCATGGAGACCTTCGTAGTGGTTTTGACGAAGAGCGGGTGTTCGCGGCGGTTTGTCTCGATCTGTAACAGTAACTCGGCAAAATTGGACTTAGATGTTACAGATTGAGACAAAGGGCCGGCGTCATCCGGAAACGTCTCGATTTGTAACATCTGGAGCCGATATTGCCGTCTAGATGTTGCAGATTGAGACAAACCGCCGCGGTGGGCTGCGCCGCCCCACTCAAGCCGCAGAAAAAGGTAGATTTTCAAGCATGTTCCAAAAATCTACCTTTGTGCGTTAGCCCATCAGGTCGACTACGTTAAAGCCGGCGTTGCTCTTGGCGATGACGTCTCGGCCGCCAAAGACGCAGGTGGGCGACTCGGCTGCGATGCGCGTTACGTCGGTGCCGAGCGAGCGCAGCTCACCGGGCGTGGCGGCGAGCATCTGGGCGCGACGCTCCTCGCGCGCATGCGGATCGAGCCCGGCCAGGTAGGTCGTGTTGCGGCGCTTGGTGAGCGCATAGGGCTTCACCGGCGCGTCCATGCCGCTCACGCAGCTCACGATAAAGCCCTCAAAGGCGGCCTCGTCGGGCTCAAAGCGGCCAAGCCATGCGCCTGCACGCTCCACGCGCTCAATCGAAGGGTCGATCGCCGGGTCGCGGTAGGTGTAGAACGCCGTCTGGCGCTCGCCGGCTGCGCGGAATCCGCAGCCGTATGCACCGCCCTTCACGCGAATCTCGTTCCACAGGTAATCGTAGGAGAGCGCGTTGGCAGCCACGGCCCAAGCGCCTGTCACGTCAAGCCTCAGGCGACGCGGGTCGCACGCGCTTGCCGCAAAGCAGATGTCGCTGGGGATCACGAAAGCCTCGTGGCGGTCGCACGGCGCCGGCACCACGAGCGCGTCGCGGCCGGCACCATCGCCCGCGCCAAGCCCTAGGTTGCCCGCGGCATCCCAGTACGCGTCAAAGTCCTCATCGCTGCCGGTAAAGCTCGCCATGCAGCCATCGGCCACAAAGATGCGGCCTGCCAGCTCGGCAAGCTTGGCGCGCAGGTCGTCCAGGCGCTCGTCAAAGTGGTCGAGCAGATCGCGCAGGAACAGGTAGAAGTCCACGCCCGAAAGCTGCTCGCGCACCACGGCCGAAGGCGAGCTGTAGCTCATCGCGCGACCGAGCGCCGCCGAGTGACCGTTGTTGATAAAGCCCTGCTCAAGCCCAATGCGAATCTGCGTGAGCACGTCGCGCACGCGGTCGGCGTCGGCATCTGCCAAAAGCGTGCTCGACCACACCTCGCGCGGCAGGCTCGCCAGCGCACCGATCTTCTCGGACAGGGCACCGGCGCTCACCAGCAGGTAGGGGCGCGCGCCGTTTACGTCGGGCTGGGTCATGACCTCGGTCGTAAAGCTCAAAAAGCCTAGCTTGCCGGCGAGCAAGTTGTCGAGTTCCTCGGCCGAGTGCTCGCTCGTGGGCAGCTGCTTGAGCAGGCGGCAGAGCAGCGTTACATAGGGCAGGTCCTCAAACGCGACGCAGCTCAGGTCGAAATACTGCATGGCGTAGGCCAAACGGTTGGTAGGGATGCCGTGGCGCAGGCAGGGGATGGGCGCGGTCGTGTCTACGACCAGCGGCGGCTCGGGGCGCGCCTCGCCAATGTCGGACACGCGCAGGCGCGGCAGCGTGGCCTTGGCCTCGGGCGTGTCCTCCGCCTCCTGCGCGGCACGCAGCGCGGCCGTGCGCTCGACCACGTCGGCCAGCTCGGCATCGGTCATGGCGTCGCGTTTGGCTGCCAGCTCGGCGGCTCCGGCGCCCTCCGAACCCTCGGCGGCATCCACCGGTACCAGCTCGACCAGCGCCATGTGGTCGTTTTCCAGCACGAGCTCGCGCAGCAGGTCCTCAAAATAGCTGCCGTCCAGCTCGCCGCGCAGTTCCTCGTACACCGGACCGTACTTGAGCGCCAGCGTTGCAGCATCGTCATCGTAGAGCCAGGTGCTCAGCGCGTCGCACGCAATGGCCACGCCGTCAGCGATACCGTAGTCGCGCTGGCGCAGGTCGTATTCGTTGCTACTGATGATAGCTTCCAGGCGCTCGCGCGGAACGCCGTGCTCGCACAGGTCGCGGCAGGCGTCCTGGAACACGCGACGCAGCTCGCGCGCCACGCCGGGCTGCGCGTTTTGCAGCATGATGAGCTCGTAGGGCTGCAGGCTCTCGGCCGCGGTATAGCTCACCACGTTGCCGCCCAGGCCGGCGGCCAGAATGGCCTTCTTAACTGGCGCCTCGTTGGAGCCCAGCAGCGCCTCAAACAGGATATCCGCCGCGATCGTACGCTTGCGGTCGAGCGCGCTGCCCAGCACAAGGCCCAGGCCCACCAAGGCGTTCTCGGGTGTGGTGGACATCTCGATGCGTTTGTACTCGCAGGTCACGGGTGCCTGCACGACCAGCGGATTGGGCGCCAGCATGGACGGGTCCTCGCCGGCGGCAACGGCTGCGTCCATGCGGCAGCTCGCGGCACTCGGCTGCGACAGATAGCGCTCGTCCAAAAAGGCCAACGCGCGGTCCACGTCCAGGTCGCCGTAGAGCGTGATGTAGGAGTTGGAGGGGTTGTAGTGGCGCGCGTGCGTGTCCAGGAACTGCTCGTAGGTGAGCGCGGGAATCGCGCGCGGGTCGCCGCCGCTTTCGTGCGCATAGGCGGTGTCGGGATAGAGCGCGGCGTTGACGGCGTCGTCCAGCACGCTCATGGGGTCGGACAGCGCACCCTTCATCTCGTTGAACACCACGCCGTTATAGCGCAGCGTGCCCTCGCGCAGGCTGGCGGGGTTGCCGTCGCCCTCGCCCCCGGCGCCCTCTGGCAGGTCCAGCTCGTAGTGCCAGCCCTCCTGCTCAAAAATGGTGGGCTTGGTGTAGATGGCCGGGTTGAACACCGCGTCCAGGTACACGTCCATCAGGTTATACAGATCCTGTTCGTTGGTGGTGGCGACGGGGTAGATGGTCTTGTCGGGGTAGGTCATGGCGTTGAGGAACGTCTGCATAGAGCTCTTGATCAGATCGACAAACGGCTCCTTGACGGGGAACTTGGCCGATCCGCACAGCACCGAGTGCTCAAGAATATGAAACACGCCGGTGGAATCGGCCGGCGGCGTCTTAAAGCCAATGGCAAAGGCCTTGTTCTCGTCGTCGCACGCCAGGTACAGTAGGCGAGCGCCCGAGACGGTGTGGCGAAGCACGTAGGCGTCCGAGTCGAGCTCGGGTACGGTCTCGCAGCGCTCGACGGCAAAGCCGTGGCAGGTAGTGCCGGGCACCAGCAGTGCGGCGGCAGCGGCGCGCGGGTCGGTTGAGGTGGTGGGCATATGCAGTCTCCTTTGACGCCCTAGCGGGGGCGAATCGAGTCGAATCCCCGAGAGTATACCCATATGGGGCCTTCGACCAATCTGCCGCACGAGCGTGGATTTTCGGACAAACGAGCGTGGAAATTCGGACGCCCGCCAAATGACAGTGGATTTTCGGACGAAATCGGCCGTCAAAAGTTCAAAAACCGTCCAAATATCCACGCTCGTGCGTCAACTACGTGTCTCTCACCTCACATTC
Organism: Collinsella sp. TM05-37; assembly: GCF_003436455.1. Classification (NCBI taxonomy): domain Bacteria; kingdom Bacillati; phylum Actinomycetota; class Coriobacteriia; order Coriobacteriales; family Coriobacteriaceae; genus Collinsella; species Collinsella sp. TM05-37. Next base: position 398,077 of record NZ_QSPN01000001.1, on the reverse strand, counting down.
ATTTCTACGACGAGGGATGACTGAGAGACAGACAGAAGATAAAAATCAATCGGCTTATCGGATGCATATACCGCCATCAGATTGAAGCTGTATGCGGAAATGGATGGACTCTACACCGCTTACGCAAAATAACCCCTCGTTTGCTGAAACATTATAGGAAATGGCGTGGAGTGCTAAAAAGTTCTAATACAATATAAGTCATTTATCTATAAGCTGCTGATTCCTTGTAAAGGTATGGTTGATATGGTTGAGGCAAATAGCGTTATCCCCCTGTACAAACAGATTGTTCGTGCGCTTTCTGATTCAATCGCCAACGGCACGTACCGCCCGGGAGATAAGCTTCCGACCGAGGCGGAGCTGATCGAGCAATTTGGCGTGAGCCGAATAACGGTTCGCTCCGCAATTAAAGAAATGGAAGATGCTGGGCTTGTTGAGAGGGCCCGCGGCAAGGGCACGTTCGTTTCGTCGGACACGCAGATGTATGCCGCGGACGACCGTGAGAGCTTTACCCATTCGTGCCAGCTTGCGGGCAAACAGGCGTCTACCAGGGTTCTCGAAATGGGCTGGGACTTCCCAAGTCTGCGAGACGCGAAGTTCCTGGGCGTAGACGATACCCAAAAGGTATTGCGTAGCCGTCGTCTGCGCCTTGTGGATGGCAAGCCCACGATGCTGGAAACCAATAGCTATTCCGCTGCGCTTTCTTTTTTGGAGCATGAGTCCCTCGATGATTCGCTGATGGCGGTACTCGATCGCCAGGGGATCAAGATGGGTCCCAACACGCGTACGCTCGAGGTCTGCTATGCGAGCGAGCTCGAGGCGGCATACCTTAACGTGGAGCTGGACTCTTCGCTGCTTCTGTTTGTCGATAGACGTTATGCCCCAAGTGGCGAGCCGCTTTTCATCTCCCGTCAGGTGTACTGCACCGAGCGACTGAAGTTCTATTTGTAAATTAGAGATAGATTGGTCGATTTACCGACCAATTGTTACCGTTCGCGGATTTGGAAAATAGACACACCACGTAGGGTAGATTGCTAATATACTTTGTTATGACAATATAGTACGTCCTATTGGTATTGGAGAACTATGAATAAGATATTGCTAGCGAGTCATGGTTATCTCGCCCAAGGCATGAAAAGCTCTCTGGAGATTCTGATGGGCACCAACGACCGAATCGAGTGCCTGTGCGCCTATGTCGATGACGATTCAAGGGACGTCGCGGCGTTGATTGATGCATGGATGGAGACGAGGGACCCTGCCGACTCTTGGTTTGTCGTGACTGACATCTTTGGCGGCTCTGTAAACAACGAATTCATTCAGAGGCAGACTGCCGGATCGTTTACGTTGATCGCCGGAATGAACTTGCCGCTGCTGGTGGAAATGGTTACACAGCTGGACTCTCTGGATGCGGACAAGGCCAAAGCCGCGGTCGAGGGATCGCGTTCGTTTATTCAGCTTTGCGAGGCGGCGGACATGCTTGCCGGCGCCGAGGAAGAAGATTTCTAGTTAGTTCTGGTTCGAGCCCTAGCTAGGGGTCGCACCTGTCATTCCCTTTATCACGTGCGGAGATGATAACGATGATTAAGCTTACGAGAGTTGATTACCGACTGATTCACGGCCAAGTTGCCATGTCCTGGACTCACGCTTTGGATGTAGATTGCATTCTGCTCGCCAGCGATGCTGTGGCAAAAGACGACATGAGGAAGGCGGCCTTGAGGCTCGCCCGCCCCAGCGGCGTTAAACTCGTCATCAAGGATGTTGACGCTGCTATCGAGGCGCTCAACAGCGGCGTTACCGACAAGTATTCGCTGTTTATCATCGCTGAGACGATTGAAGATGTCTATCGTCTCGCTAAGGGTTGCAAAGACATCAAAGAGATCAATCTGGGTGGAACCCGAAAGACCCCCGAGACCACGCTTCATCCGACCCCTGCAATCTTCGCGACCGAGAAAGATGCCGAGCATATCCAAGAACCCCTGGCGGTTGCCGTGGCCATCGAAATCCGTCAGGTTCCCAATGACGCTAAGGTGTTTGCCAAGGACGTTTTTTAGCCGAAAACATGCTGGTGCTCGGTATTTATTGAACCGATACTCTATGTCTAAGCCCGTCGATCATTTGATCGACGGGCTTTTTATTGAAGAAAAATCAAAAAAATTTGAAATAGTTCTTGCATAGTTAGTTATATAAAGTATTATAACGTCATGGGATGAATGAAGGGTTCATCCAAGTGAGTTAGGAGTAAGGGATGTTCAATTTCGATGAGCCTCGTTACGAGAAGGTTGTGAGCGATGCCCTCGCTCTCCGTCCTCAGATTGAGGCTGCCGTGGACGAGGTCTGCGAGCAGGGTTATTCCAACATCTTCTTCATTGGCTGCGGCGGCACCTGGGCCCACACGCTCCCGATGAAGTATTGGGTCGAGACCACCACGGCCGACGTCGACGTCCACTGCGAGATCGCCGCCGAGTTCCTCGCGTGCCCGCCCAAGACCTTCAACAAGGATTCGGTCTGCGTCTTCTCCACCCGTACCGGCACCACCCCCGAGATCATTGAGGCTGCCAAGTTCTGCCAGGAGCAGGGCGCCCGCACGCTGATGTATGTCTCCAACGACAACACCCCGGCCACCGAGTACGCCGATTACAAGTTCTTCAGCTTCGCCGAGGACGACGTTCTGTGCGAGGCCATCTACACCTACCAGATCACGCTGGTCGCCCGCTTCCTCAAGAACGCCGGCGCCTTCCCCAAGTACGACACCTTCATGGAGGAGTTCGGCAACATCGCTCCGTTCCTCATCAAGGCCAAGGACGCCCAGGACGAGCGCTGCGCCGCCATGGCCGAGGACTTCAAGGACACCGACTACCACATGGTGATCGGCTCCGGCATGCTCTGGGGCGAGGCCTACGACTACGCCATGTGCATCCTCGAGGAGATGCAGTGGATCAAGACCAAGTCCATCCACGCCGCCGAGTTCTTCCACGGCACCATCGAGCTGTGCGAGGAGGGCACGAGCCTCATCATGCTCTACGGCGAGGACGACACCCGTAAGCTTATGGACCGCGTGGACAACTTCACTCACATGCTCGCCGACGAGAAGGGCGTCAACGTCCGCGTGAACAAGTTTGACACCGCCGAGGTCGAGCTGCCGTTCAGCGACCCCGAGTTCCGCAAGATCGTCTCCCCGATGGTCACCTACACCATCACCGAGCGTCTGAGCTGCCATCTCGAGCACGTCCGTAACCACCCGCTCACCACGCGTCGTTACTATCACCAGATGAACTACTAATCCTCTCAAATTGCTGCGGTTGTCTGCAGGCGAGCTGCGCAGAATGCCTCGCCTGCAGACCTATTTCTGGGGTTGATCGAAATGGTTGTCCAGTATCTTCTAGTTGCACTGGTCGCATTTATTGCGTCCATGGACGAGCAATTATTTGGCATTACGATGCTTGGTCGTCCGCTGTTTACGAGCCTGTTTGTCGGCTTGATCCTTGGCGATGTCCAGCAGGGCGTTATCGTCGGCGCTGCTTTGGAGTCCATGTTCATGGGCGCCATCATGGTCGGCGCGGCGGTTCCTCCCGAGGTCTATGCCTCCGGCGTGCTTGGCTGCGCGTTTGCCGTCATTACGGGTACGGGCACGGCAACTGCCGTCGCGCTCGCCCTTCCCGTCTCCGTCTTCCTTCAGGTGTGGCGCAACTTCTGCTACGCCGTTCCGGGTGCCTTTGCCTGCAAGAAGATTGAGACCGCTCTGGCAAATCGCGATCTTGCCAAGGCGAATCTGTACCATCTGACTATCGTGCCGCTGTCGATTGGCATTCCGTCTGCACTGCTGGTGTTTGGCTCACTGTTCTTTGGTGCCGACCTCATCAACAATGCGCTCAACGCGATTCCGCAGTTTGTGATGGACGGCCTCAACGTTGCATCCGGCGTCATGGTCTGCATCGGCTTCGCACTTCTTATCAGGACCATGGGCGATAACAAGCTCCTTCCCTGGCTGTTCCTGGGCTTCATTATGGTCATCTATCTCAAGATGGACGTGGTCGGCGTCGCCGCAGCTGCCATTTGCGTCGCGCTGCTCCTGGCCTTCCGCGAGGGCTCGTCCGGTCCGCAGACGGTTGCTGCAGATGAAGAGGAGGACTTCTAATGGCTATCCAGAACACCGACCTCAAAGAGGCCAAGAAGGACGCGATTATGACTCCCGATATGTATCGGAGCATGTTCCTTCGCCAGTTTACGAGCCAGTGCTCGCAGTCGTACGACAAGATGATGGCAATGGGCTTCATGTACACCATTCAGAAGCCCCTGCGAAAGATCTATCCCAACGACGACGATTACTATGCGGCGCTCGATCGCCATACCGAGTTCTTTAACATCACGCCTCATGTGCTTCCGTTTGTAGCCGGCCTAACGGTTTCGATGGAAGAGCAGGCGGCTGCCGATAAGAACTTCGACACGTCCTCGATTAACGCCATGAAGGTCGGCCTCATGGGACCGCTTTCCGGCATCGGCGATTCGTTCTACTGGGGTACGTTCCGCGTGGTTGCCGCCGGCATTGGTATTGGCATCGCTTCGACGGGCAACCCGCTCGGCCCCATCGTGTACGCGCTCATCTACTCCGTGATTAACTTTGCAACGCGTATCGTCGCCGCCCATCTGGGTTACGACTTGGGAACCAAGTTTTTGCAGCAGTCCGAAGAGAGCAACCTTATGTCTCGCATGACGCATGCTGCCGGTGTCCTCGGAATGACCGTTATCGGCGCCATGATTGCGGCACAGGTCTCGCTGTCCACGGCTTTGACCTTTGACGTGGGTGGTTCGGAGATTGTCCTGCAGGATCTGTTCGATTCGATCTTCCCCGGTCTGCTGCCCTTGCTGGCAACGTTCGCTTGCGTTGCCCTCTATAAAAAGGGCGTCAAGACCATTTGGATCATCTTGGGCATCTTCGCAATCTGCATCATCGGAACGGGCTTGGGAGTGTTCGCGGCGGCGTAATGTTGACTGCTATGCTCGCGCGTTGGATAACTAACTGACCGTTTGAAAACGGGGCTCGGCGTAAGGCCGACCCCGTTTTTTGTTTGAGGGATTTTCCGACCGTCCAATAATCCACGCTCATGCATCACTCACGCATCTCTCGTCTCTCATTCGTCACTAACACGAGAGATAGATTAAAGACGAGAGATAATTACGAGAGATAGCTCAGCAGCAAAGAGACAAGCAACCATGGTATTGTCTCAATATCGATTGTTCCACCAGCAAAAACATGATTTAATGAAGCAGGTAGAGATATCTTATCTCTCATCTTTCACTCATATCTAATACGAGAGATAACAGAAAGACGAGAGATAATTACGAGAGATAACTGAGAGACGAGGGAAATCCGTCTGCGGCATTCTCCGCAGGACCAAGCGAAGGGACGTGCAGATGAACGAAAACGAGCTGGCCGGTTTGCTCGAGTCTTTAAGGCGCATGGGCTCGGACGATCTTAACGTCGAGGTCAAGGAGAGCGCCACGACACTTTCCCGCGACGTATGGGAAACGGTCAGCGCTTTCGCAAACACCGCCGGCGGCATCATCGTACTCGGAGTGAGCGAGCACGCGGGTTTTGTCCCAGTTACAAACTTTGAGACCGAGAAAGTGCTCAACCAATTCGTGGCGGGCATGGGCGATGCCGGCGGTCGCGGAAAGCTGGCCAATCCGCCCAAATACACCATTGAGCGCGTGGAGCTCCAGGGCACCGTGGTTCTGGTCATCACGATTGAGGAGCTCGACCCGTCGAGCAAGCCTTGCTATGTCATAGAGCGGGGCGCTCAAGGTGGCAGCTACAAACGCATCGATGACAAAGATGTCCCGCTTTCGTCGACCGAGGTTTTGGCACTGTCGTCATATGAACGGACGAGTCCTAGCGATCGCGATGCGGTGCCCGGTACGAGTGTGGGCGATCTCGACGAGTCGATGGTCGACCGCACGATAGAGCGTGCCTATTCGCTGACGCCTCGAGCGATGCGCGGTGCGGCGGACAAGAAGACAAAGATGGAGCGTCTGAATTTCCTCGACTTCCAGGGCAATGTTACCAAGGCCGGCCTCCTTGCCGCGGGCGTTTACCCTCAGCAGTTCTATCCCAAGCTCTTCATTGATGTGGCTGTCCACGTGGGAACTCAAAAGGGAGCTGCGGGGCCACTAAGGTTTATGGACCGCACAATCTGTGAGGGAACGTTGGGCGAGATGATCTCGGATGCTGTCGCGGCCGTCGCCAAGAATTTGCGGCGAACCTCGACCGTCCAAGGCGTCTCGCGTGTCGACTCGCTGGAGATTCCCGAGGAGGTTCTGCGCGAGGCAATCGCCAACGCCGTAATCCATCGAGAATACGGGGATCGGTTCTGTGGACAATCGATTGCCGTCGACGTCTTTGACGATCGTGTCGAGGTGACGAATCCTGGCGGCCTTTACGGGGGAAAGACTCGCGAGAACTTGTTTGACGGCAGCTCCCGATGCCGTAACGCGACGCTCGTGAAACTCATGTCGATTGTCCCGCTGCCGGATGGCGCAGGTTCGCCGGCTGAGGGCAATGGCTCGGGCATCCCGATGATGATCGATGCCATGCGCGCGCATGGTCTGGCCGAGCCCCTGTTCTGCCCGGGGTTCGATCGGTTCAAGGTCGTACTTTACCGTCCAAAGATCGAGCCGGTCGATCATGGCGGGGACTTGATTATGACGGCACTCAAGCGCTACGGCGAATTGGGGACGCGCGAACTGGCGGAGCGCACGGGACTCACGGTTTCCCAGGTTAGGGCACGCGTCAATGCGCTCATTGAGCAGGGTGAGCTTGAGCCGACGGCGCCGTCGACAAGCCGCAACCGCAAATATAGACTGTCAGAGCGCGTGGAATAAATGCGTTAGTGGACGAGGCGACCCAATAATCGACCCTCGATTGGCGCCCACTAAGGTAAAGCGGTTGTTGCCCAGTCGACGGTGATGCTAAAGACTCGGCTTACGCCGGCATGGCCCCGAACCCGTCCATCAGGAACAGCCTGAGAACCAGCTTGATGACATTTCCCGGTTTGACTTCAGCCGTGCCAAAGACGCTGCGCTCGGCGAGCTCGCTGCAGTATGCGTAGATATCGCGGATAAGGTCCGCGCCCGAAAGCGTAAACATGTAGCCTGCGTCCGAAAGCGCATTGGGCGCGGCGGGCAACTTGGCCATGTGACAGAACGTTTGCAGGTCGGGCGCCATAACATTCTGGTAGTCGAGGTGGCCGCTGGCATCCTGCGCGGCAAGCTCCAATTGGCGCACAAAATCCAGCGCCGCCGCTAACACAAAGCTCGGCGTAGGCGCATTGACGTCCTGAGTGGTCGCCACAAGCCTGCCCGCCGCCTGCGTGACAAGCCAGGCGACCTCGCGCTGGCAACGCACGGCCTTGCGCGTAACCGGCTTGATGGACGAAGAAGAAACGCTCCCCTTAGGCGGATTCGAAGCAGCCATAAGACCCTCCCATGAACAATCCGGCCCAACAAGCCCGGATGAAACACTTGCTACATCAGTATACAGGGGAGTGGGGTAGCGGGGTACAAGCGCGCCAGCGGCAAACCGAGAGCATCAACAATGTGCCTCCGCTCTATTTGGACGATGGTACGTGGGTCATTAAGTACTCGGTTCAAGCGCCGGGTACCGTTGGTTTTCGAGACCAGAATTACAACCGTAAAATGCTCAACTGCATGGAATGTGACGTCCCAGTCGGAGTCATATTTGCAACCGAGGTGGGCTATAAGGTGCTCGGCCTTGCGTTTGTTGAGCGGTTCGAGCCCGAAAACGGATGGTTTGTTCTGCACGGTCCTGTTCATAAAGGCGGACCGGACCCTCGTTTTGCGCCCGACATGAGTTATCTGAAGCACATACCCGTCGATATTGAGTTTGCCGGACAGGGTGCGACCGACGATGAAATTTGGCTTTGGCGGTCTTTTACGATCGTGCTGTTTGATCGGATCGCGTGGCGATGCAATCTCGCACACGCCTGCCGGTGCATGCTCTTCCTGATTTGTATAGCGAGAGGGGAGCGAACGTGAGCTGGCGAGGCGATATTGCGATGGGGAAGTACGGAAAACTGCCGTGCGCCCTTATAGACAACAAAATGTTTCCGAGCGTAGAAGTTGATTGCGGGTCGTTTGTCGTCGCCTGTCCTTGCTGCGGCTCGCAAATACCGTGCCTCGACATTCGGTTCATCGATGCGTGCGACAGACTTAGCGACGAAGTGAGAAAACGGACAGGCGTTCATATGCCGGTGTATCAGGAGAAATGCCCTGTTTGTGGCCTCGATATCGTGTACGACGCCGGCGACGAGGGATAGGTGATGCGGAGGAGCTGGCTGTGAAGGCATCTCTGTCCCTATAAATAAATCCCCTCACCGAGCTGCTTGTGGAACTTGGCGTGATGGTCGCGTGCCCAGGTAAAGAGCGCCTGGTCAAAGTCGGTGCGCGTGGCCGGGACGCCAAAGACGCCGGCAACTTCGACGCGTACAAACTCCAGTGCCGGCAGCTTGTTGATGGCAGTGAGGGCAAACGGGGACGAGGGCTCCTCGAACAGATAGCGGCTGCCTTGCAGCGCGTCGCAAATGGTGCACGTGTTGCCGAGCGACGGGGCTTTGGAGGCTCGCGCGCCTACGGGCTTGTAGCCGCAGCGCTTATGAAGGTAGTCGCGGATCTCGCCCGGCACGCAGCCAAGAGCGGGCACGATGGCGAGTGCGTTGGCGTTGGCCGTGTCGATGGCAATGTGCCCGGCTTCGTTGGGCGCGTGCGCGATGGCGATGCTCTCGTCGTTATCGGTTCGATAGGGAATGCCGAAGGCCGCGACCGAGGTCTCTTTGTGACACTTCCAGCACTCGCGCTTGCCCAGTACTAGATATATATACGGCGCTGAGGGGTCGGATCGGTCAACACCGGGCAGCCACTCGGCAAAGGGCTCGGGGTTGACGCCGCTGGGTACATACCAGATCTTCTTGGTCCGGTCCCATTTGGCGCCCAGCGCTTTGGCTTCTTCTTTGTGCGAAAAGGGGACATCGAGCTCGGTGCGCATGGCGGCTCCTTGGTGCTGCAGGTGCGAGTGGCTCAAGGATACCGCAGGGCGCAGACATCGCGGCGTTTTGTTGAGAAGTTGCGGCGCGGACTGCTTGGTTACGCCGTTAGATAAATTGGCAAGTAGATGGTCGGCTTTTGACCAGTTGGGCGGTTGGAGCAGCTTGCGGCGCAGTTTTGTGCCTGGCTATTGTTGATGTTGGGGTATTGAATATATTTGGCTGCCATTCGTCAGGTGAATTGTTGTTACGTTGCGATGACGGTTGGAACTGCCAGCGGATTTAGCGACAAAAAACAAAACAGCCCAGAGTACATAGCCTCTGAGCTGCGAACATTTGGTGGGCGTTAGAAGATTTGAACTTCTGACCTCTTCCGTGTCAGGGAAGCGCTCTCCCCCTGAGCTAAACGCCCGATCAAGGGTGCGCAAGCGCGCAAGGGATAATATAACGGAGCCTGAACTCGGTGGCAAGAACATTTTTAAAAATCGCTTACATTGTGGAATTCGGGGGCTTTGTCATATCCATTTCAAAAGAGCCTGCTGCCGCGATTTGACTGTCGCATAATGCAAGGCCATTGCGGTATCGAGCTATGGAAAGACGTCTGCGGAATTGTCCTACCGATAAGCGGACAAGCCTCCAGCTGGTGCCTTCGCCGTGGTAAGGTAAGCCGAATTGTTTCCAGGCTGCTTCGAGGGAATGGAATGAGCAAAGAGCGTGTCGAGCAGGTCGAAGGCGCAGGGGCTTCGGTGCCGATGACCGATATATCGAACATTGATGTGCCCGAGGGCACCGATGAGCTCAGCCGTAGCACCCGCCGCGCTTGGCGCGAGCGCCTGAACAGCGCTTCGACGCGCAAGATGATCACGGGCGTCTTGGCTACGCTGGTGGGCGGTTCGTTTTGGGGCTTCTCGGGCACCAGCGCGAGCTTTCTGTTCGATACCTACCACGTCGACACCTTGTGGCTTATGAGCGTGCGTCAGATTCTCGCCGGTCTACTCTTTATGGCCGTGGTTGTTACGCGCGACCGCGAGCGCCTGATTAAGCTCTGGACCACACCCGCCGATCGCAAGCAGCTGCTGCTCTTTACCGCCTTTGGTCTGCTGTTCAACCAGTTTTGTTATCTTTCGGCCGTGCGCCTGACCAATGCCGGAACCGCGACGGTGCTCCAATGCCTGCAACTGGTCATCATTATGGGCTACACCTGCGTGATCGACCATCGCATGCCTCGCGTGCGTGAGGCCGTTGGCATTGGGTTGGCCCTGGGCGGCACCTTTTTAATCGCTACCGGCGGCGACCCTACCAGTCTGAGCATATCGCCGCTTGGCCTGGTCGCAGGCCTTATGTGTGCGGTCAGCGCCACGTGTATGGCGGTGATTCCCGCCAAGATCCTGCCCGAATACGGCAGCCCCATCGTCACGGGCTCGGCAATGCTCACGGCGGGCGTGGTCTCGTGCGTCTTCGTGCAGCCTTGGGCGCATATGCCGGCACTCGACGCTGCCGGCGTCGAGGCGCTCGCGGTATTCGTGGTTATCGGCTCGTTTTTTGCTTACATGCTCTATATGCAGGGCGTTAAGGACATCGGCTCGGTGCGTGCGAGCCTCATCGGAACTGTGGAGCCGGTTTCGGCGACCATCACCAGCGCCGTTATGCTGGGCACGGTGTTTTTGCCGACCGACCTTATCGGCTTTGCCATGATCATCGTGATGATGTTCCTCACGGTGTAGCTGGCGCCGCCGCCAAGACAGAAAAGGTGTTGTGCCGCATTTTCGCCAATTGACGTCCGTGTCTGGAGTTTAGCTGTCGATGCTCAAAATGCCATAAACTAGTAACGTTATGGATTTTTTCATTGCGACTCAATTGCGAGGATTTCTTTATGGCTGGTAATCACTTTAAGGGCAGCGATAACGGCCGTCCTGCAGTTCCGCCGCGTCCGAACGGGGCTGGTAAGGCCGGCACGCCGGGCGGCGCTGGACAGGGCGGTTCCGGTAAGCGCGTGTCCCCGGGCGAGACGGCGATGTTTACCGCTCTGTACGAGCAGTCTCAAAAGGCGAAAAAGACCGGCCGTGCAAGAGGGAATGTCTTTGCGGGCGGTGCAACCTCCGCGTCGCAGCCGAGCGGGGCTCCTTCGGTACCTGCGAACAACGCAGGTGCTGCCAACGCCGCAAATGCCGCCGGCAACGTTAATGCCGGCAAGGCCGCCAACAATACTCCCTCTGCCGGTGGCGCGGGGCTTACGGGTAACCTTGGCACGATTTACACCGGTGCCTCCGAGACTGGCACGTTCGCCCGCCTGGATGATAGCGGTGCCGAGTTTGCGGGCTCGGGTTCCAAGGAAGATTATTACGATTTTGGCTTGAACTACGGTAGCGACGCTTCGTCGAGTTCGACCTCTGACGGTCTGGTCCGTCATCGCCATCGCAAGGGCGAACGCAAAAAGCGTCACACCGGCGCCATTATTGCCGCTGTAGTCGCGGTGCTTCTCGTTGCGCTTGGCGCAAGCGGCTTTATGCTGCTTAACTCGGCAAAGACCGTAAAGAGTGAAGCGAAGGAGGCCGTCGAGATTGTCGGTGGCCTTAAGGACAAGGTCACGTCGGGCGATTTTTCGACGCTGCCTGACGACGCGAAGAAGATTGATGAGCTTTGCGACAGCATGAAGGCGGAGACCTCGAGCCCGCTGTGGACGGCGGCTTCGTTTATCCCGGTGTATGGCAGCGACATCAATGCGGCCCGCACCATGATCGACGCCCTGTCCGATGTCTCGAGCAATGCGCTGGTTCCCATGGCCGATAACCTTTCGCAGGCCACGCCCGGCAAGCTGTTTCAGGACGGCATGATTAACGTGTCCGCGCTGCAGGCGGTCGCCGATTCGCTTTCCAGCAGCTCGAAGGTGTTCAAGAGCGCCAACGAGAAGATCCAGGGCATTGGCGATACTCATATTTCCCAGGTAACCGAGCTGGTCGATAAGGCCAAGGACGGCTTTGCCACCCTCAACGGCGCGGTTGACGCGGCGGAGAAGGTCGCCCCCGTCCTTCCGCAGATGCTCGGCGCCAACGGCCAGACGCGCAACTACCTTGTGTACGCCATGAACAACGTCGAGATTCGTGCCTGCGGCGGCTTTGGCGGTTCGCAGGGCCTGATTTCGGTCACCGACGGCCAGATGTCGATTGGCGAGTTTGTTCCCCGCATTGGACTCAGCGAGGATGAGGCAGTCGAGAGCGTCGACGAAGAGGATGAGGCGCTGTTCGGCAACCACAGTAACCTGTACAACTCGGGCAATACCTATTCGCCTGATTGGCCCCGCAACTCGCAGCGTGTCGCAGCCCTGTGGAAATCTCAATATGGCCAGGACGTTGACGGCGTCGTGGGTATCGACCCGGTGTTCCTGCAGTATCTGCTGGGCCTGGTCGGTAACGTGTCGCTGCCCGACGGAACGGTTGTCGACGGCACCAACGCCGCAAAGGTCCTCATGCACGATGTGTACTGGAACTATCCGGTCGAGGAGTCGGACGGCATCTTTGCATCCGTCGCCAGCGCTGCCTTCGACAAGATCCTTGGCGGTATCGGCGATGTCGATGTTACGAAGCTTGTCAGCGCCGTTGAGCGCGGTGCCGAAGAGGGCCGCCTGATCGCGTGGATGAAAAACGATGACGAGCAGAACGCTATCAAGGAGATGAACATCGACGCCTCGCTGCCCGATCCGGATGACCCGAGTGAAGATCCCGTTGCTGGTGTCTACTTTAACAACCTGAGCTTCTCCAAGCTCGACTGGTACCTGAATGCCGATACGCAGATTGGCCAGGGCATCAAGAACGGTGACGGCACATGCTCGTATCGCATCACCGTTACCCTGACGAACATCATGACGCAGGAGGAGGCCGGCAAGCTGCCCGACTACGTCGCGGCGAGCGCGCCCGATGCCGCGCGCGACGACGAGCGTCTGAATGTCTCGTTGTTTGCCCCGACGGGCGGCAACATTACTGATCTGACCGTCGAGGGCACCCAGTTTGGTCTTGGCGCCGCTACGTGGCATGGAATCCCCTTCTATTCGGGCACCGTTGACCTGCATGCTGGCGAGACGACGACGATCACATATACGCTGACCACGTCAGCCGAGGCGGGGGACAAGCCGCTTACGCTGCGTCAGACTCCTACATGCCAGGCGGCTCGCGACAGCGCGTCGGCGTAGGGTTTTTCTGGTAGCGCAGATAATCGAGTACCATTTTGGGGCGGACAGGCAATCTGTTCGCCCCTATTTTGTAAGGAGAGCGCATGAAGTACTTTGGCACCGACGGCTTTCGCGGTGAGGCTAACGTTGGGCTGACGGTAGAGCACGCTTATAAGATTGGCCGTTTTGTGGGCTGGTATTACGGCGCCAACCGCGAGCGCAAGGCGCGCGTCATCGTGGGTAAGGACACGCGTCGCTCGAGTTATATGTTCGAGGCGGCGCTGGTGAGTGGCCTGGTCGCGAGCGGTGCGGACGCCTATATGCTGCACGTGATCCCCACGCCGGGCGTAGCACATCAGACCGTGGAAGGCTGCTTCGATTGCGGCATCATGATCAGTGCGAGCCACAACCCGTTTTGCGATAACGGCATTAAGCTCGTCAATAGCGACGGTTTTAAGATGGACGAGGACGTACTGGAGCTCATCGAGGACTACGTCGATGGCAAGAGCGAGGTGCCGCTGGCCACGGGCAACCACATCGGCGCCACGGTGGACTACATGCAGGGCCGCAACCGCTACATTGCCTCGCTCATCGCCAGCGCGAACTTTTCGCTGCAGGGCGTCAAGATCGGCATCGACTGCGCCAACGGCTCGGCGTCCTCGGTGGCCAAGCCGGTGTTCGACGCGCTGGGCGCCGACGTGCGCGTGATCAATGCCGCGCCTGATGGTTTTAACATCAACGTCGACTGCGGCTCCACGCATATGGAGCGTCTGCAGCGCCACGTGGTGGAGCAGGGCTTGGACGTGGGCTTTGCCTATGACGGCGATGCCGACCGCTGCCTGGCCGTGGACGAGCGCGGCCGCGTGGTCGATGGCGACCAGATCCTGTACGTGTGCGGCGTGTACCTGAACAAGCACGGTCGCCTTTCGGGCGGTACCGTGGTTCCGACGATTGCCAGCAACTTTGGCCTGATCAAGTCGTTGGAGCTTGCCGGCCTAAGTGCCGTGACCAGCGGTGTGGGCGACCGTCACGTGTATGCCAAGATGCGCGAGGGCGGTTACAGCCTAGGCGGCGAGCAGACGGGCCATACGATCTTTGGCGATATCGAGCGCACGGGCGACGGCATTATGACCTCGCTGCGCGTGATGGAAGTGATCCGCGCCGAGCGCGAGACGCTCTCGCAGCTCACGGCTCCGTGCAAGCTGCTACCGCAGGCGCGGGTGGCCGTGCGCGTGGCGGACAAGGACGCCGCGCTCGAGAACATGGGCGTGCAGAACGCCATCGCCGAGGCCGAGGCTGCGCTGGCAGGCGAGGGCCGCGTGCTCGTGCGCAAGAGCGGAACCGAGTCGGTTATCCGCGTGCTGGCCGAGGCGCCCGACCAAGCATCCGCCGATGCCGCCATGAAGCGCATCGCCAACGCACTCGAGGCTCTGTAGTTACGCGGCTTTACCAAACCGCGTAACTGCTCGACGCTGCAAACGCCCCTAAGCGGCAATCTGACGTTCAATTTCAAGGGCGCGACCAGAAGGTCAGCGCCCTTTCATTTCACGTCACCTTGCTCGCTTAGGGTCGTTTTCGCTGACGTTGCCAAGACATTGGCGTCAACATGGTTGGCGTTGGCGATGGCGTGCTGGTCAATCCTTACAGCTCGTACAGCGTGGTGAACTTGTCCTGCAGGTAGCTGCAGTAGTAGCGGGCGTCAAAATCCATGCCGCAGGCACCCTTGATGAGTTCCGGCGCGTCCTTGGCGCGGCCCCACTGCCAAATGTGCTCGCCCAGCCACGCGCGGACGGGTGCCAAGTCGCCGCTCGCGCAGGCACCGGTAAGGTCGACGCCGTCGCGGCACATGGCCGGCACAAACATGGCATCGTAGGCGCTACCCAGCGCATAGGTGGGGAAGTAGCCAAACGAACCGCCGCTCCAATGCGTATCCTGCAGGCAGCCGTGCGTGTCGTCGGGAACTGGAATGCCCAGGTACTCGTCCATAAAGCGATTCCAAAGCGCGGGGATGTCCTTGGCCGTAGCCTCGCCGGCAAACAGCATGCGCTCGATCTGGTAGCGCACCATAATATGCAGCGGATAGGTGAGCTCGTCGGCCTCGGTGCGGATCAACGACGGCTGCGCGATGTTCACGGCGCGGTAGAGCGTGTCTTCGTCGACGTCGCCGTAGACCTCGGGCGCGTGACGACGCAGCACCTCGAGCAGCGGGCCCATAAAGGCGCGGCTGCGACCCACGGTGTTCTCGAAAAAGCGGCTCTGGCTCTCGTGGATGCCCATGGAGGTGCCGCCCTCCAGGCACGTGCGCGCATAGGCGGGATTGACGCCCAGCTCGTACATGGTGTGCCCCGCCTCGTGGATGATGCTGTAGACGTTGGAGATGCAGTCGTCCTCGTAGATGTGCGTCGCGATGCGCGCATCGCCCACGGCAAAGCCCTCGCTAAACGGATGCTCGGTAAAGGCAAGCGCGGTGTCGTCCAGGTCCAGGCCGACAAGCTTCATAAGGTCGAAGCTCATGGCGCGCTGGGCAGCCTCGGGCACGTGGGCGTGCAAAAAGTCGGCAGCCGGCTGCTGGCCGCGCTCGCCGATGGCGTGCACGAGCGGCACGACCGTGGCCTTGACCTCGTCGCAAAACGCGTCGAAGCTCTTGGCGGAAAGGCCGCGCTCGTACTGGTCGAGCCAAACGTCGTATGGATCGCGCTTGGGGTCCATGAGCTCGGCCTGATGCTTAAGTTGGGCGACGATTCTATCCACATAGGTCTCAAAGCTCGCCCAGTCGTTGGCTGCCTTGGCCTTGTGCCACACGGCGTCCGCCTCGCAGGTGAGCCTGGTCCAGGCCTCGGCTTCTTCGGTGGGGATGGCACTGGCCTCACGTTGATCGCGGCCGAGCACACGGATCTCGTCGAGCAGCTGAGGGTCGTCGATTTTGCCGCCGGCGACGGTCTCGCGCGCTAACGAGCGTACGAGCTCAACGGACTTCTCGCTGGTCAGCAGCTTGTGATGCTCGCCGGCAAGCGTGCCCATGGCGTCGGCACGCGCTGCTGCGCCGTTGGCAGGAGCAATCGTCGCTCCATCGAACTCGGCAATCTTGAGCAGGTACTCGCGAGTCCACAGCTTGCCTTCGAGCTTGCGGAGCTTCTTGATGCTCTTGCCCGCCTTGGCCTTCTTATCGAGTTTCTTTCCCATACCTATATCCTTGATCTCGCAGGTCGAGCGCCACGGGTGGGCGTGCGGCCAGTTTGCACAGCTACCTGCCTTGTACCCAGTGCGAACAAAACGGAACGCGGCGATGCACACGCAGAATGTGTTATCCTATAGCCCAATGCGTTGACGGAGAGGGTTTTGCCCGCCGCGTCGCCGGCAAGAGAGGGAAGGTCATGGGCTGCGAGCCTTCCTGTGGTGACAAGGGCCAAGCGTTCACTCCCGAGCAGCGACCTCAACGGGCACGCGGCCAGCGGCGGCGAAGCCCCAGTAGGGAAGCCGTGAGCCTCGCGACAAGGGGTACAGAGTGGGCGCGGCGGGCCAGACATCCGCCGGGTCAAACAAGGTGGTACCGCGGAATTCAACCGTCCTTGGGCAATGCACATGCCCGAGGGCGGTTTTTTGTTACCGAACCGGGCCGCGTTTTCACAACGCCAGACGGTGGCAGCCGCCTCGGCAAACGGAGAGCGCGAGAGACGAAAGGGAAGACATGAGTCTGATTGATGATCTGGTCAAACTCGAGGAAGAGGCCAAGGAGCTCGTCGCAGGCGCCGACGACGCAGCCAAGCTCGAGGCTGCGCGCGTTGAGCTGCTCGGCCGCAAGGGCCGCATCACCGGCCTGATGCGCATGATGGGCAAGCTCGCCCCCGAGGATCGTCCCGTGATGGGCAAGCGCGCCAACGAGATGCGCCAGCTGATTGAGGGCATGCTCGACGAGCGCAACACCGAGATGAAGGCCGCCGCCCTCAAGCGCGCACTGGAGCACGACGCCGTCGACATCACGCTGCCGGGCATCCGTCCGCAGATCGGCCACCAGCACCTGATCAAGCAAATCATCGAGGAGGCCGAGGACATCTTCTGCGGCATCGGCTACACCGTCGAGTCCGGTCCCATGGTCGACACCTCCTACTACAACTTCACCGCGCTCAACGCCCCTATGGATCACCCGAGCCGCTCGGCCCGCGATACCTTCTACGTGGTCGACAATAACCCCGGCAGCGTCGCGCACCCCGAGGCCCACGCCCACGGCGAGTCCGACGTGCTGCTGCGCACCCAGACCTCGGGCGTGCAGATCCACACCATGGAGTCGCAAAAGCCGCCCATCTACATGATTTGCCCGGGCACCGTCTACCGTCCCGACACGGCCGATGCCTGCCACCTTCCGCAGTTCAACCAGATCGAGGGTCTGGTCGTCGACGAGGGCATTACCTTTGGCGACCTTAAGGGCACGCTCGACTACTTTGTTAAGTGCATGTTTGGCGAGGACCGCAAGACGCGCTATCGCCCGCACTTCTTCCCCTTCACCGAGCCCAGCTGCGAGGTGGACGTGAGCTGCCACGTGTGCGGCGGCAAGGGCTGCAACTTCTGCAAGCACAGCGGCTGGATCGAGATCTTGGGCTGCGGCATGGTCGACCCCAACGTCCTGATCAACTGCGGCATCGATCGCGAGAAGTACACCGGCTTCGCCTTTGGCATTGGCGCCGAGCGCGTCGCGGCCCTGCGCTACGACCTGCCGGACCTCAGAACGCTCATGACGGGCGATATGCGCTTCTTGAACCAATTTTAAGTTGACCTGTCCCGGCGGCTTCCCGAGCCACCGCACCTTGCCTTTCAATCGTCGGTTGCGTACCTAAGTACGCGGCCCTCCTCTTTCAAGGCAATCTGCGGCACCTCGGAAACCCGTCTCCGTAGCTGGAGTTTTCCGTCTGTTTATTGCAGGCGTTACAGATGAAAGGAGACCAGTTAGATGCGCGTTTCTTACGACTGGCTCAAGACCATGATCGATATTCCGGAGGATCCCAAGACCCTTTCGGACGAATATATCCGTACCGGCACCGAGGTCGAGGCGATCGACACCGTGGGCGAGTCCTTCGACCACGTGGTGACCGCCAAGGTGCTCACCAAGACCCCGCACCCCGATAGCGACCACATGTATGTGTGCTCGGTCGATGTGGGCGACAAGAACCTCGATGCCGACGGCAATCCCGCTCCGCTGCAGATCGTCTGCGGCGCGCAGAACTTCGAGGCCGGCGACCACATCGTCACGGCCATGATCGGCGCTGTCCTGCCCGGCGACGTCAAGATCAAGAAGAGCAAGCTTCGCGGCGTCGTGTCCATGGGCATGAACTGCTCTGCGCGCGAGCTCGGCCTGGGTGGCGACCACTCCGGCATCATGATTCTGCCCGAGGACACGCCCTGCGGTATGCCGTTTGCCGAGTACGTGGGCTCGAGTGATACTGTGCTCGACTGCGAGATCACGCCCAACCGTCCCGATTGCCTGTCCATGATCGGCATGGCCCGCGAGACCGGCGCCATCTTCGACCGCGATTTCCACGTTGAGCTGCCCGCCATCAAGGCGGAGACCGGCCGCGCGACCGACGACGAGCTTTCCGTCGAGATCGCCGACGAGGGCCTGTGCGACCGCTACGTCGCCCGCATCGTGCGTAACGTGAAGGTCGGCCCGTCGCCCGACTGGATGGTCAAGCGCCTCAACGCCCTGGGCGTGCGCCCGCACAACAACATCGTCGACATCACCAACTACGTGATGATGCTCACCGGTCAGCCGCTGCATGCCTTTGACCTGTCTACCTTTGCCGAGCGCGACGGCCACCGCCGCGTGGTGGTTCGCGCCGCCCAGCAGGACGAGAAGTTTACGACGCTCGATGGCGAGGAGCGCGTGCTCGACGCCGGCATGGGCCTCATCACCGACGGCGAGCGCCCCGTGGCGCTGGCCGGCGTTATGGGCGGCATGGATTCCGAGATCGAGGACGACACCGTCGACGTGATGGTCGAGAGCGCCTGCTTTAACGCCGGCCGCACCTCGCACACCAGCCGCGATCTGTCGCTGATCTCCGACGCCTCCATTCGCTTTGAGCGCCAGGTTGACGAGACTGGCTGCGTGGATGTCGCCAACGTTACCTGCGCGCTCATCGAGGAGATCGCCGGCGGCGAGGTTGCTCCCGGCTATGTCGATGTTTTCCCCGCGCCCAAGACCATCGACAGCATCAAGCTGCGCCTGGCCCGCGTGCATGCCATCTGCGGTGCCGACATCGAGCCCGATTTTATCGAGCGTTCGCTTACCCGTCTGGGCTGCACCGTCGAGCGCGACGGCGAGGACTTTATGGTTACCCCGCCGAGCTTCCGTCCCGACCTGCCGCGCGAGATTGACCTGATCGAGGAGGTCCTGCGCCTATGGGGCATGGGCCGTGTGACGGCGACCATCCCGGCTGCCAAGAACCACATCGGCGGCCTGACCCGCGAGCAGAAGCTCACCCGCAAGGTCGGCGAGATCCTGCGCGCCTGCGGCCTCAACGAGACCACGACCTTTGGCTTTGCCGCCCCGGGCGACCTGGAGAAGATCGGCATGCCCACCGAGGGTCGCGGCTGCCCCGTGGTGCTCATGAACCCGCTGGTGGCCGAGCAGACCGAGATGCGTCGTTCGCTGCTGCCGGGCCTGCTGCAGTCCGTGGCCTACAACGAGGCGCACGGTACGCCCAACGTGCACCTGTACGAGGTCGGCAGCCTGTTCCACGGTCGCGAGAACGCCAGCCTGCCCAAGGAGACCAAGTCCGTCGCGGGTGTGCTCTCGGGCCAGTGGAGCGAGCAGTCTTGGAACATGAAGTACCGTAAACTGCGTTTCTTCTTTGGCAAGGGTATCGTCGAGGAGCTGCTCGCCCAGCTGCGCATCGAGAAGGTTCGCTTCCGTCCCGTCGAGGGCGAGGGCTATGCCTTTTTGCAGCCGGGTCGTGCGGCCGAGGTTCTGTCCGGCGGCACCGTGCTGGGTTGGGTCGGCGAGATCCACCCCGAGGCGCGCGAGGCCTGCGGCATCGACGAGGTTGTCGTTGCCTTTGAGCTTGACCTGGACAAGCTGATCAAGGGCGCCCGCAACCAGGAGAACTACCGCGAGTTCTCGCAGTACCCGGCCGTTGAGCACGACCTTGCCATTGTGGTCGACAATGCCGTGACCTGCGAGGATCTTGAGCGCCGTATTACCAGCGCCGGCGGCAAGCTGCTCGAGGGCGTGCGCCTGTTCGATGTCTACCGCGATCCGGTTCGTATCGGCAAGGGCAAGAAGTCCATGGCCTTTGCGCTCACGTATCGCTCGGACGACCACACGCTTACTAGCGAAGAGGTCGAGAAGGCGCACCAGAAGATCGTCACCAAGGTGTGCAAGGGCGTAAACGGCGAAGTCCGCTCGTAATCTTTGCTGTTCGGAACCCGCCCCCTGCGGGGTTTTCACGGCAACGTCCTCGCCACTTCGCGGCTGCGGGATGTTGCCTTAGAAAACCCCTCTCGGGGGCGGGTTCCTGCGTTAACCTTGTTGCGAGCGGATCGCACCTTCTTCCGGGTGACCGGAAAGTTGGGAGTGCATGGGCCCTTTATTGGGCGGTGCGTGGACCTGGGCTAATAACGTACGTATTGCAAGGGCGTGCTGCGTTGTGGGCGGTGCGCCTTTTTGTTAGTATGCAGAGTCGGTGTTACGGATTGTTGGAAACGTAACACACAACGTTCTGATTGAGAGGGCTCATGCATATTCCCGATAATTATCTGTCCCCGCAGACCGATGCCGTTATGGCGGTGGCGATGGTGCCCGTATGGGTTCACTGCATCAAAAAGGTGCGCGCCACGCTCGATCGCGAGCATATGGCGTTCCTGGGCATCTGCGCCGCATTCTCCTTCTTGCTCATGATGTTCAACGTTCCGCTGCCCGGCGGTACCACTGGTCACGCCGTCGGCGGCGCACTCATCGCGCTGCTGCTGGGCCCCGAGGCCGCGGCTATCGCTGTCTCGGTCGCTCTGGCGCTGCAGGCGCTGCTGTTTGGCGACGGCGGCGTTCTGTCGTTTGGCGCCAACTGCTTTAACATGGCCTTTGTGCTGCCGTTTGTCGCTGCTATCGTGTTCCGTGCGCTCAACAGCCGTCTGCACGACAAGAGCTGGGGCACCTCGGTTTCTGCCATCGTGAGCGGTTGGGTCGGCCTGTGCCTGGCGGCCCTGTGCGCGGCAATCGAGTTTGGTATTCAGCCGATGCTCTTCACCAACGCTTCGGGCGCCCCTCTGTACTGCCCCTTCCCGCTGTCCGTGGCTATTCCGGCCATGTTGATCCCGCATATGCTGGTTGCCGGCGTGATCGAGGGCGTGGCGACGGCCGCCATCTACGGCTTCATTAAGAAGACGGCGCCGAGCATTATCGTCGGCCCCGAAGCCGCCGATGGCCAGCTTGCCGCCGATGGTACCGCCAAGAAGACTTCCCTGATTCCCACGCTCATTCTGGTCGCCGTGCTTGTCGTGGCTACGCCGCTCGGCTTGCTCGCCACCGGTGACGCCTGGGGTGAGTGGGACGCCGAGGGCGCCGCGACCGCCGTTCAGGAGGCTGGCGACGACAGCCTGCAGGCTTCGGTCGGCCTCGACACCCCGACCTTTGCCGACGCCCTGCCCACGGGCGATTATCTGCAGGCCTATTCCGAGGAGCAGGGCCTTGGCTTTGCCGGCCAGGCTGCGATGTATATTCTTTCGGGCGTGATTGGCGTGGCGGTGCTCACCATCACATTCCGCCTGGTCTCGCTGACGGTCAAGGAAAGCGGTGCTCATGGCAATAGCCGAGCTGCCTAGTTGGCTTGCGGCCGAGGAGCGATATGAGCCCGTGGGGGCTCGGCATCGTGTGATGCAAAAGAATGTCCTGCACCTGGCGAGCCTGCTTGAGCGGGTTCGCCTGGGTGGAGGCGCGCACGAGGGCGGGTCGATGGTCGACCGCGCCCTTTCTTGCGTTTCGGCTCCGGTGCGCCTGGTGGGGATGTTCGTTTGCGTTCTGTGCGTGTGCCTGACACAGAGCCCGCTTTACCTCATGTTGATGGCGGCTATCGCGCTGGTGCTCGTTGCCGTGCGCCCCGTACGCGGGCTGCGGGCAACCTTTGTGCCGGCACTTGGCGCTGCGGGGCTCGCGGTGGTTTTGGCACTGCCCGCCCTGCTGCTGGGCGCGTCTGCCACGGGCGCCATGCTCAAGATTGCGCTCAAGACGTTCATTAATGTGTCGCTTGTGCTGGGCGTTTCATGGACGCTTACCTGGAGCCGCATGTCGGCGGCGCTCAAGACGCTGCATCTGCCCGACGAGGTCATCTTTACCTTTGATATGGCACTCAAGCATATCGAGGTGCTGGGACGCACAGCGCACGATCTGTGCGAATCGGTCATGCTGCGCAGCGTTGGCCGTACGCCTGAGGGATTTTCGCGTACCGATTCGATCGCGGGTATCATGGGCATGACCTTTATCAAGGCGATGGAATGCAGCCACGCGATGGACGAGGCTATGCTTTGCCGCGGCTTTGCCGGTGCGTATCCGGCGCCCGCACGGAGCGGACTGAGCTGGCGCGATGCGGTTTATGCGGTCGCCGTGGCGCTGTTTGCGGTGCTGTGCGCTGTGCTGTAGTGCGGACGGCGGGCTGTTGATGTGAATAGGGAAGGGCGACGTTTTGACGATTGATATGAATAATGCGGCGGGCACGAACGGTGCGGGCGCCGAGGTCGCGCCGCTCATCGAGCTACGCGACGTGGTGTTTTCCTATGCGGGGCATACGGTTGTCGATGGTGTGTCGCTGCAGGTCGATCGTGGCGAGCTCGTTGCCCTGCTTGGCCCGAATGGCTGCGGCAAGACGACGATCATGCGCCTTATTAACGGTCTTGAACTCGCGGACGCAGGGGCATACCTGTTTGACGGGCACGTGATCGATGCAACATTTCTAAAGGATTCCGTGGCTTCCCAGCGCTTTCACCAGCGCGTAGGCTTCGTGTTTCAAAATGCCGATGCCCAGCTGTTTTGCGCCACGGTAGGCGAGGAGGTCGCGTTTGGTCCGGCTCAAATGGGGCTGTCGACAGACGAGCTCAAGTGCCGCGTTCGCGATGCCATGGAGCTGTTCCAGGTTGCCGACCTGGCCGATGCCTCTCCCTATCAGCTATCGGGCGGGCAAAAAAAGCGTGTGGCGCTGGCGGCCGTCGTGTCGATGAACCCCGATATCCTGGTGCTCGACGAGCCTACCAACGGACTCGATGAGGATTCGTGCGACATCGTGGTCAGCTTTTTGCTGGCTTATGTTGCTGCCGGCAAGACGGTCTTAATGAGCACACACCATCAGGATTTGGTACGACGCCTGGGTGCCCGCGCCATCTATATCGACCGATATCATCACGTGGTCGAGGCGTCCGTGCCATCGTATGGAACCGAGAGCGCCGCCGCGGAATAGTTGCCGGATAGTAGGGGTGCGGCTGCGTGCGTGGCCCGCTGTGAATGGTATAGTTATCCGGGTTTTTACGGGGGTGGCTATGCCAAGTTGGAATATTCATATCGCTCAGACGGAACGACTGCTGGCGCGTGCTGGCACGCTTGCCGATAAAGTGCGCGACCGCAATGCCTTTTTGTTTGGCAGCGTGGTTCCGGACATTTTTGTGGGCTATATGGTTCCCGGCATTGCCGATCCCATCCCGTATCGTATTACGCATTTTGCCAAGCCCGAGCCTATCCCCAAGCCGCGTGAGCAGGAGTTTTGGGACACTTATGTGGCGCCGCTGCTCAAGGGCATGCCGATAGGTGCGCCGGCTGCGGCGACGTCGATTGTCGAGGAACGCGAGCGACTCAATCGGGTGCATTATCCGCAGCGATATAGGGATGCGGAGCCGATCGCTGGTCCCGCTGCTGACGAGCTTTCGCTCGCGCCCGAGAACGTGGCACAGTCGTTACTCGATTTGACGTTGGGTGTTTGGTCGCATCTGGTGGCCGACACCGTGTGGAACACCCGCGTAAACCAGTACCTCGAGGCGCATGGCGGCAAGCCGTGTGAGGAGTTCCGCATCAAGAAGCAGGGCGACTTTGACTGGTTTGGCAAAACCCTCGGCATCGTTTCCATCCCGCGTGCGACCGATCGTCTCTATACCGCGGCGGCCCAGTTTGGCCAGTATTCGATCCCGCAAGAGTATGTGCTCAAAACCATTGGCGTCATGCACGAGATTGTGCGCGAAAACCCCGGCGAGCCGGATCACCCGCCGTACCGCCTGCTGACCGAAGCGTTCTTTGACGCAACGTTTACCGAGGTCGTCGAGTTAACCGAGGCAGGTTTTGCCGCCCGCGTCGCATTGCCCAGCGCGCCCGCGCTGCCTCTGATCGCTAGCTGCTAGCTGGCCTGCCTGGCAGCGAATAGGTCATCCCAATCGACAAGCAGTTCTTGCCGCAGAGCATCTTCGGCGTCGCACTCCTGTTTGATCTTTGGGGTGTAGGGAAGCCCGGCCTTTTTATGGATGAGTTCGGCAAGGTTGCCAAAGCTCCTTTTGTCCTTGATCTGGCCATAGGTAATTTGGATGACGTCGTAGCCCATGCTTGTGAGTGCGGTAGTGCGCTCGGCATCGGAGAGACTCGCAGCTTCGCTGTCATGAGCGGAGCGGCCTTGGCATTCCAGAATGACGCCCATGCTGTCGGTGACACTTTCGATGAGGATATCGGCATAACAGCAGGTTTTGTCATACAGCGAACGTGCGGCTTCGCTGAGCGGGATGCGTGCGTTATTGGTGATGCCTATACCCAGACCGCCTTCGTCGCGGGGGAGTGAGACGAGCATGGACGTCTGGACCTCGAAGGGCGAGGCGGTCTGCCCTGCCATGCGTTCGGCGGCCCAGCGGAGCTGCTTAACACCGCGCAGGCCTGCGGCCTGCTTGGCGAACGCGGCGATATCCGCCGCGCTGAGGAGCGGCGCGCGTTTCCACAAGTTGGTGTCATTGCCCTTGGTGTCGACAATACGCTTCCAACCACAGTCGGGCGGAATGAACTTAAGAGATATTGCCTCATCAAGTTGCTGTTGCGTACGTTCGCAGGGCGTAAACACTGCAAATGAGCTGCACATCTCGTAGCAAGCCATGAGTAGCTGGTTGCGGGAGACCTGCGTAGCAAGGCTGAGCAGCGTGAATTCCGGTGAAGTGACATCAAATCCATGTTCAGTCTGCCTAAACGACCCAGGAGGCGGCTCTTGGGTCAGGAGGTGCGATTTAAAGAGGCTTCGCGACCCCGATTGTGCCCGAGTGAATACAAGCCTGTGAAGCGGTGCGTGAAGCAGGTCTTTTACAACTGCATGACTTCCGAGGCCGCAACATCTGCGATCTATATTGCCAAGGCTAATGGCGGGGTAAAGGCCTAATACCTGCGGCGGGATACGGTAATAGTAAAAAGCGGATTGACCGCAGAGCGTCAGGTCCATGACGTCCTCCAGATCGAAATGTGCTTTTGGACCGTGCGATGCCAGCGTCAATTCGGAAGTATGCGGCAAAATCTGAACCCTGTGAGCAGACCTGGCTTTTGAGGCTAGTTTATCAGGCATTTTGTTGTAAAAAAACGGGGTGTGTTCGAAGGTCTCAGAATTTGCCGCATACTTCCGAAAACTAGGTCGATCTGGCTCTTGCTAAAACGATTTATCAGCGTCGGTTAAGGTGTGGGTTTGCCACCGGGCGAACACTTTTAGCGCTTGGGACTTTATTTTTTGGGCCTCGAAGGGTGGATTTCGCGCTTTTGGTAAAGAAATGAGTGCGTGTTTTGCCGTGCGCCGACATTGGCACAGAAAAAGGGCCCGGAAGGCGAAGCCTTCCGGGCCCTTTGCAATGCAAGCATGCTTGCAAGTGCGATTTAGCGCACCTGAGCGACGTAAGCGACGTTGGTCGAGGAGACCTTGTCCTCGAGCTGAACACTCATGCGGGGATCGCCGGCGGTAGCGACGGTCAGATCGCCGGCCTCGACGTAGCCGAGCTCCTTAGCGGTCTCGATCGCCTTGACGATCGTGCCGTTGACGGTGCCCTGGGTAATCTCGGCCTGGTGCGGGATAACGCCCCAGTACATGATCATCTGCTGGACGGCCCACTCGTGGCGGGAGAACGCGCAGATCGGCATGTTGGGACGGAAGTGCGAGATCAGGCGTGCGGTACGACCGGTGGTCGTCGGCACGGTGATGCACTTGGCGCCAACGGTGGTGGCCATGTTCACAGCGGACATACCCACAACGTTGTTGACGACGCGGGTGCCGTGAGCGTCGGCCGGAACCTCGAGCGGAGCGTGGGCCGGGAGGTACTTCTCGGTCTCGAGAGCAATGCTGGCCTGCATCTTAACGGCCTCGACCGGGTACTTACCGGCAGCGGACTCGCCAGAGAGCATAACGGCGTCGGTGCCGTCGTAGATGGCGTTAGCAACGTCGGCAACCTCGGCGCGCGTCGGGCGCGGGTTCTGCTGCATGGAGTCGAGCATCTGCGTAGCGGTGATAACGGGCTTGTAGGCCGCGTTGCACTTGGCGATGATCTCCTTCTGGATGTGCGGAACGAGCTCGGGCTTGATCTCGATACCCAGGTCGCCACGGGCGACCATGATGCCGTCGGAAGCCTCGAGGATCTCGTCGAAGTTCTCGACGCCCAGGGCGCACTCGATCTTCGGGAAGATCGTCACGTGCTCGCCACCGTTCTCGCGGCAAAGCTTGCGGATGCCGCGGACGGACTCGCCGTCACGGATGAAGGAAGCGGCGATGTAGTCGATGTTCTCGGTCAGGCCAAAGAGGATGTCCTGACGATCGCGCTCGGTGATGGCGGGCAGCGAGATGTTGACGTTGGGCATGTTGACGCCCTTGCGCTCGCCGATCAGGCCGTCGTTCTTAACGACGCAGGTCATGTCCTGGCCGCTGACGGACTCGACCTCGAGGGCAACCAGGCCGTCATCGATCAGGATGAGGGAGCCCTTCTCGACCTCGGAAGGCAGAGCCAGGTAGTCGAGGGAGATGTGCTCAGAGGTGCCGTGGAAATCCTCGGACGTGGGCTGAGCGGTGACGACGATTTTATCGCCGGTCTTGACGGCAACCTTCTTGCCGTCGACCAGAAGGCCGGTGCGGACCTCGGGGCCCTTGGTGTCGAGCAGGATGCCGACGGGCAGACCGAGCTCCTTGGAAATACGGCGGACGCGCTCGATGCGACCGTGGTGCTCGTCGTAGGAGCCGTGCGAGAAGTTAAAACGGGCGACGTTCATGCCCGCCTTGATCATCTCGCGGATGGTCTCGTCGCTATCGCAGGCGGGACCCATGGTGCATACAATCTTAGTGCGCTTGTACATTCAGACCTCCATCTGACATCGTCTTGCGCTGATAGATAAACCATAAGAAATAAAACCGTGTTGATTATAACGAAATGCTGACCGAATACCCCATAAAATCGACCGTATGCCGAAATGGAAGTTCATTTTTTGCGGGAAAAACGGTATATGAAAAATCTTTACCAACCACTCCAACCGCTGCTATCTGGGAGATATGTCAGTTTGGCGATGTGCCGAAGAAAAAACGTTTTACCAATGTTGAGCATCACACGGTCTGCACCGTTGCGTGCGGACCATATTTCCAAACCGATTGTTTTGGCTAGACGCGTCGCTTTGGGGTACCATAGCTCCACTATCAACTGCCGCTCAGCACGGCAGCCTTGATGAGCCCTTGCCCTTCTCCTGGGAATTATGATCGGGCATCAATCTGCTGAGTGGCCCGAATCCCAGGAGGGGACTCTATATGCAAAAGGAATACCTGTCCGCCGCGGCGGAGGTGCTCAGCGACCAAGGTGTCGATGAGAACCTCGGCCTGAGCAACGACGAGGCGTCTTCGCGCCTCGCCAAGACAGGCCCTAACAAGCTCGAGGAAGCCGAGAAGACACCGCTGTGGAAGCGTTTCTTTGAGCAGATGGCCGACCCCATGGTCATCATGCTGATCGTTGCCGCCGTCATCAGTGCGCTCACGGGCATGGTCAAGGGCGAGCCCGACTTTGCCGATGTTGCCATCATCATGTTCGTCGTTATCGTCAACTCGGTGCTGGGCGTGGTCCAGGAAGCCAAGAGCGAGGAGGCCCTCGAGGCCCTGCAGGAGATGAGTGCGGCGCAGTCCAAGGTGCTGCGCGACGGCAAGCTCGTGCACCTGCCGAGCGCCGAGCTCGTGCCCGGCGACGTGATCATGCTCGAGGCGGGCGACTCCGTCCCGGCCGACTGCCGCGTGCTCGAGAGCGCCACGATGAAGATCGAAGAGGCCGCGCTCACCGGCGAGTCCGTGCCCGTAGAGAAGCACGCCAACGTGATCGAGCTCGCTGCGGGCACCGATGACGTGCCGCTCGGCGACCGTAAGAACATGTGCTATATGGGCTCCACCGTCGTGTACGGCCGCGGTCGCGCCGTCGTGGTCGGCACCGGCATGAACACCGAGATGGGCAAGATCGCCGGCGCCCTGGCCGAGGCCAAGGAAGAGCTCACGCCGCTGCAGGTGAAGCTCGCCGAGCTCAGCCGCATCCTCACCATCATGGTTATCGTCATCTGCGTCGTCATCTTTGGCGTTGATATCATCCGCCACGGCGTGGGCAACGTTCTTACCGACCCGACTGCCCTGCTCGACACCTTTATGGTTGCCGTCTCGCTCGCCGTCGCCGCCATCCCCGAGGGCCTGGTTGCCGTCGTGACCATCGTCCTCTCGCTTGGCGTGACCAAGATGGCCAAGCGCCAGGCGATTATCCGCAAGCTCTCTGCCGTCGAGACTCTCGGCTGCACACAGACCATCTGCTCCGACAAGACCGGTACCCTTACCCAGAACAAGATGACCGTCGTCAAGCACGAGCTCGCTGCGCCCAAGGAGAAGTTCCTGGCCGGCATGGCGCTGTGCTCCGATGCCCAGTGGGACGAGGAGCTGGGCGAGGCCGTGGGTGAGCCGACTGAGTGTGCGCTCGTCAACGATGCCGGCAAGGCGGGCCTCACTGGCCTGACTGCCGAGCACCCGCGCGTGGGCGAGGCCCCGTTTGACTCGGGCCGCAAGATGATGTCCGTGGTCGTCGAGACCCTTGACGGCGAGTATGAGCAGTACACCAAGGGCGCGCCCGACGTGGTGATCGGCCTGTGCACCCATATCTACGAGGGCGATAAGGTCGTCCCCCTGACCGAGGAGCGCCGTGCCGAGCTCGTGGCCGCCAACAAGGCCATGGCCGACGAGGCCCTGCGCGTGCTGGCGCTGGCAAGCCGCACCTACACCGAGGTCCCGAGCGACTGCAGCCCCGCTGCGCTCGAGCACGACCTGGTCTTCTGCGGCCTGTCCGGCATGATCGACCCTGTCCGCCCCGAGGTCGCCGACGCCATCCGCGAGGCCCACGATGCCGGTATTCGCACCGTCATGATCACGGGTGACCATATCGACACCGCCGTGGCCATCGCCAAGCAGCTGGGCATCGTCGCCGATCGCAGCCAGGCCATCACCGGCGCCGACCTCGACCGCATGAGCGACGAGGAGCTCGACGCGCACATCGAGGATTACGGCGTGTACGCCCGCGTCCAGCCCGAGCACAAGACCCGCATCGTCGAGGCTTGGAAGTCGCGCGACCAGATTGTGGCCATGACGGGCGACGGCGTCAACGACGCCCCGTCCATTAAGCGCGCCGACATCGGCGTTGGCATGGGCATCACCGGCACTGATGTCACCAAGAACGTCGCCGACATGGTGCTCGCCGACGACAACTTCGCCACCATCATCGGCGCCTGCGAAGAGGGCCGTCGCATCTACGACAACATCCGCAAGGTCATCCAGTTCCTGCTCTCGGCCAACCTTGCCGAGGTGTTCTCGGTGTTTATCGCCACGCTCATCGGCTTTACCATCTTCCAGCCGGTGCAGCTGCTGTGGGTGAACCTGGTTACCGACTGCTTCCCCGCGCTTGCGCTGGGCATGGAGGATGCCGAGGGCGACATCATGAAGCGCAAGCCGCGCAACGCCAAGGACGGTGTCTTTGCCGGACATATGGGTCTGGACTGCGTGGTCCAGGGCCTAATCATCACCGCGCTGGTGCTGGCGAGCTTCTTTGTGGGCGTGTACTTTGACATGGGCTACATCCACATCGCCGATATGATCGCCGGCAATGCCGACGAGGAAGGCGTGATGATGGCGTTCATCACGCTCAACATGGTCGAGATCTTCCACTGCTTTAACATGCGCAGCCGTCGCACGTCGCTGTTTAAGATGAAGAAGCAGAACAAGTGGCTGTGGGCTTCCGCCGCGCTGGCACTGGTGCTGACGGTGATCGTGACCGTGCAGCCGACGCTTGCCGAGATGTTCTTTGGCCCCGTGACGCTTGAGCTCAAGGGCGTTGTCGCTGCCCTGGGCCTGGCCTTCCTGATCATCCCGCTGATGGAGATCTACAAGGCGATCATGCGCGCGGTCGAGAAGGAGTAAGTTAACCTGTCCGGGCCCGCCCCTGCGTGTTTTCTTCTTCGCTGGTCCTCGCGCTTCGCGCTGCGGGATCGCTCAGAAGAAAACACTCCCAGGGTGGGCCCTACGGTATCCTTACTGGCTTTTCTCCCGCGCGGATGAAAAAGGGCTGAGGGAAAGAAGGTGAGCGGCCGAGCAATTGCTCGGCCGCTCGTTTTGAATAAAGGATGTGCCCTTTGGAAACCCCTCTCGGCGGGCGGGCCCTGCGGTGACGTTGCTGACTTTTCTCCCGTGTGGATGATAAAGGCTGAGGGAAAGTGTGTGAGTCGGTCGAGCATTTGCTCGACCGACTCTTTTTTGTGGGAAAATACCTGCTCAGTTGTGATTTTTGGTGCTGGGAGGCGTTTGTGGCTAAGGCTAAGGCTAAGGCGAAGAAAAAGACGACGGGGGCGCGGGCTAAGCGTGATCGTCGTCGGAAGCTCGCGACCGAACCCCCTGCATCTGCTGAGGAGTTGCTGGCGAGTGTACCGGGGCTTGACGCGCTGCAGGATGTTCCGGCGTTTGATGACCTGCCGGTCGATGAAGCTCAGCAGGCTGCCTTTGATGATTTCTGCGCACATGCCGAGGAGCCCGAGCAGATGCAGCTTGGCGCCGTGGTGCGCCTGGACCGCGGGTTTCCGCTGGTGGCGACTGCCGATGACACGTTTCGTGCCGAGCATGCCGTGGGGTTTGCCAAGTCGCGCGGCGAGGATGAGGTCCTGCTGCCTGCCGTGGGCGACCGTGTGGCGGTGCGCCGCGCTCCCGGGCACGATATGGGCGTGATTGAGTGCGTGCTGCCGCGCCGTACGAGTTTTGAGCGCTGGCGCGGACGCGCTCGCGGTGAGCGTCAGGTGCTCTGCTCCAACGTGGATAGCGTGCTGATCGTGCAGGCGCTCGGTGCCGGCGAGGTGCTGCTCGACCGCGTGGCGCGCTCGCTGGTGTTGGCGCTCGACTGCGATGCCGAACCGGTGGTGGTACTCACCAAAGCTGACCGCTGCGATGCCGGGGAGCTCGAGCGCGATCTAGACCGCGTGCGCCGCCTGGTGGGTCCGGACGTGCGCGTGATCGTGACGTCCTCTGCCGAGGGCCGCGGCCTGGACGAGGTCCGTGCCTGCGTGCCTGCCGGGAGCTGCGCCATGATTCTGGGCGAGTCGGGTGCCGGCAAGTCGACGCTGCTCAATGCGCTGCTGGGCCACGATACGTTGGCGACCGGCGGTGTGCGCGAACGCGACGACCAGGGCCGTCACACTACCGTCGCGCGCGTGATGGTAGCGCTGCCGGGCGACGCCGGCGTGATCGCCGATGCCCCGGGCCTGCGCAGCTTACCGCTCGTGGGTCACGAGCGGGGTCTGGCGCGCGCCTTCCCCGAGATTGTCGAGGCATCGCGCGCGTGCCGGTTTGGCGATTGCACGCATACCCATGAGCCGGGTTGCGCCGTTCGCGAGGCCGAGGACGCCGGGCAGATCGACAGTCTGCGTTTGGAAACGTTCCAAAACCTGGCGTCATCCATGCGCGTGAGTGCTCAAATGCTCGATCCCGATGTCCATCTGTAATTGATTTTTCCTATGACTGCCGTCTCCCAACTGTTCGGGAGACGGCTTTTTTGCTGCGGAAAAGCCTCGAAACATGCAGTTTGCTGACGTGCTGACCAAAACCTTGCCACGAGCTTGACGGGCTGGTCAGCTTTTGGTCAGCGATTGGTTTGACATCGAAAACCAAGATTGCGATTGCGCCGCTTTGCACTCTGACCGCCCAGACAATGGTGGTACGGGCATTCGCCCGGCACTGCCATGAGAGGAGCGGCCGTGAACAAGAGCAAGCGCATCGCCATCAGTCTGGTCGCGGGCGTGCTCGCTGCTCTGCTCTGCATGGTTTACGGCTCATCGATCCGCTCACAAGCCGAACAGGTCCAGGCTGAGACCTTGGCCAAGTACGGTGGCGATCGCGTCGAGGTATGCGTCGCGGCGCGCGATATCGATGTGGGCGAGACCCTCGATGAGACCAATGTCATAACCCAGGAGTGGCTGACGAGTCTGCTGCCGCGTGACGCGGCGACCGAGCTGCGCCAGGTGCGCGGCGACGTGACGACTTCGCGTATTCCCAAAAACGCCGTGATCTGCAATGTCTACACCAAGGTCGAGAGCCGCAAGCTCGAGGTGCCTAAGGGCAAGGTCGCCGTTTCGGTGGCGGTCGATGCCGAGCACTCGGTCGGCGGTGCCACGGGCGTGGGCAGCTACGTGGACGTGTACGTGCAAAAGGACGGCGTGACCGATCGGCTGTGCGGCGCGCACGTGATCGATACCAGTGAGGATTCCGGTGCCACGCGCGAGGGCAAGATCGAATGGGTGACGCTGGCGGCTGACCCCGAAGACGTCAAGGAACTGCTGGGAGCCTCGGGCAAGGGAACGGTCAGCTTGACGATTCCCGCCACGGCGCGCGGCAAAAAGAGCGGAGGCGACGAGTGATGAAGGCGATCTGGCTTGCGTGCTGCGCGTGCGGCGATTACGGGCTGTTGCAGCGGGAAGTCGAGGGCCGTGATGCGGGTGCACAGGTGCTTCGCGTGGGTGACCTGGACGGGCTGGTTTCCATGGCGCGGGCGTTTCCGTCGCGCCGCGGGGCTGCCATCATCGCGGCGTCTCTGTTTGATACCGAAGATGTGCGCAAGACTGTTGCGCGCCTGACGGCCGAAGGCCGCGTGAGTCGCGTGGTCGTGTTGATAGAAGCGCTCGATCCGTCGGATATCGAGGGGCTGTTTCGCGCGGGGGCGACCGAGGTCATCGCTGCACACAGTATATGCGGCAACGGGCGCGCGGGCGAGGGAGCGGTTGATTCCGATCGGCGCATGACGATTGAGCCCGATGCTTTTGTTGATAGGGAACCCGGGGCGCCTCGCGCTACAAGAGGCCCGCGTGTTGATGATTATGGAAAAGCGGAAGCCGAGCATGGTCGGCGCCCCCGGAACCCCCTTGTAGACGATGACGCTGGAGGGCCGGCGCAGCATGCTGGCGACTCCCCGGCTGTAGATATGGGATACGTGCACGGCGTGAATCTGGCGGATGAACTCGACGAAGTTGAGGGCTTTGCCGGGTGCGGCGAGTTGTCGCTAATGCAGCATGAGCAGATTGCGCAGAACGAGCCTGCCTCGCAGACCGAACAAGCTGCTATGCCGGCTTGGACGCAGCGTGTGGTTGCGGCGGGGGAGACGGGGGCGCTGCCACCGACGCCCGCCCCGCCGCCTCCGATGCCGCCGGCAGACGCTGCCGCTCCGCCGCATCGAGCTCCGGTCATCTGCGCTATTTCGGGTTCGGGCGGTTGTGGCAAGTCGACGATCGTTGCCACCATGGCACACACATCGTCGCTGTTGGGCTTGCGTGCCGCCGTGCTCGACCTGGACCTGATGTTTGGAAACCTTTACGACTTGTTAGGCGTCGATGCTCCGCGCGATATGGCGGCACTTATCGAGCCGTCGGCGGCGGGCACGCTCACCGAGCCGGATATCGTAGCCACATCGATGCGCGTGGCGCCGGGCGTTACGCTCTGGGGTCCCGTCGCGGCGCCCGAGCAAGCCGAGCTCATGGCGCGTCCGGTGGAGCTACTGCTTGATGTTCTGCGTCGCGAATCCGACGTGGTCTTTATCGATACCTCGGTCTTTTGGGGCGACGCCGTGGCGGCTGCGGTGGCGGCGAGCGACCGTTGCCTGGTCGTTGGCGATGCGGCGGTGTCGTCCGCGACATCGGCGTCGCGCGTCATCGAACTGGCAAGTCGAGTAGGTGTGCCGCGCACGCGCATGAGCGCCGTGTTCAACCGGTTCGGTGCGCGCGGGGCAGACGAGGACGTCGCCATGCGCTTTGAGATTGCCTGTGCGTTAAGCTCCAAGATTCGTATCGCCGATGGCGGGCAGGATCTCGCCGCGCTCATGGCGTTTGGGCGCGCTGACGAGGCAGTGGGGCAGACCAGCGCTTTTGCGACTAGCGTGCGCGAGGCCACGCGCGAGATGCTCGTGGAACTGGGGTGCGCCGTCGGCCCTTGGAGCGATATGGTCGCCGACCGTGCAACGCGCACCGAACGCCCACGTATCCGCCTTCCCTGGTCGCGCGAGGGTGATCAGCGATGAGCCTGCAAACGAGGATTAAGGCTGCCGGCGCTGCGGCGGCGGCAGCGCCTGTAGATGTGGGGCGTCGCCGCGCCGTGAAACGACACACCAAGCGCGCCGTGATGGACCGCATGGGTTACGACGAAGTGGCGCGTATCAGCGCCTATATCGACCCGGCACTTGCCCGCTCGGAATTGCGTCCTGCGGTGGAGGCGGCGCTCAATGTTGAGGAGCCGACCGATCTCGCGACGCCCGAGCGCGAGACCATCATCGACGAGATTTTGGATGACGTGGTGGGCTTGGGGCCGTTGCAGCCGCTCATCGAGGACGACACCGTTACCGAGATCATGATCAACGGCTGCCGCTCGGCTTTCTTTGAACGCGGCGGCGTCTTGTACCCCATCGAGCATGCGTTTGAGGATGATGAGCAGATCCGTGTGCTTATCGACCGCATTATCTCGCCACTTGGCCGCCGTATCGACGAGCGCAGCCCCATCGTCAACGCCCGCCTCAAAACGGGCTATCGCGTCAACGCGGTGATTCCGCCTGTGGCGATTGACGGACCGATTCTCACCATCCGAAAGTTCTCGGACCGTATCTGCTCGCTGGACGAGCTCGTGGGGTTGGGATCGCTGCCGCTTTGGTATGCGCAGCTGCTGTCGTGTGCGGTGTCGCTGCGACAGGACCTGGCGGTTGCGGGAGGCACGGGATCTGGTAAGACCACCCTGCTCAACGCGTTGTCATGTGAGATTTCCACCGGCGAGCGCATCGTGACGATCGAGGACTCTGCCGAGCTCAAGTTTGCGCATCATCCGCACGTGGTGCGCCTAGAGGCGCGCGAGGCTTCAATTGAGGGCGAGGGCGCGGTGACGATCCGCGACCTGGTGACTAATGCCCTGCGCATGCGCCCCGACCGCATCGTGGTGGGCGAGGTGCGCGGTGCCGAGTGCTGCGACATGTTGCAGGCCATGAACACGGGCCACGACGGGTCGCTCACCACGCTTCATGCGGGTTCAGAACAGGAGACCGTGGTGCGTCTGACGTTGCTTGCACGTTATGGCATCGATCTGCCGAGCGAGCTCATCGAGGAGCAGATTGCCATGGCACTCGACGGTATCGTGATGTCCGAGCGCCACGCCGATGGCAGGCGCTTCGTCTCCTCGTATTCGGGGGTGCGACGCGCCGCATCGGGCGGCGTAGAGCTCGAGCGCTATGTGACGTTCGATGCCGCCGAGCGCACCTGGACGCTTGACCGCGAGCCGCCGTTTATCGCAGAAGGCCTGCAGTCGGGGACGCTCACACAAGAGGAGGTGGACGAATGGAGATCACTGTGCCCCTCGTCGTAGGGGGCTTGGCAGGGCTTTCTGTCGCGACGGCGTGCGGGGCGGAACCTCGTGTGCCGCAGGTACCGCCGGCGGAGCTGGCACGTCAGGCGCTCGAGACGGTGGCAGAGAAGCTGCCGCGTGAGCTGGTGGAAAACGATCTGCTGAAAAAGATCGCCCGTTCGTGGGCATCGCTGGCTCCGGCGCATCGCCTTGGCCTCGTGATCGAAGATGCTTCGGGACGTTTGGCGTTTCTGCTGCTATCGAGCGGTGTCTGCTGCGTTTTACTAACGATGGTGTCGTTATCGCCCCTCGGATTTGCCTTGGGACTTGTTGCTCCGTTTGCCGTTGGTGCCGCTCGGGATGGCTTTGAGAGCCGGCGCGAGCAACACGATGCAGAAGAGGCAATGCCCGAGGCGTTTACCGCACTTTCCATGTCGCTTGCCTCGGGACATTCGCTGGCCCAGGGCATGCGCTTTGTGGGCGCTCATGCGCAAGAGCCAGTGCATACCGAGTTTTTGCGGGTGGCGGCGGCGATCGATTGCGGCATCTCGGCGACCGACGCGCTCGATGACTTGCTCGTGCGTATCGACGCCCCCGGTCTTTCGCTTGTGACCTTGGCGCTTAAGGTGTCTCAGCGCACCGGCGCTCCGCTTGCCGACTTACTGTCCGAGGCGTCGAGCATGGTGGGGGAGCGCATTGAGCTCAAGCGCCGCCTGGATGTTAAGACGTCGCAGGCTCGCATGTCTGCGCATATGGTCGCGGCGATGCCGGCGGGCATGTGCGCGGTGTTGGCGCTGCTTTCGGCAGATTTTCGTCGCGGTCTTGCGACGCCTGCCGGCGCGGGCGCTGTGGTGCTGGGTCTTGCCCTCAACGCCGTTGCCCTGGTGGTTATCCGGCGCATTATGCGGGTGGAGCTATGAGCGCCCCGGTTGCAGTTGCGGCTTGCCTGTGCGCCCTGAGTGTATTTGTCGCGACGGGTTTGGATCGGGCGGATGCACGCAAGATCGCAGGGGCCTGCAAGCGCGAGGCGGTGCTGGTCGCTGCCGCGGGTCGCTCGGTGGTCGATGCTCTGACCGCGCGAGTGAAGGGCGCGGTTGGAGCGGGCGGCCCGGCGCGAGTGTCGCTCGGCGAAGTGTCCGAGATGATCGATGTTGTGCGCTTGGGTCTTTCGGCCGGTCTTTCGTTTGATGCGGCGCTTGAGATTTTCTGCGCCAACCGCCGGTCAGTGCTGGCTCTTCGCCTTGAGCGCGCCTGCATGGCGTGGCAGGTGGGCGTGGGCACGCGTGAGGACGAGTTGTTGGCCGCCGCGCGCGACCTGGACGTGCGAGCGCTCGAGACCTTTGCCATCACGGTGGGGCAGGCGCTCGCCCTGGGTGCCCCACTTGCCGAGACGCTGGCCGCTCAAAGTCGCGAGATCCGTGCGGCTCATCGCGCCGCGGTCGAGCGCGAGATCGAGCGTGCACCCGTCAAGCTGCTGATTCCCACCGGCACGCTCATCTTGCCGGCGTTGCTTCTGTCCATATTGGGCCCGCTGCTGGGAGCAGGCGGGATGATGTAGGGAGGAATACATGAACACGATGACTGACGCTGCTGGCAAGGTCCAGGGCTGGGCGTTTTGCCGGGCGGCACATGTTCGTCAGCGCGCCAAGGAACTATTGCAGGAGGAGAGTGCACAGGGTACCACCGAGTATGCCATCTTGGTCGGCGTGCTCGTGGTGATCGCGATTATCGCCATCGTCGCATTTAAGGGCAAGGTCCAAGATCTATGGAACGCTATCAGCGAGGGCATCAACAGCCTGTAGAGGGCGAGCGCCCCATCGGGGTGCTGCTGGTGTTTGCTTGCCTGACCGTGGCGATAGCGGCGGTGCTTTGGGGGCTTAACGCCGCGCGGCAGCAGCGTCCTGGGACCGCCTCCGATTTGGGCTCAGATTCGGCGGTGGCGTCTCAAAAAGATGAGATGCGAGATGCGGACGATTCGGATGTCGCTGTCACGGCGCAAACCTTTCTGCGGACGCTCGACAAGCGGTCTGGCACTGCGACGGATTCGCCTGAGGGCAACGCGATTGCGGTCCGGCTTGCATGGTCCGAGGACCGACCGATGACCGAAGCGGCGGCGGATATGCTGCGTGCCTATCGCGAGGTACCCACGGCGCAACTTGCTCTGAGCGGCTATCTCGACATCAAGGGAAACGTGTGGGGCGCCATCGTGCGCGACGAACGCGGCTGGGTCGATATGGTGACAATTGCCGCGGATGCTGGCGATGCTTCGTGTCGTCTGCGCGCCGTGCGCCTGAGCCCGCAGGCAACGGACTCAAAGGAGGGATCGTGAAATGCATGATGTCCTGCGTGAGGAATCTGCCCAGGCGACGGTCGAATACGCCATCGTCACGGTGGCGCTGTTATCGATCGTGCTGGCGATCGCGGGACTTTGGCGTGCCGGCACCGATGGGCGCTTGGCGGCGCTGGTTGAGCGGGCGGCATCCCATGGCGTTGCCTCGACGTCGGTTATCGACGCCGCTGCGGCCGCTAAGGACATCGCGTTGTATTGATGCCGCGCGCGAGGACCGGGCGCAGTCTACGGTCGAGGCCGCTTTTTTGCTGCCGACGTTTCTGACACTCATCCTTCTCGCGCTGCAACCGGTGTGCCTGCTCTATACGCGCGCGGTCATGGAGTCTGCCGCCGCCGAGACCGCGCGGCTCATGACCACGACGACGGCGGAGGACGACGATCTTAAGGAGTTCACCCGCCGCCGACTTGCCGCAGTGCCCAACGTTTCGATCTTTCATGCCGGCGGGCCGTTGTCGTGGGATATCGAGCTTGGCCGGGCCGGTGCGGGTGGCGTCTCGTCCGTGTCCGTTTCCGGCGAGGTCAAGCCGTTGCCTGTGATCGGTGCGTTTGCGCAGGCTATGGGTGGTACCGCCGAGGGCGGCTACGTTGAGCTCAAGGTCGATGTCTCGTATCAATCGCGTCCCGAATGGCTGGAGGGAGATTATGATTCGTGGATTGCTGCATGGGATTAGGCGCTGCCTGTTGCGGGTGACGCAAGGGTTTGCGGCCCGCCGTCGACCAGGCGCTCTCCGCAAACGAGGCGGCTTTATGGGTCGAGCCGGTATCGACCTGTTTATCGAAGACGGTGCCTACACCACGCTCTCCTCTGCGGTGGTCATCTTGGTGGTGCTCACGCTGCTGTTTTCGTCGACCGCGGCGATATGGAGCATGTCGCGTGCCGGGGATACCCAGGTGGCGGCTGATAGCGGCGCGCTGGCGGGTGCCAACGTAGTGTCGTCCTATCACACGGCTGCCACGGTGGTTGATGCGAGCATCTTGAGTCTGGGGCTGGCGGGGTTTGCCACGATCGGGACGGGCCTGGTCGCCATCCTCATCCCGGGTGCCGAGCCGGTTGCCGGCAATATGGTCGACACCGGGATTGAGATCATTAAAACGCGCAACAAGTTTGCCAAAAGCGCATCGGAAGGCTTACAGAAAATCGAGACGGCTCTGCCGTATCTGATCGCCGCGCGTGCCGCGCAGGCGGTGTCGGCGCAGGATACCAATAGTGTGGCCTATACCGGTACGGCGCTTGCCGTGCCCAGGACATCCGAGTCTGACTTCGCTGCGCTCGAGGGGTCCGAGATCTCGACCGATGCCATTAAAGACACATCAGATGATTTAGAGTGTGCGGCCGAGGAGCTGCGGAAGGCTTCTGAGGACACGGCGAAGGCTAAAGAGCGTGCTTGGCTGGCGGATTGTGGTGGGTCTGACAAGGGCTCGGTCGGCAGCTGTTCTTGCATGTGGGAGCGTGCGAAAAGCCTAACGGATCTCTCCGGTGTTCAAAATCCGCATTACTCATCGAGCGTTACGTGGGAGCCCCAAGTTGCCCTTGATCGCGCGAAGGACTACTACCATTGGCGTCTGACAAATGAGAAGCCCCACGGCTCGAGTGTCGAGATGAAGGCAGAGTCTGCGGCGCGTAAGGCGTTTTATACCTATGCGAGCGCGGAGGTCGATCGGGCACATATAACCGAGAACGGAGACAGGGTCTCCTCCTATATTCCGCTGCTGCCGCGCAACTCTGATGAGGTTCGGGCGACGGAACTCTATACCGATGCGGTGTGGCCGACGAGCGTGAACGATGACAAGGCGTATCTGCATTACGGGACGACCTGCCCTAACTATAAGAAAGGGACGCCGAGCGGATTTGCTTCGGTTGCCGATTACGATGGACAGGATAAATGCAGCAAATGCCATTTTGGCATTTCGTCGCTTGGTGCTGTTGCGGCGCCTTCAACCTCTATCGAAAACGGCTTCGAGTATCACTTTGACAAGTTTAAAGACGCCCTGGAAGGCTACGTCGAATGCCGCAACAAAGAGCTCGAGCTCGAACGTCAGACCGAAGACGAGACCGACCGTGCGAGCAATGCGTTTGACCAGGCCATCAAAGCGCTTTCGGGCGAGCGTCCGCGTATCGCTCCGCCCGGTCGCAACGGCGTGGTTGCCTTTGCGGTTTCGGGTGCCATCTCGAGCCCCGATGAGCTCAACTCTTCGTTTAACACGGCAGTCAGGCTTGGCGATCGCGGTGCCATCTCTGCCGCGGTGCTGGCGCCCGATGAGGCGACGGCGCAAAACAACGTGCTTTCGCGATTTTTCTCGACATTGAAGGAACGCTCGGGTGGCGTTGCCGGCGTACTCGATGGCGTCATGGATGTCTGGGGACGGCTGCTTGTGGGATACGGAGACATCCAAGGTTCGGCCGACGAACTTATGGACGAGATGATTAAAGGCCTAGGAGGGGGCAGCGGCGCGTTGGGCTCCATCGCATCGTGGCTCGGCGATACCGTTTCGGCGTCCGTGGCGGCGCTGGGTTTGGAACCGTGCGACTTGCGCCTGCGAAAGCCGGTGCTGACTGATTCCGCCAACGTCATTAAGAGCCCGGGGTCTGACATTGCTGGTCTCTCTCAAGCGCAAGACAAACTGCGAAGTATTCCGTTGGGCGTGACCGATCCCAAGGCGCTTTGCGAGGCGTTGGAATATCAAGTCGAACGCACCATCAGCGGTACGGTGTTCACGCTTGCGGAGATTCCTCTGCCCGGCGGCGGCTCCATCCCGCTCACCGTCGATGTCGCCACGCTGGTTGGCGCTCTGGGCGGTGGGTCGTAATGAGTATCCGCATGCGTCTGCGCGAGGAGCGCGCCCAA
Source organism: Collinsella sp. TM05-37 (assembly GCF_003436455.1). Lineage (NCBI taxonomy): Bacteria > Bacillati > Actinomycetota > Coriobacteriia > Coriobacteriales > Coriobacteriaceae > Collinsella > Collinsella sp. TM05-37. Next base: position 356,792 of record NZ_QSPN01000001.1, on the reverse strand, counting down.
GCGACGGTGGAGATAGCAGTGGTTACGCCCGTTTTGCTGGTGCTGGCACTCATCGTATACAACGTCATGATCTATGCCAGCGCTGTCGCGCGCTTCGACCGCGTGGTGCCCGACATCGTGTTGGCGCACGCCGTGGCGCCGAGCGGGGAGGGCGACGAAAGCTCTGTCGATGCCTCGGCGACGGTCCGGACTCAAATTCTGAATGCCATGGAAGGCTATGACTTGCAGATCGAAGTGTCGAGCGAGCAAGGCGCGGAGGCATCGGATGGTGGCCTGCTCTCCCTATCCGGTACGTTTAGGACCTACACCTGCACCATGCACTATGAGCCGTGGCCGACTTCTCTCAGCATCGCTGGCGTTCCGCTGGGGGCGCCGACAACGTTGTCGCACGAGCGCGCGGTGACGGTCGATCCATGGCGCCCGGGGGTGGTCATGTGACCGCGGTCTCGTCCTACATCGCCTACGCGCGGGCACTCAATAGGCTGGGTTGGACGCCGGCCGAGTTTGCGGTGGCGGAGTCGTTTGTCATGCGCCTGCGCGGCATGCTGGGACGGCGTCCGGTTGCCGCCAACGGCCTGCCGCTCGTCATGGCGTTTCCACGCTGCTCTTCGGTCCACACGTGTTTTATGGCCTATCCCATCGACATCGCCTTCATCGATCGCGACGGCAATATCCTCGCGCGCTACGAAAACGTATGTCCCTGGCGTATGTGTTCCTACCCCGGCGCCTGGGCCGCACTAGAACGCTCTTCAATCATTGTTTCGACCCCTGCTCTCCAACGCGTGCCGACTTAAGAATTGGCGACAGCGGACTTTCGTCATACGAAATTGGGTAAGTTTGGCAGGAGATTGAACAGGCTCGGCAAAGGGGTCGATGATGGGCAAGACGTATACGGCCGCTAATGGTCAGGTTGTAACGGATGAAATGATTGACGCGTGGTGTGAGTCGTACGAGCGCGGAGAGTTTCCGGATGGCGAACACACCGTTGGTGGGATCGTGCTTGGACGGCCCCCGCTCTCAGGTGAGGGGACGGCAACGCTGTCGGTCAAGATTCCTCTGGGAATGAAGGAGGCCATTCGTCGACGGGCGGCTGCCGAGGGGATGACGCCAAGTGAGTTTGCCCGTGCGGCTCTGAGCGAAAAACTTCTTGCTGCCGGCTGATGCCTCTGACGTGCCGATTTAAAGAACCGAGGCTGTGCTCAAAAACTTTTTTAAAATTCTCGGTTGACCGGAACGCGTCCTTGGTTATACTAATCAAGCCTTGAAACAAGGCACACCTCAAATGGCTGGGTAGCTCAGTTGGTAGAGCAGAGGACTGAAAATCCTCGTGTCAGGGGTTCGATTCCCTTCCCCGCCACCTTGAATTGACTAGGACCTCTGCAAAGGGGTCCTTTTCTTTTATGTAGCCCTCGCACGGAATCGAACCCCGTGAGGGCGCGGAGCTGAGTAAACGCGTAAGCGTTTGCCAGCGCAGCTCGCAAGGCGCGTAAGCGCCGCAGCGGTCCGTCCGCGCAGCGCGCGGACGCGATTCCCTTCCCCGCCACCTTGAATTGACTAGGACCTCTGCAAAGGGGTCCTTTTCTTTTATGTAGGGTTCTGCGGAAACTGCGTCCCAGAATAAGGGCTCAGAACGGGACACACTTTCCGGTGCCTGCCTCCGGCGCGCGTACACACCTCGTCGCACCATTCCGAGTCCGTCTGCTCCCAGACATTCCTCCCACTTTCGCGTCACTTTGCAGACCGTTCGGTCGCCTGTCCGCACACGCGGGTATACTCAAAACGATACTTATCCTACGCAATACGATGCGGGTTCGACCTGCATGATCCGAAGGGGGCAGTGATGGAGAGGATACTCGGCGTTAATCTCTCTGGCTGGTTTATTCCCGAGCCTTGGGTGACCCCGTCGCTGTACGCGGCGACCGGTGCATCCAACGCGGCCGAGCTACAGGAGGCCATGGGTAGCGCCGCCTATAACGAGCGCATGCGCCGCCATTACGAGACGTTTGTGAGCGAGGACGATTTTCGCCGCATGGCGCAGATTGGCCTCAATGCCGTGCGTCTGCCGGTGCCCTGGTATGCCTTTGGCTCACAGGGGTCCGATGCGTCCTACATCTCGGTTGTCGACTACATTGACCGTGCAATTGAGTGGGCTGCCAAGTACGACATCCGCGTGCTGCTCGATCTGGCAACCGTGCCCGGTGGCCAGGGCGATTCCAACGATTCGCCCACCACGCCGGAGGCTGTCGCCGAGTGGCATTCGTCCACCAACGGCCGTCATGTCGCACTCGACGTGCTCGAGCGCTTGGCCGATCGCTATGGCGAGGCCGAGAGCCTGCTGGGCATTGAGCTGCTGGACACGCCGCAGATGAGCGTTCGCAAGAGCCTCTTCACCATGACGGATGGCATTCCGGCCCACTACCTGCGCAATTTCTATCGCGATGCCTACGAGCTCGTTCGTTCGTATATGCCCGAGGATAAGATCGTCGTCTTCTCGTCGTCGGGGCATCCCAGCGAGTGGAAGCATTTTATGCGCGGCGCCAAGTACAAGAACGTCTACATGGACCTTCACCTGTACCATTACCGCGACGAGTATGCGCTCGACATCACGAGCCCTCGCGGGCTGACGACGGCGATTTCGCGTAACAAGCGCGAGCTTAAAGAAGCGATTTCGACTGGGTTCCCCGTGCTGGTGGGCGAATGGTCGGGCGCGGCGATCTTTGCCAACTCGTCGGTTACGCCCGAGGGCCGCAATGCCTACGAGCGCGTGTTTATCGCCAACCAGCTGGCTTCGTTTGCGCCGGCTGCCGGTTGGTTCTTCCAAACGTGGAAGACCGAGAAGCGCATTGCAGCATGGGACGCCCGCGCGGCGCTCGGTACGCTCGAGCGCGGCATGATTGAATAGGTTGATATGACGCAAAACAGCGCCCATACGGGCAAACTCTATGTGGTCGGCACGCCCATCGGCAACCTGGGTGACCTGTCCCCGCGCGTTGGCGAGGCCTTTGCCGCTGCCGATGTCATCTGCTGCGAAGACACGCGTGTGACGTCAAAGCTGCTGATGCACCTGGGCATTTCCAAGCCGCTTGTCCGTTGCGACGAGAATGTGATCGCTAGCCGCGCTGCCGGCCTGGTCGACCGTCTGCTGGCGGGGGAGACCCTCGCCTTTGCCTCGGACGCCGGCATGCCGAGCGTGTCCGATCCCGGCCAGGCGCTGATCGAGGCGGCGCGTGAGGCCGATGTGCCCGTCGAAGTTATTCCTGGGCCCTCTGCTTGCGTCACGGCGCTTGTTTCGTCCGGCATTCCCTGCGAGCATTTTTTCTTCGAGGGCTTTTTGGGCCGAAAGCACGGCGACCGTGTGCGCCGTTTGCAGCGCCTTGCCGTGGTGCCCGGCGCACTCATCTTCTACGAGTCTCCACATCGCATCGTGGCGACGCTCGAGGCCGTGGCGGAGGTCTTTCCCCAGCGTGAGGTTGCCGTCTGCCGCGAGCTCACCAAGCTGCACGAGGAGGTCTTGCGCGGGCCCGCTGACCAGCTTGCCGAGGAGCTGCGTGCTCGCGGCGAGGTAAAGGGCGAGATTGCGCTGGTCATCGCGCCACCGAGCGAGGATGAGGAGGCCGGTATCGCGCCGGTTGGCGCCGCGGTAGCGGATCCCGACGAGGCCCTGCGCGAGGATATCCGCGCCGCGCTCGAGGAGGGGGAGCCCGCGTCTGCGGTGGCCAAGCGCCTGTCTCAGAAGTATTCGCGCCGCAAGCGCGATGTCTATGCCATGGTGCTCGATATGCAATAGATGGAGGATATCCAGCCCTTGCGCTAGAATCATCCTCTGTATGCAACGTTTTTCTGGAGGACAAACCCCATGGATCAAAGCAAGCCTTCGTTCTTTATCACGACGCCCATCTACTACGTCAACGCCGATCCGCACCTGGGCACGGCTTATTCCACCATCATCGCCGACGTTCAGGCTCGCTATCGCCGTTCCGCCGGCTATAACGTCAAGTTCCTGACCGGCATGGACGAGCACGGCGAGAAGGTCGCCGAGGCCGCAGCCAAGCATGGCATGACGCCGCAGGAGTGGACCGATAGCCAGGCCCCGCACTTCAAGGAGCTTTGGAGCAAGCTCGAGATTTCCAACGACGACTTCATCCGCACCACCGAGCCGCGCCAGCATCATGCCGTGCAGTATCTGTGGGAGCGCATGAAGGAGTCCGGTTACCTGTATAAGGGCAGCTACGACGGTTGGTATTGCGTGCCTGACGAGACCTACTTCACTGATACGCAGGTCCAGAAGGGCGACGAGGAGTACGGCAGCGTCGGCCAGCATCTATGCCCCGACTGCCACCGTCCGCTTGAGCGCGTGCAGGAGGAGTCCTACTTCTTTAAGCTTTCCGCCTTCCAGGACAAGCTTCTCAAGCTCTATGACGAGCACCCCGACTTTGTCGAGCCTGCGTTCCGCATGAACGAGGTACGTAGCTTTGTCGAGGGCGGCCTTAACGACCTTTCCGTGAGCCGCACGAGCTTTGACTGGGGCATTCAGGTCCCGTTTGACGAGGGTCACGTGACCTACGTGTGGTTCGATGCGCTGCTCAACTATATGACGGCCGTCGGCTACGGTGTCGACACCGACGAGGCGCGTGCCGAGCTGGCCTATCGCTGGCCCGCGCAGTTCCACATCGTGGGTAAGGACATCATCCGCTTCCACTGCGTCATTTGGCCCGCCATGCTCATGGCCATCGGCGAGGCCCTGCCCGAGCACGTCTTTGCCCACGGCTTCCTGACCGTGCGCAATGCCGAGACCGGCAAGGCCGAGAAGATGTCCAAGAGCCGCGGTAACGCCATCGCTCCGCAGGACGTTATCGACATGCTGGGCGTTGAGGGCTATCGCTATTACTTTATGACCGACGTGGTCCCCGGCACCGACGGCGCCATCAGCTTCGATCGCATGGAGCAGGTCTACAACGCCGATCTGGCCAACAGCTGGGGCAACCTCATTTCGCGCTCGCTCAACATGAGCGCAAAGTACTTTGACGGCTGCGCCCCGGCTAAACCGGCGTCTGCCGACGCGTTCGATAACCCGCTGGCAAAGATTGCCGACGGTTTGGTCGAGCGCTACATGGCCAAGATGGACATGCTCGATTACGGCGGAGCCAAGGATGAGGTCATGGAGCTCATCCATGCCGCCAACCACTACATCGAGGACTCCGAGCCCTGGGCGCTTGCCAAGGACGAGGCCAAGGCTGACGAGCTGGCATTTGTGATTTACAACCTGCTCGAGGCCATCCGCATCGCCGCCCACCTGCTGATGCCGCTCATGCCTCAGACTTCTGTCGAGGCTCTGCGCCGCCTGTCCTGTGAGGGCGAGGCCGCGAGCGACGACCTCAAGGGCATTTGCGCTTGGGGCCTGCTTGCTGGTGGTCAGCCCGTCGAGAAGGGCGATCCGCTGTTCCCGCGTCTGGCGTAGAGACCGCGCGAGCGCCATATCGGCAATTTGCTGTTTAGCTGTAAGGGCATGGCCGCCACGGTCCATGCCCTTTTGTTTCAAGACGCCGCCATCATGCTAAGGAGGCAACCATGACAACTTCGCCTTTGGCAAACCCCACGGCCACCAGGGAGCTGCTGGAGGAGTTTGGCCTTGCGACCAAGCATCGCCTGGGCCAGAACTTTCTAATCGACAATCATGTGATCGAGCGTATCTGCGAGCTTGCCGAGCTTGCAGGTGACGAGCGCGTACTCGAGGTGGGTCCGGGTTGTGGAACGTTGACACTTGCGTTACTGCAGGAAGCGGCGTGCGTTACGTCCATTGAGGCCGATCCCGAGCTTGAGCCGGTGCTCGATGCCCACGCCGCCGACTATGCCAACTTCCGCTTTATCATGGGCGATGCGCTCAAGGTGACGCCGGAGCAGATTGAGCAGGCCGCCGGTGGTGAACCCACGGTGTTTGTCGCGAATCTGCCCTATAACGTGGCGGCGACGATCATTCTTCAGTTCTTCCAGACGATGCCCGCGCTTAAGCGCGCTGTCGTCATGGTGCAAAAGGAGGTTGCCGATCGCATTGCCGCAGTGCCGGGCAACAAGACCTATGGCGGCTATACGGCAAAGCTCGGCCTGTATGCGCAGGTGACGGGTCGCTTTGAGGTGCCGCCGCGTTGCTTTATGCCGGCGCCGCACGTGGACTCGGCCGTCGTGCGTATCGACCGTGTTGACGGTGTGGTGCCCGAAGAACTCGATCGCGAATTTGTGGCCTGCGTGATTGACGCTGCATTTGCTCAGCGTCGCAAGACCATCCGCAATTCCATGAGCGCCAACGGTTTTGCCAAGGACGTGCTCGATGCCGCCTTTGAGGCTTGCGGTATCGCACCCACCACGCGCGCCGAGACGCTTGATGTTGCCGACTTTGTCCGTCTGGCCCAGGAGCTAATCCATGATGCCTAATGCCGAACGCGTGACGTTTACCAAGAAAAAGAAGACAGTTGCTTGTCCCGTGCCCTTGGCACCGCTTGCTGACACGCATGCGCATCTGCTTTCGTTTTGGGGCAAAGAAGTGCCCGAGACACTCGTGCGCGCCAAAGCCGCGGGCATCGACCTGTTGGTGACGGTCTTCGATCCCATTGCCGATAAGCGCAGCGTGACGGACTATAGCGACTGGCTGACGCGCGAGATTCTGCCGATGCAGGATATCCCGCAGATCAAGTATCTTGCCGGCGTGCATCCGTATGGCGCGCCGGACTATACCGACGACGTTCACGCACAGGTCGTTGCCGCACTCGATGACCCCTTATGCGCCGGTATTGGCGAAATCGGCCTGGACTACCACATGGACTATGATGACGATATCGCGCCGGCACCTCATAACGTGCAGATTGACTGCATGGCGCGCCAGCTCGAGCTTGCCGCGTGCCGTAACGTGCCGGTGGAGTTGCACCTGCGGCACGAGGACTCGGATGGGGAGCGCACCTCGCATATGGATGCGTACAACGTGCTTCGTGAGGTGGGCGTGCCCCAGGCCGGTTGTGTGCTGCACTGCTTTGGCGAGGACCGCGCCACGATGGAGCGCTTTGTGAAGCTGGGCTGCTATATCGCCTATGGTGGTGCGGCCACCTTTAAGCGCAACGACGACGTGCGCGAGGCATTTGCGGCGACCCCGCTCGACCGCATTTTGTTCGAGACGGATTGCCCGTATATGGCTCCGGAGCCCATCCGCGGTCTTGAATGCGAGCCCGCAATGATCTCCATTACGGCAAACGCGCTGGTTAACGACCGTGTCGATCGCACTGGTGAGGACGCCGAAACAATCGCGCAAGCCGCTTGGGAAAATGCCTGCAAACTTTTTCAAAAATAGTTCTTGCGTTCGCGATGGCGCTCCGTTATTCTAATTCCTGCACGCGGGCGTGGCGGAATTGGCAGACGCGTACGGTTCAGGTCCGTATGGGGGCAACCCCATGAAGGTTCAAGTCCTTTCGCCCGCACCATTGATTGAAAGAGCTCCCAGCAATGGGGGCTTTTTTGTTATGTGCCCATCGCAGGGACTTGAACCTGTGAAGGAGCGAGCGTCAAGAAAACGCGGAGCGTTTTTAGCGAGCTGGCGAGTCCGCCGGCAGGCGGGCGAAGCCGGTGCGGATCCGCGCAGCGGATAGGCGGACGTCCTTTCGCCCGCACCATGGATTGAAAGAGCTCCCAGCAATGGGAGCTCTTTTTGTTGTGCACGATCTCCTTGGACGGGTATCCTAGTACCAACGTGTGCCTATCAGAGGAGAGACCATGCTGTTTTCCGGTATCATCGCCGCCCTTACCAGCCTTTTGATTCCCATCATCATCCTGTTGCTGCTGCTCCCCAACGCCTGTTATGTCGTTGAACAGCAGCACGCCGTAATCATCGAGCGCTTGGGTAAGTTCAACCGTATCGTCAACGCGGGCTTCCACGTGAAGGTGCCCGTGATCGACCGCAAGGCCGCCACGGTGAGCCTGCGCACCATGAAAAACGGTTTTGGCATCGACGTTAAGACCCAGGACAACGTGACCATCGGTCTTGAGGTCTCCGCTCAGTACCACGTGAGCTACGACATGGGCGCCGGCCCGGCAGATTCGGGCATCTACAAGAGCTACTACATGCTGCAGGAGCCCGTCGACCAGATGCGCGACTTCATCACCGACGCCCTGCGCTCCTCCATCCCCGTCTACACACTCGATGAGGTCTTTGCCAAGAAGGATGACATCGCCAAGGATGTCAACGCTACCGTTTCCGAGCAGATGGCCGCCTACGGCTTCACCCTCGTGTCGACGCTCATCACCAAAATCGCACTGCCGACCGAGGTTGAGAACTCCATGAACGACATCAACGCTGCCCAGCGCAAGCGCGCTGCCGCGCAGGAGCTCGCCGAGGCCGACCGCATCAAGCGCGTCACCGAGGCGACCGCCGAGGCCGAGGCTATGGAAAAGGCGGGCGAGGGCATCGCCAACCAGCGCAAGGCCATCGCGCTGGGTATCAAAGATTCGCTCGAGATCATCCAGGAGACGGGTGTCGGCAATGACGAGGCCAACCAACTGTTCATGTTTACGCAGTGGTCCGAGATGATGACGGAGTTCGCTCGCACGGGTAAAACCTCGACGGTCGTGCTGCCGAGCGACTTTTCGCAGTCGGCCTCGATGTTCGAGCAGATGCTGGCCGCCGGCAAAGTTCAAAACGATTCGAAGGAGTAGACGCGCGTGAAATACACCGTCGTTTGCGTCGGTAAGCTCAAGGAGCGCTTTTGGAAGGACGCGTGCGCTGAGTACACCAAGCGCCTAGGTGCCTATGCCAAGGTGGATATCCGCGAGGTGGCCGATATCGACCCGGCTAAGGCGGGCGGCGTGGATGCCGCGCGCGACAAGGAGGGGGCGGCGATTCTTGCCGCCTTGCCATCTCGAGCGCATGTGATCCTGCTGGCTATCGAGGGCAAGGAGCGCTCGAGCGAGGAGTTTTCGGCGAGGCTCGACGATCTTATGCTGCGAGGCAGCAGCGACATTGCCTTTGTAATCGGCGGTTCGGACGGCGTGAGCGATGACGTGCGCGCACGAGCCGACGAGATGCTCAGCTTTGGACGCATTACCTTGCCGCATAACCTGGCGCGTGTGGTGCTGCTGGAGCAGATTTACCGTGCCTGCAAGATCAGTCGTGGCGAGCCGTATCACAAATAGGTCGGCAATACGAAACAATGGCGTGGGACAATACCTTTCGTTTTGAGGAATGTGTCTGAAAGGACTATGCGATATGAAGATTGGATTTGTCGGTTTTGGCAATATGGCGAGCGCTATGGCCGATGGCTGGATCGCTGCCGGTGTAGCTGCGAGCGACATGTGCGCCTGCGCGGGTCGCTACGACGCACTGGTTGAGCGCTGCGAGGCGCGCGGCATGGTCGCCTGCCACGATGCCGCCGAGGTTGTCGCCGCATCCGATATCGTGGTCGCTGCGGTCAAACCGTACATGATCGAGAAGGTATTCGCCCCGCTCAAGGATGCTCTTGCCAAAAAGGTCGTTCTGTCGGTTGCCTGGACCTGGGACAGTGCCAAGTGGGAGCAGGTCCTGCCGGGCGTCGCGCATATCTCGACGGTGCCCAACACGCCGGTTTCGGTGGGCGAGGGCGTCATCGCCTGCGAGAAGGCTTCGACGCTTAACGACGAGCAGCGTGCTGTGGTGCTCGACCTGCTCGGTAAGCTTGGCGCTGTCGTCGAGCTCGACACAAGCCTGCTGTTTGTGGGCGGCACGGTGGGTGGTTGCGCTCCGGCGTTTGTCGCCATGGCAATCGAGGCCCTGGGCGATGCGGCGGTCAAGCACGGTATCCCGCGTGCGGATGCTTATCGCATTGTGAGCCAGATGGTGCTGGGTACGGCAAAGCTGCAGCTTGCAACTGGCCAGCATCCTGCGGCGATGAAGGATGCCGTATGCTCGCCCGGTGGTGCCACCATCAAGGGCGTCGTTGCGCTCGAGGACGCCGGCATGCGCAGCGCCCTGGTCAAGGCAATCGACGCAACCCTCCAGTAAAACCGACCAAAAAAGGGACAGGTTTATGTTGGCAGGTTTTTCCTGCGGTTTTGTCCTTTTAGCGAAAAGTGCCCCGCAACTGGCTCAATTCCAGTTGCGAGGCACTTGCGTTTGCCCAGATAAAACCGACCAAAATAAACCTGTCCCTTTTTGGCAGGTTAGTCCCAGAAGCTGTCTTCTTCGTCCTCGGACTTGGGGCCGCGGTCGACATACATCTTATGGGTGCGCTTCTCCATTACAAAGGCAATAATCGCAAACAGCAGGATGCCGCCGGCGAAAAGGATGGCAAAACCGGTGCGGGTGCCAAACAAAAAGGAAAAAACTGCGTCCATTGGGTGCCTTCTTGCGTAGTTGAGTTGGGTCGTAAACGCTCATAAGTATATACTTGCCCATACATGTACAAGGTTGCAACCTAAATGGAATGTATATCGCCGGAGGATCTAATGCTTGATATCAAGTTTGTTCGCGAGAACCCCGATGCCATCGATGTCGCCATGGCTAACCGCCAGACGTCTTGGGATCGCGAGAAGTTCTTTGAGCTCGACGACGAGCGTCGTGCCGTCATCACCGAGGTCGAGGAACTTCAAGCCACGCGCAATGCCGAGTCCAAGAAGATCGGCGCCCTGATGAAGGAGGGCAAGAAGGACGAGGCCGAGGCCGCCAAAGAGGCCGTGCGCGCCGTCAACGAGAAAATTGACGGTCTGGCCGAGCGCCGCACCGCCCTCGAGCAGGAGCAGTACGACTTCATGGCTCACCTGCCCAACATTCCTTGCGAGGCCACGCCGTACGGCAAGGACGAGGACGAGAACATCGAACGCCGTCGTTGGGGCACCCCGCGCGAGTTCGACTTCGACTTTAAGCCGCACTGGGATCTGGGCACCGATCTCGACATCCTTGACTTCGAGCGCGGCAACAAGCTCTCCGGCAGCCGCTTCACCGTTCTCGGTGGCGCCGGCGCCCGTCTTGAGCGCGCCCTCATCAACTTCTTCCTCGATACGCACACCAGCCGTGGTTTTAAGGAGTGGTGGCCGCCCATCGTCGTCAAGCGTCAGACCATGTTCGGCACGGGCCAGCTGCCCAAGTTCGAGGACGACGCCTATCACGTCTCGGGCGACAACTTCCTGATCCCCACCGCCGAGGTCGTGCTCACCAACCTGCACGCCGGTGAGGTCCTCGACGCCGATACCCTGCCGCGCCGCTACACCGCCTTCACCCCCTGCTTCCGCGAGGAGGCCGGCTCCGCTGGTCGCGATACCCGCGGCATCATTCGCCAGCACGAGTTCGACAAGGTCGAGATGGTCAAGTTTGCCAAGCCGGAGGAGTCCGACAAGGAGCTCGAGAGCATGACCGCCGAGGCCGAGTTCCTGCTGCAGCAGCTGGGTCTTCCGTATCGCGTGATTAGCCTGTGCACCGGCGACCTGGGCTTCTCTGCCCGTCAGACCTACGACGTCGAGGTCTGGCTGCCGAGCTACAACGCCTACAAGGAGATCAGCTCCTGCTCCAACTGCGGTGACTTCCAGGCCCGTCGCGCCAACATCAAGTATCGCGACCCCGAGAACTTCAAGGGTTCGCGCTATCTGCACACCCTCAACGGTTCCGGTCTGCCGGCTGGCCGTACCATGGCAGCCATTCTGGAGAACTACCAGAACGCTGACGGCACCATCACGATCCCCGAGGTTCTGCGTCCCTACATGGGCGGCCTCGAGAAGATCGAGCCGGTCGCGTAGATTGGCTGCATAAGCGATTTGCTAGGGCACTCCTTTTTGGGGTGCCCTTTTTGTGTGCGGCCATACCATGCTGTGCGGACAGCTCAATAGAAAACACACGAACAACTGTTCTGTATACAGCCATCTACCTGCTATGCTTTTGCTAAATAAGAGCGAGAGAAAGGGGACGCGATGGAGCTGTTTGATGATCGGGTGGTTTTGTTTGAGAGCGACGAGGGCGGGGAGTACCTGCTTGGGACGTGTGAGCCGTCTGGCATGGGTGGCCTGGTGGTTCGACAGACGAGCGAGGGGCCGTTGACGCAATGGTGCTACGAGGAGTCGCCTCATGTGGTTGAGACGTTTGTGGCGCACGAGGGGCTTGTGGCCCTAGAGCATTTCTATGGGGTCCAGACATCTAATCAGGTTGCTCGCATGTTGAGCATCTCGTTTGCCGATTATGATTGTGCCCAGCGGGTGAGATCGCTCCTGAGGGAACTTGATGCTAAGTTTGACGTGATCGAAAAGCCAATCGATCGTACGGGGAATGGCGGTATATGCGGAGCAGCATGACAAGACTGCGTTCCACAAAAAAGTTTGAAATTGTGCTTGACTCCAATAAGCTAAAGTGGTTTTATATGTCTTGCGCTGCGGCGTTACCTCAGCTGGATAGAGGGTCTGACTACGAATCAGAACGTCATAGGTTCGAATCCTATACGCCGCACCAATTGAAATTGAAAGCCTCCGGCAACGGGGGCTTTTCTTTTATGCCGCCACCGCATGGATTCGAACCTCGGTCGAGGCGCGAGCGTCAAGAAAACGCGGAGCGTTTTTAGCGAGCGGGCGAGTCCGCCGGCAGGCGGGCGAAGCCGGTGCGGATCCGCGCAGCGGATGCGCGGAATCCTATACGCCGCACCAACCGAAATTGAAAGCCTCCGGCAACGGGGGCTTTTCTTTTAGGTGGACGCCGCATGGATTCGAACCTCGGTCGAGGCACGAACAACTTAATTATCACTCCATAAAATTTTTTCTAATTGTCGCTTGACCCATCGGGGGCTCGCGTGCATAATAATCCGTGCGTTGCGGCGTTACCTCAGCTGGATAGAGGGTCTGACTACGAATCAGAACGTCATAGGTTCGAATCCTATACGCCGCACCAACTGAACTTTAAAGCCTCCGGTAACGGAGGCTTTTCTTATATGTCGACATACTTGAGGAGTTGCTTTCGCCGTGTTTGAAAGTATCGAGTCGATCGACTGCATCAAATGAGTAAAAATCAAATTCGATAACTTTTTTTGAAAAAATGCTTGACCATTATTCAGTCCCTGTGCATAATAATCAACAAGTCGCGGCGTTACCTCAGCTGGATAGAGGGTCTGACTACGAATCAGAACGTCATAGGTTCGAATCCTATACGCCGCACCATTTGAGATTAAAGCTCCCGGCAACGGGGGCTTTTCTTTTACGTAAACACCGCATGGATTCGAACCTCGGTCGAGGCGCGGGCGTAAAGAAAACGCGGAGCGTTTTTAGCCCGCGGGCGAGCACGCCGGCAGGCGGGCGAAGCCGGTGCGGATCCGCGCAGCGGATGCGCGGAATCCTATACGCCGCACCATTTGAGATTAAAGCTCCCCGGCAACGGGGGCTTTTCTTTTGCGCCAGCTTGAGTGCTTTCGTCCAAAGGGACGATTTCCTGTCGACTCGTGTAAGATTCCGAGTAGATGTCGCGACTTATTCGCGACCACTCCTTCTTCAAGCGACCGATCAGGGTGATATTCCGTGGCAGAGCGTCCGACATACAAGCTCAGGTTTCTCGATCCCAAGAAGCGCTTTCCGGCGATGCCCGAGCAGCCTGCGGGACGCTCATATGGCGTGGTCTGGAAACTCTTTGGCGAGGATCAGCATGAATCTTGTTATGTCGTCGAATTCGTTGGCAAAAGCCATGTGTCGCTTTTGGGCTACGTAAGCGTTTCGGGTGAGGTGTACAAGGTGGACCGCCCCGTCAGCGAGGCTCCGCTGCCCAACGATCCCGACATGGAACTGGTCCTTGACGAGTCGGACTCCGGTATTGGTGAGATTATGGTGAGGGGAGCAAACGGCACGATGCGCGCGTGCGCGCGAACCGTCGGCTCTCCCGAAGGTCCCATGCGCGAACAGTCCGATCACGAGACATGGAATTCGACCCGCTCCCTTCCTTACGGTGAGTTCATGGCATCGATGTTCCTGCGCTACGTGATATTCGCTGACTCCGAAAATACCATTGCGAGCACGGCGGACGCCGACGGACTCGACGAGGGTATGCAAAACGTTGTCGACAAGATCAAGCTCGTAAAGTTGCCCGAGCCGGTCGAGGTGTTTTTGGGCTTTAACACGACACCGCTACCTGACGCTATCGAGACGCTGCTCTACCGCGTTGACCATGCCGAGAATCCGAGCGGTATCGAGCGCTATGCCGCCGCCCTTATGAGTGAAATTGACTTGCCTCGCTTGCGCACCATCGCCGCTAAGTCCGAGATGAGCCTGGCTCGCATCGATCGCTCAAAGCTTTTCTATCTCAATTTTGATCGCAGCCTGCTGGACCGGGACGAGATTGACATGCTGCTTGCCATCGAGTGCCGTCTTAACCGTCTCTCCGGCATCCTTGAGCACATCGGGGCCGGATTGGTCCCTGCGGCATCCTCGCCGAGCCTTGAGGGCTGCGCGCTCTTTGATGCGTGGCATATCGCCAAGACGACCAACGATGTTCCCCGACTGCTTGATACGGCCTCGAGCGATAACCCGTGGGGCAAACCGGGTACGGTGGCTTGCCAGCCGGGCGGTGAGTGGGATGTGCGTACCCGCTTCGCGCGTATTGTCGAGGCACTTAACGTGGTCACGCGGCTCGACTATACCTATCGGGCCAACGTTGCCGAAGGGATCATGCTCGTTCGGTTTGGGCAGTCTGTCGTTGATGCCATGCCGCAACGTGAATACGACGCTCAAGATGACGCCTGGCGCGAGTTGGACGAGGACGCGCGTGCGATCTGGGCCGCGGAGCACGATGCGCGCGTGGCACTCACGCTTGCGGCAGCGTGTTTTGCCGCGGGCACCTGCATCACGCGCTGCTATGTGCAGATTGCTGCTCCCGACAGTGAGCAGGGCGAGCGCGTTGTTGCAACGTATTTCTTTGGGCGCGCGGCCTATCTGGCCGATTGCGTGCCTGTCGCCAAGGATCTTGAGAGCATGGACATGGACGATATGCCGTGCAAGCGTGTGCTTGAGGCATATGAGTCAACCGCTCCGGAGACGATTGAACCTGCGGAGGTTCATGCTCGTCCGCGTGATGACCATCGCATGCTGCCGCCGGCGCTGCGCGATCTGCTGCTTGCCGATACGGCTGACGAGCTGGAGGTCATGGAAGAGGACGACGACCCATACGTGGCCCGTGTTGTTGAATTGCGCGAGCAGGCAAAAGTCGACCGTACAGGTGCTTTTGAAGGCTTTTCCCGTCTTGTTGAGGAGTTGGAGGCTAAGTGCGCCGTCGCCGAGCTTTTGGCGACAGGTCCGGTTCAAACGCAGTTTTGCGATAACCAGCTGGTGCGCATGGTGCTACCGGTGTTGGAAGAAGACCGCTCTGTGCGAATCCTTCGTGCGCCCGATGCGCTGTACTTTGCCCAGCACGAGATCTGCAGCTTTTACGCCGAGCAAGAGGACTTTGAACGAGCACTGCCCGAGGTGCGCCATCTTTACGATCTGGCGCGCTCGTCCATGCAGTCGCACTTTGCGCTCATCAACGTGCTTGCGCGTCTGGAGCGCTTTGACGAGATTATCGAGGTGGCGCGCCACGGCCTACGTATTGCCAGCGATCGTTCTGCAATCGGCTACCTGTTCTATCGCTTGGCGTTTGCCTATTGGAATTGCGATCAGCTCGACCTGGCGCTGGCTTGTTACCGTCTGGTGCCGCGCGGCGAGGAGTCGGGCAGCAGCGCGCTGGAAGAAATGCAGGGCCTTATGAACGAGATGGGCGTCAGCGGGCCTCCGACGTTCGAGGAAGCGGTCGAGACCATCCACAAGGCTGGACTAGAGCTGCCGCCAGTGTCCGCCGTGACGAATCAGCTGGCAGATGCCGCTGTGCAACTGGTCGACAACGGTTTCTTTTTCCTGGCGCGCGGTTGTATCTTCCAAATGTGGCGCACCATGGGCAACGACGAGCTCGGCTCCCTCAACCGCTCGCTGGGGTAGGCGAAGCTTTCAAGAAGGAAAGGCTGCTAGGCAATTAGAAAATTTCCTCTTGCTCATCCTTGGCTGTTTGGTTACTATAGAACGGCTGTTACGGAGAGCTGACCGAGAGGCCGAAGGTGCTCGCCTGCTAAGCGAGTATGCCCCAAAAGGGCATCTGGGGTTCGAATCCCCAGCTCTCCGCCAGTACGAATTTGAAGAAGGGTCCCATTTGGGGCCCTTTTTATTATCAAGAATGGCGGCTGGGGATTCGAACCCTCAAAAAAGGAGGCATCCTTTCGGACGCCTCCTTTCAGTGGACTTATTATTCTTGCGCCCTACACCTCGGGCGCCTTGGCGACGGTCTCGCTTTCTGCCGTGAGTGGGCGGTTGTCGATGCGACGGCCCAAGCGATCGAGCTTCACGAGCAGCCATTCAATGGGATTCGGCCCTGCGCCTTCCTCGTCGGCAACCAGGTCCATGACGGCGATCTTGGTGCCATCCTGCTTGAGCGTAACGCTGCCCACCTTGTCGCCCACATGCACCGTGCCCGAAAGATCGTCGTAGCTAACCTTTTCGGTCACCTCGCCGGCAAGGGAAAACACGGTCGCTTGCGCCGTAGGATCGGCGAGCGTGGCGTCGATCGTCTTATCCGTCCAGTCGGTTTGGCCAATGCGCGCCATAAGCGGGTTGCCGTTGGCGGTCTTTTCCTGCGTGTTGGCGATTGCGACCGTCACCTTGTGACCGTAGTACCAATTGGCAAGGGTTGCGGTATCGGTAAAGCGCTGGTCGGTGGTGGTGGAGTTCAAAACGACGGTGTAGATCTCGTCGCCATCGCGGTTGTAGGCACCCGTAAAGCAATAGCCTGCATCATCGGTGGTGCCGGTCTTGCCACCGATGTTGCCATCTTGGCCTAGCAAATAGTTATGCGTGTCCATGGAATGCGAATGGTCGGTGCCGTCGGCGCCCGTGACCTCGATCCAGGAATCCTCGCTCGCTACGACCTCGCGGATCGTGTCGTTTTTCATGGCCTCTTGCATCATCAGCGCTACGTCGTGTGCGGTTGAGTGCATATCGCCAGCCCACTCATCAAAGTCCAGACCATGCGGGTTTTCAAAAAGCGTGCCGGTGCAACCGAGCTTCTTAGCGCGCTCGTTCATGGCTTTCACAAATGTTGCCTCGGCGTCTTTGGTCTTAGGGTCGATCTTCTTGCCCACATATTCGGCGAGCACGATGGCGGCGTCGTTGCCCGAGGGAATCATCAGGCCGCGCAGTGCCTGCTCCACGGTGAGCTCGTCGCCTTCGAGTAGGCCGGCTGTTGAATTGCCCACGGTGGCTGCGGCGTTGCTCACCGTGACCTTCTCGTCCATCTTGCAATTCTCGACGGTTAGGATTGCGGTCATGACCTTGGTGATCGAGGCAATCTTGACCTGCTCATCGGCGCCGCGGGCATAGTAGACGGTGCCGTCTTTGCCCATGACGAGGGCATTGGTCGCATCGATATCGGGCAGGTTTTCGGCCGTGATGCCGCGCGCATCGGCGGTTTTGCCGCAAACATTGTCGGTCGTGAGCACTTGGGCGCCGGCGACGGTGGGCGCGCCAGCGGCAAGGGCGATAGCGCAGACAAAGCCGGCGGCAAGCTGGGCTGAGCGCTTTGCAAAAGAGGTGAGGGACTTCACGGATTTCGCTTTCGACGGGATGGTCTCTTCTGGAACTAGAGTATATCGTTTGCCGGCGTCGGCGATCATCGCGTGCGTGCGTGGCCCACATCCGCGCCCGAACGGGCACAAGGGTGCTTAAGGCCGACTTAATCACCCACGCTTGTTGTGTGTGGCGTGCGTCGCCTCGGGCATAATGGAGCGCGAGAGGAGCACGCATGAACGAGCGCATTTTGGTAGTTGATGACGAGAAGGCCATCGCCGACTTGGTTGGTATCTACCTTACAAAAGAGGGCTTTGATGTCCAGATTGCCTATAGCGGGGCCGATGCTGCCAAGGCAATCCTGGAGCAGGAGTTCGATCTGGCACTGTTGGATGTCATGCTGCCCGATATCGATGGCTTTGAGCTACTGCGTACGATCCGTTCCAGCCATACCTATCCCGTGATCATGCTGACGGCGCGCGATGCCCAGCAAGACAAGATCGAGGGCCTTTCGCTTGGCGCGGACGATTACGTGGTTAAGCCGTTCCGTCCGCTGGAGCTCATCGCGCGCGTGCATGCTCAGCTTCGTCGCTACACCAGCTACGGTAGCCGCGCGCAGGTGGCCGAGTCGCCGACCATCCAGCTCGACGGCCTGGAGATCAACCGCGATGCTCGTTCCGTAATGGTGGACGGTGCGCCGGTGCGCCTCACGCCCATCGAGTATTCCATCTTGCTGTATCTGGTCGAGCATCGCGGCAGTGTGGTGGCCGTGGAGGATCTGTTCCGCGCGGTGTGGAACGAGGATTTTATGCCCGGCTCCAACAATACGGTGATGGTGCACATTCGCCACCTGCGCGAAAAGATCGGTGACGACGCTCAAAAGCCGCGCTTTATCAAAAACGTCTGGGGCGTCGGCTACATAATCGAATAACGCCTTTAATGGTGGGGAAGTGGATATGACAAAAGACGATAGGCAGGCATTCGAGGTGCCCGATCGACTCTTTGAATACGTGAGGTCGGTCGTCGACAACCGCGCGCTTGCAACGGTGCTGCTCTTTTTGCTGAGCCTGCTGCTGATTGGCATCGATAACATCGCTGGAATCTTGGCGGTGCTGCTTGTCGGCTTTTTGCTGATCGATCGATTCGAAATCGTGCGCCGTTGCGTGGTGATTGGCGGTGCCGCGTGGGCCATGACGTTGGCGATTGGCGCCATGGCGCTCGGCGGCATCGAAGGGCCGGTGCTGTTCGATGCCGGCTTTGTATTCAACATGCTTGGCTTTGTGCTGGCGCTTGCCGTGTGCGTGCTGTTCTTTTGCGGCCGCGCCCTGTACTACCATGGCTACGAGCAGGGCGAGCAGCATGCCGATTGTGTGCTGGCCGCTCGTATTCAAGATCGCCTGATCGATCACCCCGACACCTGGGATAACATCGACGGCGACTTCTTGGAGGTCGAGGGCGCCCTTAACCGCGTGCGTGACCGTGAGCGCAAGGTGCAGCAAGCTCTGCGTGACGAGTCGCATCGCAAGGACGATTTGGTCACGTACTTGGCACATGACCTACGCACCCCGCTTGCCAGTGTGGTGGGCTATCTTTCGCTGCTGCAAGAGGCTCCTGAGCTGCCGGTTGAGCAGCGCACACGTTTTACGGGCGTGGCGCTCGACAAGGCGCACCGGCTCGATGCGCTCATCGAAGAGTTCTTCGATATCACGCGCTTTGACTTCCACGATATCGTGCTCACGCGCGGCTATGTTGATCTGGGGTTGCTGCTGGCTCAGGTGGCTGACGAGTTCTATCCCATCCTCAACGAGCAGCATAAGGAAGCCCAAGTTGATATTCGCGAGGACCTGACGGTGCTCGTGGATGGCGACAAGATGGCCCGCGTGTTCAACAACATCATGAAAAACGCCGTCGCCTATAGCTATGAGGGTTCGACTATCACGATTGAGGCCAGGCGCCAAGACGATGGCGGCGTGCGCGTGCGCTTTATCAATCAGGGCGATCCTATCCCTGCGGCTAAGCTCAAGGTGATCTTTGAGAAGTTCTATCGCCTGGATGCGGCGCGTGCGACCAATCGCGGTGGTGCCGGTTTGGGCCTTGCTATTGCCAAGGAGATCATCGCGGCACACGGCGGTACCGTTGCATGTGAATCGACGCCCGAACACACGATATTCACCATCGGGCTGCCCGCCGCATAGCCTGCGTGCCCTTACAAACACTTGACAATGTGCTCACGTGCGTATGAGCCGCGATTCCTACTATCGATACTGCTGAATTGATATCGATATGGAGGTGTGCGGTATGAAGGCTGCTGCGGCTGTGGAGCCCACGGAGCTTGAAGAACTCATGGAAGCGCAGGCCGAGGCCGCGCATGAGCGCGAGGTTGGGGATGCGACTCGCCCCACGGCAGAGGATCTTGCCGCCTCGCCGACGCGCATCGATGTCGAGGGCCTCGACCTGTTCTATGGCGACCACCATGCGCTCAAGGACGTGAATATCAAGATCCGCGACAAGCAGATCACCTCGTTCATCGGGCCTTCGGGCTGCGGAAAGTCCACGTTGCTGCGCTGCTTTAACCGCATGAACGACGGCATCAAGGATTGCCGCATCGAGGGCAAGATCGCGCTCGATGGTCAAGATATCCTGGGCGATTACGACATCTGCCGTTTGCGCCAGCGCGTGGGCATGGTGTTCCAGCGCCCCAACCCGTTTCCCATGAGCATCTACGACAACGTCGCCTACGGTCCGCGCGGTATGGGTGTGCGCGACCGCGTCATGCTCGATGAGCTGGTCGAGGACTCCCTTCGTCGCGCTGCGCTATGGGATGAGGTCAAGGACAAGCTCATGGAGTCGGGCCTGGGTCTTTCGGGTGGACAGCAGCAGCGCCTGTGCATCGCCCGCGCACTTGCCGTGCAGCCCGACATTCTGCTGATGGACGAGCCGACCTCGGCACTCGACCCTGTGTCGACGTTGGTGGTGGAGCAGCTGGCCTGCGAGCTCAAGGAGACCTGCACGCTGGTGGTCGTGACGCACAACATGCAGCAGGCCGCGCGTATTTCCGATTCGGTTGCGTTCTTTTTGCTGGGTGAGCTGGTGGAGCACGCGCCCACCGCGCAACTCTTCAAGAATCCGTCCGATCCGCGCACCGCGGATTATTTGACGGGGCGTTTTGGCTGACGCTGTCTTTTGCAGGTGCCTTTAGGGTTAAGATGCGGTCATATCGGCCGCAAAGGGGTTCAACATGATCTATTACGTCGAGGACGATGACAACATCAGGGATTTGACAGTCTACGCGCTGCGCAAGCAGGGAATCGAGGCCGAGGGCTTTTCGTGCGATGGCGAGTTTAAAGCTGCCGTGGCGCGACGGGTGCCCGATGCTGTGCTGCTCGATATCATGCTGCCCGACACCGATGGCTTGGCGATTATGCGTCGCCTGCGTGCCGATCGCCTGACGGCGACGGTGCCCATCATGAT
Source organism: Collinsella sp. TM05-37 (assembly GCF_003436455.1). Lineage (NCBI taxonomy): Bacteria > Bacillati > Actinomycetota > Coriobacteriia > Coriobacteriales > Coriobacteriaceae > Collinsella > Collinsella sp. TM05-37. The sequence continues at coordinate 335,765 of NZ_QSPN01000001.1, read as the reverse complement.
GCTTACCGCCAAGGACACCGAACTCGACAAGGTGATGGCGCTCGATGGCGGTGCCGACGATTACCTGACTAAGCCGTTTTCGCTCATGGAGCTTGCGAGCCGTTGCCGCGCACTGCTGCGTCGCGGCGGCATGGTCAAGCAGGCGAGCGATGTGCTCAGCGTGGGCGATATCGTACTTTCGCCCAGCCACCGCGAAGTGACCGTTGCCGGTGAACCGCTCAAGCTCACGCTGCGCGAATTCGACCTGCTCGAGTACCTCATGCGCAAACCTGGCGTGGTCTTTACCCGCGAGTCGCTGCTGCAGAGCGTATGGGGCTGGGACTTCGACGGCGGTTCGCGCACCGTCGACGTACATGTGCAGACGCTCCGCCAAAAGCTCGGCGAGCATGCGAGCGCCATCGAGACCGTGCGCGGCGTGGGCTATCGTCTGGCCGAGCCTTCGGCCGGTGATGGTGCCGAAGGTGACGACACCGCGTCCACTGCATCGGAGGAGTAACCCGTGGTCTTCGCCCCCCAGGGAAAACAAACGTTGTCGCACCGCGTTTTTGTGACGATCTTTGTTTGCGCCATGGCGGTTATCGTGGCGTTTACGGTGCTGGGTGCGTTCTTTGTGCAAAACACCTTGGCGGATGCCACGAGTGCCAATCTGGCGCAGGAAACCGAGCTCATTGCTGCCGCCCTCGACGAGCAGCAGGAGCCCATCCCGTTCTTGCGTAGCCTCGATCGCGAGGACTTACGCATCACGCTGATTAACAAGGATGGATCGGTTGCCTACGACAACGAGGCGTCGCCTTCCGCACTGCCCAACCATGGTGATCGCCCCGAGGTCATCGAGGCCTTTGAGAGTGGTTTGGGTTCCGCGGAGCGCGCAAGCTCTACGCTCGACGAGATTATGCTGTATCGCGCCGTCACCCTTGATAACGGCCAGGTCGTTCGCTTGGCGCAGGCCCAGCCTGGCGTTGCGGCGATTTTGCTGTCGATGCTGGCGCCGATGCTGCTTATCGCAGCAGCGGGTGCAGTACTCTCGTTTTTTATGGCGCGCCGTGAGTCCCGTGCCATCATCGCGCCGTTACAAGAGGTGGATTTGGATCACCCACGCCGTAGCTATGAGCACGCCTATGCCGAGATGGTTCCCATGCTTGAGCGCATCGAGTCGCAGCGCCAGGAACTCAAGCGCCAAATGGCGGTGCTAGCGGACAACGACCGTATGCGCCGCGAGTTCACGGCGAATATCACCCATGAGCTCAAGACGCCGCTTACGGCGATTTCGGGCTATGCCGAGCTCATCGCAAATGGCATGGTCGAGGGCGAGGACGACCTGCGCAACTTTGGCGGTCGCATCTATCGTGAGGCGGGCCGCTTGGCAGCGCTTGTCAACGACATCCTTACGCTGTCTAACTTGGACGAGGCCGAACGTGCGACTGAAGGCGAGACAGTGCCCATTGGTTCCACGGAGCCTATTGAGCTCTCGCGTGCGATCTACGCGGTTGAGCAGCGTCTTGAACAGGTCGCCCGTCAGGCGAATGTGACGATAAGTCATGAGACCAAGCCTGTGGTCATCGAAGGCGTGTCGCGCTTGATCGACGAGCTCATCTATAATCTGGCAAGCAACGCCATCCGCTACAATCGACCCGGCGGTACGGTTACGTTGCAGTGCGGCACCAACGACGAAGACCATCCGTTCCTCGCTGTCGCCGACACGGGAATCGGTATCGCGCCTGAAGAACAGGGCAAGGTATTTGAGCGGTTCTATCGCGTGGACAAGAGTAGGTCCAAGGCACGCGGCGGAACCGGCCTGGGGCTTGCCATTGTCAAGCATGCGGCCCTGTATCATCACGCCACGCTCGATCTGTCGAGTGAGTTGGGCGTGGGAACCACCATTACGGTGACGTTTCCCATACAGCAGGACGAGCCATTCGCATAGCGATACAACATAGATATTGATGTAGACGCCGCATTTGACTTTCGGGTGCGGCGTTGTTGCGCAATTTTACGATTGCTTCCGACATTTTTACAGGAGAGCCTGTTTCTTATGTATAGAGTTTGGTCTCGGTAAAAAGATGCGATAACATACGGACAGTTTTGTCAATCCGAACTGGGGAAATGAAAGGCAAGCTGCATGACCCTTCTCGAACTGTTCCAGCTGCTGAAGAAGCACCTCAAGCTGGTCATCACCCTTCCGGTGGTCTGCGCGATCGCCATGGGCATCGTGTCCTTCGTTGCGATGGACAACACCTATACCGCGACGACGAGCATGTACATTCTCGCCAAGACCGACGATAGCGGTCAGATGAGCTACAACGATCTCTCGGCGAGCCAGATGCTTTCCAACGATATCGCCACGCTGCTGGATAGCGATAGCGTTAAGAGCGGCGCCGCCAAAGAACTGGGCCTTACCGATCTGGATGACTACAAGGTGTCTGTTTCCTCCGAGACCACCACGCGTGTCATTACGCTTTCGGTTACCGGCACCGATGCCAAGGAGACGGCTGAGGTCGCAAAGGCCATTGCCAGCTCGGTGAGTACGGTCGCTCAGAACGTCGGCGCTGCCCAGAGCATCAACGTTATCGACGAGGCTAAGACCCCCGAAGCCCCCAGCGGCCCCAAGCGCACGCTGTATATTGCCGTCGCGTTCCTCGCCGGTATCTTTATCGCAGTTGCCTATGTCGTTTTGGCAGACATGCTCAATACCCGCATCCGCGGTGCCGAAGAGGCAGAAGAGCTCCTGGGTATTCCCGTTGTTGGCCGAATTCCGGCTATGAAAGGTGGTAAATAGGCATGGCTAAGGCAAAGAACACCGATAAGCTCGTTGTGCAGAATGCCGCCAAGACCCTTCTGGCCAACATCCGCTTTGCGAGCGTGGATGACCCCATTCGCACCATCACCGTTACCTCCTCGATTCCCAACGAGGGCAAGTCTACGGTTTCCATTAACCTTGCTCAGGCAATCGCCACGAGCGGCAAGAGTGTCCTGCTGGTCGAGGCTGATATGCGTCGCAGGTCCCTTGCCGATATGCTCGGCGTCCGCCCCCGCGGCGGACTCTATGCAGTCCTGTCCGAGCAGGTTTCTATCGACCAGGCGATTGTCGAGACGGGTCAGAAGAACTTCTACTTCCTCGATGCCGAGCCGCACATTCCCAATCCTGCCGACATCATCGTCTCCCATCGCTTTGCCAAGCTGGTAAAGGCACTGTCCGCCAAGTTCCAGTACGTCATCTTCGATGCTCCCCCGGTCGGCACCTTCATCGATGCTGCCGAGATTGCCAGCCTGACCGACGGCGCGCTGTTCGTGGTGCGCGAGAACTTTACCAAGCGCGAAGAGGCGCTCAACGCCATCGGTCAGCTTAAGAAGTCCGAGAAGGTCAAGCTCATCGGTACCGTCATGAATTACTGTGAGACCGAGACCAGCGAGTACTACTATTCTTACTACACCAAGGACGGTAAGAAGGTTAAGAAGGGCTCCGACAATCAGGGGACTTCCAAAAAGGGCATCTTCACCAACCGAGCAAACGTTTAGTTGATTAAGGCTGACCTATGCGTGACATTCATTGCCATATCTTGCCGGGTGTAGACGACGGCGCCGCCGATCTCGATGAGAGCTTGGCGATGCTCGAGGCTGCCAAGCGGGCCGGTGTAACCAGAATCGTTTGCACTCCTCACTGCCGTGATCCCTATTTTGATTACGACAAGATGTGGGATGCCTTTGAGCTGCTGCGTGATAACGCTGACGGTTTTCCGCTCCAGATGGGCTTCGAGGTCAACCATCGAAAGCTCGTTGAGCTTGGTATCGATGCCGCGGAGCACCTGCATTTCGATGGGACCAACGAGTTTCTGCTCGAGCTTTCGACGCATGCCGATGCGTATGCGTTTAGAGAGTACGAGAACACGATTTACGATTTGCAGTGCCGTGGCTACCAGGTGATCATCGCTCATCCTGAGCGCTATCGTGCGGTTCAAAAGGATGTAAGCGTGGCGGAGCGCCTGGTCGATATGGGCTGCAAGCTGCAAGCTTCGGCGGACTTTATTGCCGGCGGTCGCTTTGGTCGCGAGAAAAAGCCGGCACAGCGCCTGTTCGATCAGAACCTGTACAGCTTCATCGCGAGCGATGCCCATAACGTGGGTCATTACGATTGCCTGGCGAAGGCTCGCGCGAAGTTTAGCGTGCGCGGAGCTCATTTTCGCTAAAATCTGTCCCTAACGTTCGCATTGAATGAAAGGGCAGCATGGATATCCAACTTAAGACGGGATGCTTTGATGACGCGGCGTTGGTGCGCCGCGTCGTTTTTATGGACGAGCAGGGCTACGAGAATGAGTTCGACGCTATCGACGAGGATCCGAACTGCATTCATGTGACGCTCTATGTAGACGGCGAGCTTGCTGGTTGCTCGCGCGTGTTTCCCGAAGAGCTTGAGCGCGCGGCTGACGCAGGGGCTCCGGTGTCGCCGGCGTGCGACTTGGACGAAGGCGTCGCGGCGGGGGAGACCTACATTATGGGGCGCGTGGCTGTGCTGCCGAGCATGCGCCGTCGCGGTCTGGCGAGCAAGATTGTCGAGGCCAGTGATACGTGCGCGCGTGATGCCGGCGCCAAGCTCATTAAGCTGCATGCGCAGGAATACGTGCTGCCGCTCTATGCCAAGGCGGGCTACACGCAGATTGCCCCGGTGGACTACGAAGACGAGGGCCAGCCCCATGCTTGGATGGCCAAGCGCGTAGATGGCAGATAGGGACGTTCCTTTCCTGCCGGCAGTCGGGGACACTCCTTGGCAATTGGCGTATCAGAGCGTTTGGACATACAGTTTTTCGATTCCGTATGTATATATGCGCGCTAATGGGTTATAAAATCTAAGTCTGGACATAGCAGGTCTGCGATGCGGCTCGGGCAACCGGGCCGTTTTTGCGGACGGGGGTAGCGCGAAAGGACTGCACATGCGTCAATTTAAGACCGAGAGCAAAAAACTGCTCGACCTCATGATCAACTCCATCTACACCAATAAGGAAATCTTCCTGCGCGAGCTTATCTCTAATGCGAGTGACGCCGTCGACAAGCTCAACTTTAAGAGCCTGCAGGACCCGAGTGTCAAGCTCGACCAGGGCGACCTGGCTATTCGCGTCTCTTTTGATAAAGACGCCCGCACCATTACCATCTCGGATAACGGCATTGGCATGACCGCCGAGGAGCTCGAGCGCAATCTGGGCACCATCGCCCATTCCGGCTCCGAGGAGTTTAAGACCGAGAACGCCGAGCAACAGGGCTCCGATGTCGACATCATCGGCCAGTTTGGCGTGGGCTTCTACTCCGCCTTTATGGTCGCCAGCCACGTGAAGGTCGTCAGCCGCGCTTATGGCGAGGACACCGCCCACGTTTGGGAGTCCGACGGTCTTGAGGGCTACACCATCGAGGATGGCGAGCGTGCTGAGCACGGTACCGATGTCATCCTGACGCTGCGCGAGAACGAGAAGCTCGACGCCGACGGCGAGGCCGAGACCTACGATCGCTTCCTGACCGAGTGGGGCCTCAAGAGCCTGATTCAGCAGTACAGCAACTATGTGCGCTACCCGATTCAGATGATGGTGAGCAAGAGCCGCCAGAAACCCAAGCCCGAGGACGCCGGCGACGACTACAAGCCCGAGTACGAGGACTACCAGGAGCTCGAGACCATCAACTCCATGACGCCGATTTGGAAAAAGCGCAGCTCCGACGTTGAGCGGAAGGATTACAACGAGTTCTACAAGTCCACGTTCCACGACTTTGACGATCCCGCGCGCACTATCAGCTTCCATGCCGAGGGTACGCTTGAGTACGATGCGCTGCTGTTTGTGCCGGGCCGCGCCCCGTTCGATCTGTACAGCAAGGACTACGAGAAGGGCCTGGCGCTCTACAGCTCCAACGTGCTGATTATGGAGAAGTGCGACGACCTGCTGCCCGACTACTACAACTTTGTCCGCGGCGTCGTGGATTCTGCCGACGTGTCGCTCAACATCTCGCGTGAGACGCTGCAGCAGAACCGTCAGCTCAAGGCCATCGCCAAGCGCGTGGAGAAGAAGATTACCGCCGATCTTGAGGATATGCGCGACAACGACCGCGAGGCCTACGAGAAGTTCTTTGAGAACTTTGGCCGCGGTCTTAAGTACGGCATCTACTCGAGCTATGGCATGAAGGCCGATGAGCTCGCCGACCTGCTACTGTTCTGGTCTGCCAAGGAGCAGAAGATGATTACCCTGGCCGAGTATGCCAAGGGCATGCCCGGGGATCAGAAGGCCATCTACTACGCCGCCGGCGACTCGCGTGAGCGCTTGGCCAAGATGCCCGTGGTAAAGGGTGTGCTCGACCGCGGCTATGACGTGCTGTTGCTGACGCAGGATGTGGATGAGTTCACGTTCCAGGCTATGCGTGAGTACGTTGCCGCCGATATGCCTAAGATCTACGAGGACGACGCCGCCCGCGAGGCTGCCGAGAAGGCCGTTGCCGACGGTGCCGAGCCCGAGGTCGAGGATCGTCACCTGGAGCTCAAGAACGTCGCGACTGGCGATCTTGATCTGGCGACCGAGGACGAGAAGAAGGAGGCCGAGGACGCCACCAAGGAAAACGAGGACCTCTTTAGCGCTATGAAGGAGGCGCTCGGTGACAAGGTCGAGAAAGTTGCCGTCTCCGCGCGCCTGACCGATGCCCCCGCTTGCATCACCACCGAGGGTCCGCTTTCGCTCGAGATGGAGAAGGTGCTCCAGAAGGGGCCCGAGGGCGCGCCCGACGGCATGCCCAAGAGCCAGCGCGTGCTCGAGCTCAACGCCAAGCACCCGGTCTTTGACAAGCTTGTCGCTGCCCAGAAGGCAGGTGACGCCGACAAGATCAAGCAGTACTCCGGCCTGCTCTACGATCAGGCCCTGCTGGTCGAGGGTATCCTCCCCGAGGACCCCGTTGCCTTCGCGGCGGCTGTTTGCAACTTGATGTAGTTAAGTAGTTACGCCTTTGGGTCCGCCGTTCTAACGAACCTATTGGTTCCGTCGTTCTAACGAACGACGGACCGGTCGACGCTGCAAACGCCCCTAAGCGGCAATCTGACGTTCAATCGTCGGTCGCGTACCAAAGTACGCTTCCCTCCTCTTTCACGTCACCTTGCTCGCTCAGGGGCGTTTTCGCTGACTTATGCTCAACCTGCGACGCTTTCGTGGCCCTAAGTAGTCATCGGGGACGTTCTTGTTTGACTAGTCGTTTAAGAACGTTCCCAATGACTATTCGGATTGCTAATTTGTGCGGGCTGTGGTTTTGTGACCTGCTGAAATTAAAGATACTGTACAACTGTACACTAACTCATCTTCGTAGTATATTGCTACCCGCAAAACTCAGCACCATTGTGCCGCGAGGCACTAAAGCGCCTACGTACAATGGTTGTCGATAGTACGATTCGATTCAACGACAGGATGGATGGTCCAAGCGTGAGTCTCGGCAGCAAACTATCCAACGCAAAGGTCTCCTTTGCGATATTCAAGCGCGACATTAAGCGACTGCTTGTGAACCCCGTCGCCTTGGTGGTTACCCTGGGCGTGTGCGTTATCCCCTCGCTGTATGCCTGGTACAACATCGTGGCAAACTGGGATCCGTACGGAAACACCCAAGGTATCAAGATTGCCATCGCCAACAACGATCAGGGCACTCAGAATGACTTGGTGGGCGAGCTCAACGCGGGCGACCAGGTCGTCGATCAGCTCAAGGAGAACGATCAGCTGGGCTGGACCTTCGTCGATTCGGCCGCCGATGCCAAAGAGGGCGTCGAGAGTGGTGAGTACTATGCGGCCATCGTAATCCCCAAGAACTTCTCCGACAATCTTGTTTCGATGCTCGATGGCAATTACCATCAGCCGAAGCTCACCTATTACGTCAACGAGAAGAAGAGCGCTATTGCGCCCAAGGTCACCGACACTGGTGCCAATACCATCGAGGAGCAGATCAACTCGGAGTTTGTCTCCACGGTGGGCGAGACCGTCGCGGGCATTGCCAAAGATGCTGGCATCGACCTTAAAGACAAGGCGACCCAGACCCGGGATTCGCTGGCGGGCTCGGTGTCCGAGGCGTCTGATACCCTGGGCGAAGTACGCGATTCCATCGGCGACATGAACACCGCCATCGACAAGACGAGCAGCTCGATTGCTTCGGCCGATGCTGCGCTGGCGGGCCTGCAGGGGCAGGCGCCCTCTCTAACGCAGGCAATCTCCCAGGGCAACGACCTGCTGGGCGAGGCTCGCGCCACGGCGGGCAACTCTATCACCTCGCTCTCCAAGGCACTCTCGGAAGGTAGCCTTGCACTCACCAAGACGTCAGCCTCCGCGAACGCTGCGATTGGCAAGCTAACGGGTACGGTCACATCTACGACCACCCGCATCGACAACTCGCTCGAGTCTCTCCAGGCGACGATCGATCACAATAAGGCCGTTATCGGGCACTTGGAGATTCTCGTTAATGACACGTCGACAGGTTCCGAGGAAATTGACGCGCGCATTGTATCGACCATCGATTCGCTTCGCGAGCAAAACCAGAAGCTGCAGAGCATCAAGGATGGCCTTTCTGCACAGTCGAGCGCCATGGCAAACGACGCTACGGCAATCTCGAACGCGAGCAACGCACTCAACGCGGCAATTCAGACCGGTACGGCTAACCTCGGTCAGGCTCAGACCGATCTGGGTCAGAACGCACTTCCGAAGGCTTCGAGCGCGCTTGACTCCTTTGCCGCCGTTTCGGGCGATTTGACCGGCATTGTGTCGGGTATGACCCCCACGATAGCGAGCGCGCGCGGCACGCTGGCGCAGCTCGACGCCACGCTCAAGCAGGCAAAGACCACGCTGTCCCAAACCGACGCCTCCCTTGCCAAGGTTCAGGACAAGCTCGCGACCGCCGCCAATGACATTGCGGCGCTGCAGACCTCTGAGTCTATGGGCGAGTTAGCCGACCTCATGGACGTCGACGTCAATGACGTGGCAGATTTCATGGCATCTCCGGTTGAGCTGACGTCCAAGTCAATCTATCCGGTCAAGAGCTTTGGCTCGGGCATCGCGCCCTTCTACACCAATCTGGCGCTGTGGGTAGGCGGCTATGTGCTCATCGCTATCTATAAACTCGAGGTCGACCGCGAGGGCATCGGTAGCTTTACGGCGCGTCAGGGCTACTTTGGCCGCTGGCTGCTGCTGGTGATCCTGGGTGCGTTGCAGGCCATCATCGTTACGGTGGGAGATCTGGTCATTGGCGTTCAGTGCGTCAATCCGCTGCTCTTTGTACTGGGCGGCATCGCTATTTCGTTCACCTACGTCAACATCATCTATGCGCTGTCCACCACGTTTAAGCATATCGGTAAAGCCATTGGCGTCATCCTCGTCATTGTGCAGATCCCCGGCTCGTCGGGCATGTATCCCATCGAGATGATGCCCGGCTTCTTCCAATGGCTGCATCCGCTGCTGCCCTTCACCTACGGCATCAACCTGCTGCGCGAGACCGTTGGTGGCATGTATTCGTTCAACTACCTGTTCAACCTGTGCATCCTGGGCGTGTTCCTTGCCATCGCGCTCTTTATCGGTCTGCAGCTGCGCCCGTTGCTGCTCAACCTCAATCTGCTCTTCGATAAGCAGCTTTCCACGACGGGTTTGATGATCTGCGAGTCTAATGACCTGCCGCGCCAGCGCTATTCGCTGCGCACGGCCATGCGCGTCATGCTCGATTCGGATTCGTACCGTCGCGAGCTGCTCGATCATGCCGTGGCGTTTGAGCATCGCTACCCGTACTACATCAAGGGCGGTTTTGCCGCTGTAGTCGGCGTGCAGGTGCTGCTCTTCGTTCTGTCGACGGTTCTCGATATCGACAACAATGGCAAGATCATTCTGCTGGTCATCTGGATTATCTCGGTCATTGCCATCTGCGGCTGGCTCATCAACATCGAGTACATTCGCTCGAGCCTCAACACCCAGATGCGGATCTCGGCGCTTTCGGATGAGGACCTGCGCCGCGAGATGCGCGAGCATACGGCTGCCATTCCGGCCGCTCGTCGTATGTTCGGCTTGAATGCGAGCGAGCGGGGGTCTGAACCCAAGACTCAGACTGTCAGCCAATGTGGTCATCGCGATGCGGTCCATGTGCCCGAGAACGGGGATGACACGTTTGTGATGAATGAAAATAACGCCCCGATCGGCAAGCACTCCAAAGGAGGTGAGGCATAAATGAAAAACATCCTGCACCTGTTTAAGCGCGATGTCCAAAATGTGTCTCGCTCCGTGATCGGCATGGTCGTCGTGATGGGCCTGATCATCGTGCCATGTCTGTACGCGTGGTTTAACATCGCCGGCAGCTGGGATCCGTACGGCAACACCGGCAATCTTAAGATCGCCGTGGTCAACACCGACGAGGGTTACGAGAGCGATCTGATTCCCGTCGAGATCAACGTGGGCGAAAACGTGACGGCGACCCTGCGCGGTAACGAGAACTTTGACTGGGTTGTCCTCAACGACCGCGATAAGGCGATTGAGGGCGTTAAGTCGGGCGCGTACTACGCTGCCGTCGTTATCCCTAAAACGTTTAGCGCCGACATGATGACGCTTTTCTCGACCGAGGTGAAGCACGCCGATATCGAGTTCTACGAGAACCAGAAGGCTAACGCCATCGCCCAGATCGTGACCGAAAAGGGTTCGAGCGCCGTCCAGAGCCAGGTGAATGAGACCTTTACCAAGACCATCACGACCATCGGTCTAAAGACGGTGTCCAGCCTGCTCGATTACATGAGCACCGATCAGGTCAGCAACTTTATCGCCAACCTGTCCTCGACACTGGGCGATTCGGTCGAGGACCTGCAGGACGTTCAAGCCAACGCGACTTCGCTTGCGGGCATTTTGAGCTCGACCTCCGATTCGTTGACGTCGGCGAGCGGTATGCTCCAGCAGACGGGTAAGGTCGATGAATCTACCAAGCAGTTGATGGAGCACGCCGAGAGCGGCATTAGTGATTCCAAGGAAGCACTCAAGGCCGCCAACGACGCTATCAACGCCGCGATTGACGGAAGTGCGGGCTCGTTTGACAACGTGTCCGCCGAGCTCGCGAAGGCTTTCGACGCCGCAAACCAGCATGTTTACCTCACGGTGTCCCAGCTCAACGATGCCGCGGCGGCGCTCGATACGCGTGCCAAGGAAATCGACGACACGGCCGACCAGCTTCGCAGCTTTGCCGATCAGGTGAGTGACGAAAAGCTCCAGGACAGCCTCAAGTCTGTGGCTACATCGCTGGGCAGGATCGCGACGGAGTATCGTAACAATGCCAACGACCTGAGGGCAACCGCAAAGTCCCTTTCCGACAGCATGGCAGAGGTCAACAGCACGCGTGCCGAGGTCGACCAGGCCATCGCCGATGCCAAGGCGGGCATCTCGGGCGCTAAGTCCGACTACGATTCCACGTTCTCGGTCAAGGCCAAGGAGCTCAAGAAGACCATCTCGGGCGTTTTGGATTCGCTGAACGGTATTTCGAGCAATCTGGATAGTGCCGTGAGCGGCCTCACCGATGCATCCGGTTCGCTGGCAAAGGGTCTCTCCAAGGCCGCAAAGCTGGTCAACAAGGCTTCCGATCAGCTGGGCGAGGCGTCGGACAAGATCAGCGCGTTCAAGGACGAGCTCGACGGCGCCCTGATGTCGGGTGACCTGGCGACGATCAAGACGATGATCGGCAACGACCCCGAGGGCCTGGCCGTGTCGCTTTCCGGCCCCGTTGCGCTCGACCGCAAGCCGGTCTATCCGATCCGCAACTACGGTTCGGCCATGGCGCCGTTCTATACGATTCTGTCGCTCTGGGTCGGCTCGATCGTACTGGCGGCCATGATGAAGGTCTCGGTCGACGACGAGCTCATCAACGAGCTCATCCCCGTACGCCTGCACGAGATCTATCTGGGCCGTTACCTGTTCTTTGGCGGTTTGGCCCTGCTGCAGGCAACGCTCGTGTGCGCGGGCGACATTCTGTTCTTTGGCATTCAGTGCGACAACCCGCTGCAGTTTGTGCTGGCGGGCTGGGTCGCGAGTCTCGTGTTCTCCAATATCGTCTACACGCTTACGGTTTCGTTTGGCGATATCGGCAAGGCGCTCGCCGTCGTGCTGTTGGTTATGCAGGTCGGCGGTTCGGGCGGTACGTTCCCCATCGAGATGACCGGCCCTGTGTTCCAGGCGATCTATCCGTTCCTGCCGTTCACCCACGGCATCAACGCCATGCATGCCGCCATGGCTGGCGCCTACCATATGGAGTACTGGATTGAGCTAGGCATTCTGGCGAGCTATCTGATTCCGTCGCTGGCACTGGGCGTCGTCTTCCGCCGCCCGGTCATCAAAGCCAACGACTGGATCATCGAAAAGCTGGAATCAACAAAGCTTATCTAGTACAGCAACGTTAACGCCGATGCAGCGCTAATGCCAGCGAGCGAGCCGCATTTGCGCCAAGGTGACGTGAAATGAAAGGGCGCTGACCTTCTGGTCGCGCCCTTGAAATTGAACGTCAGATTGGCGTGAATGCGGCTCGCGCAGCGTCGGCCGGTCCGCCGTTCGGTAGAACGGCGGAACAAAATGCTTTAGTGGGCTGGATTGCGGTGCAACGCTGGTTGTTGCTACAGTAGCGGGGCGTGCCGGGGGTCCGGTGCGCCCCGTTTTATTTGACCATGAGGCGGCACGCGGCCATGCACGTGCGGACACCACGCCCAGACTGAGCGCGAGGATGCCCTATGGCTCAGAATGCCGTTGATGAAATCGAAAACATGCCCGATAGCCCTGTAGCGCGCGAAGACCTGGGTGCCGGCGGCACCTCCCGCGGCGCCGGCGCGCGTTCTCCGTTCTTCTGGAAGGTCTTGCTGCTTTCGGTGGCGGTCATCTGGGGCTATTCCTTTACCACCATGAAAGATGCGCTCGATACCATTCCGGTGTTCGAGCTGGTCTACGTTCGCTTTCTCCCGGCGTCACTGGTTATGTTTGCTATTTTCCATAAGCGCATCATCGCTCATTTCAATGCCCGCAACCTGATCGTCGGGCTGGGCATGGGTGCGCTCATGTGGGGAGCATACGGACTGCAAACGATTGGCCTGGCGCAGACCACGGCAGGCAAGAGTGCATTTTTGACGGGCACGTACTGTATCCTTGTGCCGTTTGCCAGCTATGTCCTGAGCGGCGAAAAGCTCACCCGCTATAACCTGGGTGCGGCACTGCTGTGCCTGGCGGGCATTGGCCTGGTGGCACTCGATAGCGTCGAGTTCAATGCCGGCGATGTTATTACCTTGGGCGGCGCGATCTTCTTCGCCATCCAGATGGCGGTGACTGCCAAGTACGGTCGCAAGATGGACATCAACGTCATCACGTTTTGGATGTTTGTGGGCAATGGCGTGCTGAGCCTGATCTCGTCGCTGCTATTCGAGACCCAGGCGCCTCTGTCCGTGTGGACGCCGAATTTTATCTGTGTGATGGCGTTTCTCTCGGTGGGCTGCACATGCGTGGCTCTGCTCATCCAAAACGTCGGCCTGGCGCATGTCCCGGCTTCGACGGGCTCGCTGCTCCTTTCGATGGAGTCGCCTTCGGGCGTGTTGTTTTCGGTGCTGCTGATGGGGGAGGCGCTCACCTCGCGCCTGCTCGCCGGCTTTGTGCTTATCTTCCTGTCGATTATCTTGAGCGAGACTCACTTCGATTTTTTGCGTCGAAAGCCGCGCCCGCAATTGTAAACAACTTGTTGCGCCGCCCTCCTGGGGCGGCATTTTTTATGCCTCGCCCTTAAAGTTGTACCTTGCGCTTTACGCTATCAAAGTGCTTACTGCAAAAACGTTACTGGAGGGCATTTATGGCACCAGCTCAGTCCGATCTTCAACCGCAATTAGCGCCCAAGGCCACCGCGGCGGCGCAGGCCGCTATCGGTGACGGTCTTGTTGCAGAAGCTCAGGCGTTTGCCAACGAGCTTGCCGCATGGCGCCATGATCTCCATCAAACGCCTGAGCTCGGTAACAACCTTCCGCAGACGTCCGCCTTTATCCAGGCGCGTCTGGACGAGATGGATATTCCCTATGCCGTGCTTGTTGACGGCACCTGTGTCGTTGGCCTAATCGGTGCCGGCGCGGCAGCTGCTGCTCGGGGTAACGGTACGTGCACGGACAAACAGGCCGGTACGGTCATCATGCTCCGTGGCGACATGGATGCCCTGCCTGTTGCTGAAGAGTCAGGCGAGCCTTTCGCCTCTACGAACGGCTGCATGCACGCATGCGGACACGATATGCACGCGACGGCGCTGCTTGGTGCGGCGCGCCTGCTCAAGGCCCGCGAGTCCGAGCTTGTCGACGCCAACGCCACGATTAAGTTGCTGTTCCAACCGGGCGAGGAAACTTTTGAGGGTGCCCGCGCCGCCATCGCCGACGGTCTGCTGCAGAACCCGCGTCCCCAGGCCGCCTTCGCCATGCACGTTAACAGCCAATCGCCGCTTGGCCTGGTGCTCTACGGCAGCCCGGCGCTCTCGGGCGTGTACGGTTTTCGCATCACGCTTCAGGGCAAGGGCGGCCATGGCTCGAGCCCCGAGATCTGCATCGACCCCATCACGGCCGGCGTGCATGTGCACCTGGCGCTTCAGGAGCTTATCTCCCGTGAGGTGCCGGCGGCCAAGGAGGTCGCGCTTACCGTGGGTAAGTTCGCTGGCGGCTTGGCGGCCAACGTCATCCCCGACACCTGCGTGCTCGAGGGAACGTTGCGCGGCTTCGACGTCGAGCTCATGGAGCACCTCAAGACCCGCATCGCCGAGGTCGTCAACGGTGTGGCCGCAACGTATCGCACGCCGGCGACTATCGAGACGCTTTCGGATGTTCCGCCGCTGGTACTCGACGACGGCATGACGCAGGCGTCGCTTGGCTACGTGGGCGCGGTGCTGCCCAAGTCCGCCTTCCTGCCGCTGTTCCACGCCATGGCGAGCGAGGACTTCGCGTTGATCTCGAGCGAGATCCCGAGTGCGTACTTTACCGTGGGCGCTGCCGTGACTGATACGGACGAGCATTTTGCTCAGCATCATCCCAAGGCACGTTTTAGCGATGCCGAGCTTCCCCTTGGCGCCGCGGCCTATACCGCCGTCGCTTTGGGCTATATCGCCGACCACCGGTAGCACCCAACCTTGCCTTTCAAGCCTGCGGGCATGGCCGTAAGGCCTATGCCCTTGTCTTTCAAGGCAATCTTGGGTGCTACCGGCGCCCGGCGCCGGCTATTCGTTTGTTAAATAAGGAGCAGTATGTCCCAGCAGCGTAAGTTCTTCCCCGGCTGGCTCGTGGTGGCCTCCGGCTTTGTGATCATGGCCACGTGCTACATCATTTTCGTCAACTGCATGAGCCTGTTCCAGCCGTTGATCGTCAGCGACCTGGGCATTTCCCTTGCGCAGTACACCATCTCCAACGCCCACTAGCGCTGCGTCTAAGCAGTTTGGCATGGCCGACTTGGGTAAGGTCACGGGCACCATTACCTCGTTCGAGATGGTTGGCGGCACGGTGGGCGCCATCGTCTCGGGAATACTGTTCGATGCCACGGGCTCCTTTACGAGCACATGGATCGTGTGCCTGGCGTGCTCGGTGGCAATGCTGGTGTTCCTGCTGGCGTCTGAGCCCATCGCGGCTAAGCTGCGCGCGAGCGTGGCGGGGGAGTAGGGACGACGTCGCTCGTAGCTCTTTGCCCCGTTTTGTCCGTGGCTGCCTTGGAAGCCGAATGGATGCTCGTACCGTCATTCGGTTTCCCATGCAGCCACGGGCTCAAGAGATGACCCGAAGTCTTTCCGTCCAACGGATTTTGTGATCCGAAGAGGCGGAAGGATTGCAGATTGCACACTGCGGCGGTGCATCTGGCCGAACGAGTCCCCATACCCTCGTTCGGTCAGATGCACCGCCGCTGTTTGTGTTTGTGCCGTATAATGACCACTACCTATGACGCGATACAAAAGAAAGGTGTTTGCCCATGCAGGCACAGAAGGCGGAGGGAACCCGCGACCTTATCGGCGCTGAGATGCGCGCCTGGCAAAAGATGCAGCAGATCGCTGCCGGCGTGTTCGAGCCGTTTGGCTTTAAGCCCATCGAGACGCCCGCCATCGAGCAGGTGGACGTGTTTGTCCACGGCATCGGCCAGTCGACCGACGTCGTGCGCAAGGAGATGTTCCGCGTCTTTAGCGGCGCCAACCTGGAGCGCGTCTTTGCTGAGGGCGGCGATAGCAAGCTCAAGCCCAAGCAGCGCCTGGCGCTTCGTCCCGAGGGCACGGCCGGTGTGGTGCGCGCCGTCGTGGAGAACAACCTGGTGCCCCAGGGCTCCACGCCGTTTAAGGCGTACTACGCCGAGGCCATGTTCCGTGGCGAGCGTCCCCAGAAGGGTCGCCTGCGCCAGTTCCACCAGGTGGGCATCGAGTGGCTCGGCGCTCCCGATCCGGCAGCAGACGCCGAGTGCATCATCATGCTCATGGAGTTCTACAAGCGCCTTGGTTTCGATCTTTCCAAGCTCCGTCTGCTCATTAACTCGATGGGCGATGCCCAATGCCGTCCGGCCTATCGCGAGCAGGTCAAGCAGTTTATCCTCGATCACGCCGACGAGATGTGCGACGAGTGCCGCGAGCGCGCCGAGCTCAATCCGCTGCGTGCCTTCGACTGCAAGAACGACCACTGCCGCGAGATCATGGCCGACGCACCGCTGATGGGCGACAACTTGTGCGATGAGTGCCGCGAGCACTACGAGCAGGTCAAGCGCTATTTGGATGCGGCGGGTATCGAGTATGTCGAGGATCCCACCTTGGTGCGTGGCTTGGACTACTACACCCGTACCGTCTTTGAGGTCGAGGCTCCCGGCGCCGGCGTCGGTTCCATCGGTGGCGGCGGTCGCTATGACGGCTTGGTCGAGCTCGAGGGTGGCAAGCCCACGGCAGGCGTCGGCTTTGCCGTCGGTTTTGAGCGTGCGCTGCTGGCCCTGCAGGCCTTTGGCAGCGACCTGGGTGCCGAGGAGGCCCCGTGCGTCTACGTCGCCAATGCCGGCAAGGAGCTGCGCCAGAACGTCTTTGCCATCACGCAGGAGCTTCGTGCCGCTGGCATCGTGACCGAGGCCGACTACCAGGGTCGTTCGCTCAAAGCTCAGTTTAAGCAGGCCGACAAGGTTGGCGCCAAGCTCATTTTGGTCCTGGGTGGCGACGAGCTTGCCGCCGGCAAGGTCAAGGTGCGCGACATGGAGAGCCATGACGAGGCCCTCGTCGATCTGGCCAACGTGGTCGAGGCGGTTCGCGAGCGCCTGTAGCGCATGATTTTTGAGCTGTAGTGCCGCTGAGGTGCCCAGCTCATTGCGAGCGATTGTTACGGGGGTGTTTCGCTTTTATGCGGAATGCCCCCATTTACGTATGCCGCCCACCGAGAAATACGACCATTTAGGGCAAAAACCCTTGCAATGCAGAAAATACTTTTGTGTGGTAAAGCGCAATCAGTGTCGAAAGTATTTCGCAAGCGCCTATAATGAATACCGCATGTTACGTGCATAGAAGGAGGAATGGGAGGAAACGTGGCTGAGAACCTAAGCAACCAGTCTGTACCCGAAGCCGCGGCGCGCGTCGCTGCCGTGGTCAACCGCCTCGTTAACCGAATCGGCTCGAATGCCGAGTCCAGGGAGCGTCTCGCCGAGATCGAGATCCCCGAGGAGCTGCGCGACAACTTGGCGCTGTTCCTGCGCCTGGAGCGCCGTGTGCTTAGCGAGTATGATCCCGAGATCGCGGACCTGTTCGACAAGATTTTGACAGCCGAGATTGTGGCCAATGCCGGAAATCCCGGCGCCCGTGCTGCCGACGAGTCCGTCGACGAGCAGGGCGTGCCCACCGCCGACGAGCCTACTGCTGTGGCGTTTCGTGAGGTCGTCGATCTGATTGACATCCTGCCGCTCGATAAGCAGCAGGTTATTGTCCGCGCCTTTACGAGCTTCTTCCATCTGGCAAACCTGTCGGAGGAGAACTACCGCGTGGCGCAGCTGCGCGAGCGCGAGGCAGGTGCGTCGACCGATACCGAGGTCGATCCCGCCAACGAACTCACCGTCGCCTATCACCAGTTGGTAAATGAGATGGGTGTCGAGGGCGCCAACGAGCTGCTCGACAAGCTCGAGTTCCACCCTGTCTTTACCGCACATCCCACCGAGGCCCGTCGTAAGGCCGTCGAGGGCAAGATTCGCCGTATCTCCAACCTGCTGGAGGAGCGTCCGCGCCTGGGCGGCTCCGACCTGGTGGAGAACGAGCGCCATATGCTGCAGGAGATTGACGCTCTGGTGCGCACGAGCCCCATCGCGCTCAAGAAGCCCACGCCGGTCGAGGAAGCCGATACCATCATCGACATCTTCGATAACACACTGTTCGATGTGATCCCCGTCATCTACCGTCGTTTTGACGACTGGGTGCTGGGCGACAAGGCCGGCACCGTGCCGCCGCTGTGCCCGGCGTTCTTCCATCCCGGCAGCTGGATCGGTTCCGACCGCGACGGTAACCCCAACGTTACCGCCAAGGTGAGCCGCGAGGTCGCCGCCAAGTACTTCACGCACATGGTGCTCAAGCTCGAGGACAAGTGCCGCCGCATCGGCCGCAACCTTACGCTCGAGGCCGCCTACAGCAAGCCGTCGGCAGAGCTCATGAACCTGTGGAACCATCAGGTCGAGATGAGCGCTCAGTACACGGCTCGCGCCGAGCTGATTTCCGAGCACGAGCCGCATCGCGCCGTCATGCTCGTCATGGCCGACCGTCTGAACGCCACCGTGCGCCGTATCACCGATACCATGTACCACAGCGCCGATGAGTTCCTGGAGGACCTGCGTGTCGTCCAGCGCTCGCTGGCCGCTTGCGGTGCCGTCCGTGCTGCCTACGGCCCGGTCCAGACCATCATCTGGCAGGTCGAGTCCTTCGGCTTCCATATGGTCGAGATGGAGTTCCGTCAGCACTCCGTGGTGCATGCCCGCGCCCTCAAGGATATCCACGAGAACGGTATCCATGGCGACCTGCAGCCCATGACGCGTGAGGTCATCGATACCTTCCGTGCTATCGGTTCCATCCAAAAGCGCTACGGCAAGAAGATGGCGCACCGCTACATCATCTCGTTCACCAAGAGCGCCCAGCATGTGGCCGACGTCTTTGAGCTTGCCCACCTGTCCTTTGCACACGAGGAGGATGTCCCCGAGCTCGACGTGATCCCGCTGTTTGAGCAGCTCGAGGACCTCGAGGGCTGCGTCGACGTGCTCGACCAGATGCTTACGCTGCCCGTGGTGCAAAAGCGCCTTGCCCAGACCAACCGCCGCATGGAGGTCATGCTGGGCTACTCCGACTCCTCCAAGGATGCCGGTCCTACCACGGCCATGCTCGCGCTGCACTCCGCGCAGGAGCGCATTGCCAAGTGGGCCGAGAAAAACGATATCGATCTGGTGCTCATGCACGGTCGCGGCGGTGCCGTGGGCCGTGGCGGCGGTCCGGCCAACAAGGCCGTGCTGGCGCAGCCCAAGGGTTCGGTCAACTGCTTCTTTAAGCTCACCGAGCAGGGCGAGGTCATCTTTGCCCGTTACGGCAACCGCACGCTGGCTCAGCGCCATGTTGAGTCCGTTGCCGCCGCAACGCTTTTGCAGTCGGCTCCGAGTGTCGAGAAGACCAACACCGAGACCACGCAGAAGTTCTGGGATATGGCCGAGAAGCTCAACGCCACAAGCCACGAGCGCTATCTGGACCTGCTGAACACCGAGGACTTTACACCGTGGTTCTCGACCGTGACGCCGTTGACCGAGGTCGGTCTGCTGCCGATCGGCTCGCGTCCCGCCAAGCGCGGCCTGGGCGCCAAGTCGCTCGACGACCTGCGTACCATTCCGTGGATCTTCAGCTGGAGCCAGGCTCGCATTAACCTGGCCGCTTGGTACGGTCTGGGTACCGCCTGCGAGCAGCTGGGCGATCTTGACCAGCTCAAGGCTGCCTACCAGGAGTGGCCGTTCTTCCGCACGTTCATCGACAACATCGAGATGTCGATCGCTAAGACCGATCAGCGCATCGCCAAGATGTATCTGCACCTGGGTGATCGCCAGGATCTGTCCGAGAAGGTCTTCACCGAGATGCAGCTCACACGTAAGTGGGTCCTTGCCATCGTCGGTGACGAGTGGCCGCTGCAGCGCCGCCGCGTGCTCGGCTGCGCCGTCCGCGTCCGTAACCCCTATGTCGACGCTCTGTCCATTGCCCAGGTCCGCGCCCTTCGCGAGGTGCGTATGAACCAGGACGAGATGGCCGAGGAGAAGAAGGCCGAGTACATGAGCCTGATTCTTTCGACTGTGACCGGCGTCTCGGCAGGATTGCAGAACACGGGGTAATCGATAGCCCTGTAGTCGTCCGGGCCCGCCATAGGTTTACTTTTAGGCACGTCCTCGGACATGCAAGAAGCCCTCGCTGCACACTTCGTGCGGCGAGGGCTTCTTGCGTCCTGCGGAGTGTGCCTAAAAGTAAACCTATGGCGGGCCCTGCGATGTCCGGTCTTCGGCGGATTACTGGCTGGGGGAATAATGGCGCGCTTCGCGCGTTTTGGATGGGGTCTATCTCGGTGGCGCATTTGGCGCTTCTCGTCTTACGACTGTTGCGGCTGCGGTCCCGTTTGGGATCACGGCCGTTTTGTTGTGGGTCAAATATGAACGTTGTGTTAATGAGTCGGTGGACGGTGGAGTTTTTCGGTGAGCGGCGTATCCTTCCAACGCTTTATCTAGTGTGTCAGTTGAAAGGAAGAGGGCGCTCGTCATTGTTTGAATGTGAACTGCCGTTTGACCACAAGACGTTACATCTGGAGCTCGAGGATAAGAACTTCGCGGGTGTGATGGAAGGTCATCAAAACGAGTTTAAGACTACAAAATCGCAGGAAGAGCTGGTAGAGGAGTCGCTTGCCAACCCTTATGGCTCGCCTTCGCTCGAGGAGCTTTGTGCTGGCAAGAAGGATATCGTCATCATTAGCTCCGATCATACGCGTCCCGTTCCCTCGCGTGTGACGATGCCTATTCTGCTGCATCACATCCACTCCGCTGCGCCCGAGGCTCGCGTGCGTATTCTGGTTGCTACGGGTATGCATCGTCCGTCGACGCACGAGGAGCTCGTCAACAAGTACGGCGAGGAGATCGTTGCCAACGAGGAAATCGTTATGCACGTCGCGACTGACGACAGCATGATGAAGAAGATCGGCACTCTGCCCTCTGGCGGCGAGTGCATTATCAACAAGATTGCCGCCGATTGCGATCTGCTGCTTGCCGAGGGCTTCATTGAGCCGCACTTCTTTGCCGGTTTCTCTGGTAGCCGCAAGTCCGTCCTGCCTGGCATCGCCAGCTACAAGACCATCATGTACAACCACAACGGTCAGTTTGTGAACGATTCCCATTCGCGTGCCGGCAACCTGTGCCACAACCACGTGAACGAGGATATGTTTGCCGCTGCCGAGATGGCTCACCTTGCCTTTGTGCTTAACGTGGTGCTCAACGGCAAGCACGAGGTCATCGGCTCCTTTGCCGGCGACATCCACAAGGCGCACGAGGCCGGCTGCGAGTTCGTGAAGAGCCTTGCCGGCGTTGAGCCCGTCGAGTGCGAGATTGCCATCACCACCAACGGCGGCTACCCGCTCGACCAGAACATCTACCAGGCCGTGAAGGGCATGTGCGCTGCCGAGGCCACACTTCCCGAGGGCGGCGTGATCATCGATGTCGCCGGTTGTGCCGACGGTCACGGTGGCGAGGGCTTCTATCACAACATCGCCGACAACGATCCGGCGGAGTTTGAGCGCGCCTGCATCGACCGTCCTAAGGACGAGACCCTGCCTGACCAGTGGACGAGCCAGATCTTTGCCCGCATCCTGGCGCATCACCCTGTGATCATGGTCACCGATCTGTGCGATCACCAGATGCTCAAGGATATGCACATGACGCCGGTCAACACCCTCGAGGAGGCGCTCAAGCTCGCCTTTGAGATGAAGGGCGCCGACGCCAAGGTCGCCGTCATCCCCGATGGCCTGGGTGTTGTCGTCGCACAGCACTAGTGCGCGGCTTAAACGAATCGTTTATAACCGACAAGAAAGATAAGGTTTTATGCTTACCAAACTCCTCTGCGAATTCGGCGCGACGGCCCTCATGATCGTCTTTGGCGTGGGCGTGCACTGCGATACCGTGCTCAAAGGCACCAAGTATCAGGGCTCTGGCCATATGTTTGCCATCACCACCTGGTCTTTTGGCATCTCGGTCTGCCTGTTTGTCTTTGGCGGTGCCGTGTGCATGAACCCCGCTATGGTGCTTGCCCAGTGCATCGTCGGTCTGGTGCCGTGGGGCAACTGCATCCCCTTCATGCTTGCCGATATGCTCGGCGGCTTTGTGGGTGCTGTGATCGCTTGGTTTATGTATGCCGATGAGTTCAAGGCTTCCGAGGGTGTCGTCGATCCCATTGCTCAGCGCAACATCTTCTCGACCAACCCCACCACCGAGGGCACGAACTATGCCCGCAACTTCTTCTGCGAGGCTATCTGCACCTTCGTGTTCATCAGCGCCATCCTTGCTGCTGCTAGCCGTGCTGGTGAGAACGTTCTGTTGCTCGCCATCTGCGTCGGCCTGATTGTCTGGGCCGTTGGCATGGGCATGGGCGGCATCACCGGCTTCGCCATGAACCAGGCGCGTGACCTTGGTCCTCGCATAGCCTATCAGGTGCTGCCGATCAAGAACAAGGCTGACAACAACTGGAAGTATGGTCTGCTTGTTCCTGGCATCGCGCCGTTTGTCGGTGCTATTGTCGCCGCGCTGTTTGTGCATGGTTTCTTGGGCATGTTCTAGTCTGAGGCTACATAGTTGTCCGCTGGCCGCATGGGGTAACTTCCCAGCGCGTCCTCGGACATGCAAAAAGGCTCGCCGCGCACTTCGTGCGGCGAGCCTTTTTGCGTCCTGCGGAATGCGCTGGGAAGTTACCCCATGCGGCCAGCTGCGGGATCTTAGTCGCGTTGGAACAAGCAACCCAACATATATATCTGAATTTGGATGGGAGGGGCGCTTTGTTTTTGGGTGCCCTTACAAGAAAACGTGACTTGGGGAAGGGATGGGCGCTTTGTTGGGATGGCGCACTACGTGCGGCGGGGGCTCTTTCGTCCTGCGGAATGCGCTGGGAAGTTACCCCATGCGGCCAGCTGCGGGATCTTAGTCGCGTTGGAACAAGCAACCCAACATATATATCTGAATATGGATGGGAGGGGCGCTTTGTTTTTGGGTGCCCTTACAAGAAAACGTGACTTGGGGAAGGGATGGGCGCTTTGCTGGGATGGCGCTTTGGGATGGGGGCTTACTTAGCTGAAGAGGGGCTGTATGGCTGATAGGTAGTCTTTGGCTACTTCGGCCCTATCTGCTTGGAAGTTGTGCCAGGCCCACCATTGGACCATTCCTACGAAGCTTGAGGCTATGTGGTGTAGTAGGAAGCTTCGGTCCATGGTGGCGGCGGGGCCGTTTGGGTCGGTGGGGACGGTTTCGGCTGCTCGTGACATGATGGTCTTGCGTAAGCAGTCGGCGAAGACGCGTGAGCCGGCGCCGGCTACCAGCGCTCGGACACCCTGGCGACGTTCCCATAGATTGTTGAGGATATGCTCGACCTGCACGAGTGGGTCGTCGAGCGGTGTGCCATCGTCATCGAGGGCGTGGGTGCAGATGTCGCTCACGAGCTCGGACAATAGGTCATCTTTGCTCTTGAAGAGGCCGTAGAACGTGGCCCGACCCACATGGGCGCGAGCGATGATGTCGCCGACGGTAATCTTGCCGTAGTCCTCTTCGCGCAGCAGCTCGGAGAACGCCGCAACGATGGCAGCGCGGCTTTTTGCCTTGCGGGCATCCATGGCTATGCGTCCGCGTGAACGAGCAGGCAGCGAAGCGTACCGGAGCAACCCTCGTAGGGGCGCTTACCGGCGCCGTAGCCGACGGCCTCGATGCGGTAGCGGGCCGGCAGGTGCTCGGACGTGCGCAGTGCGGCGACGGTGGCGGCGCCCGTGGGCGTCACGAGCTCACCAGCGACCGGTGCAGGCGTGAGGGCGATATTGCCCGCCTGACACAGGTTGACGACAGCGGGGACGGGAATGGGCATAAGGCCGTGGGCACAGTGGATGGTGCCGTGACCCTCGGAGAGCGACTCGACCACTATGTCTTCGATGCCCAGGTTGTCGAGGCAGATGGCGACGGAGCAGACGTCGACGATGGAGTCGACGGTGCCCACCTCGTGGAACATGACGGTCTCGGGCGTTTTGCCGTGGGCCTTGGCCTCGGCGGCGGCGAGCGCGGTAAAGATGGCGAGCGCGCGACGCTTGGCGCCATCGCTTAACTGCGAGCCATCGATGATGGCGGTGACGTCTGCTAAAGAACGGTGGTGATGGTGGTGGGCGTGATGATGACTCTCGTGGTCGTGGTCATGCTCGTGGCAGTGCTCGTGTTCGTGCTCGCCATGGTCATGATGGTGGTGCTCATGCTCGTGTGTGTGCTCGGCAGCTGCTTCGTTGCCGTAGAGCCAGGCCATATCGTGGTCGTGGTTCTCGAGTTCCTCTGCAAGCTGGACGTCGAAATCGCAGGCGTCGATGCCATGCTTGCTTACGCGTGTGACGGCGATCGTAAAGCCGTCGACCGGCAGCGTGGCGAGCTGCTCGCGCAGGTGCTCCTCGCTGGCGCCTAGGTCGAGCAGGGCCGCGACGGTCATATCGCCGCTGATGCCCGAGGTGCCGTCGATGATAAGCGTGTGCTGATGATTGGACATGGAATGCTCCTTAACGGGCGCAGGGCGTGCCGGCGCTCAGATGATTGATAAGACTTGCCTGGTAGGCGGCACCAAAGCCGTTGTCGATGTTGACGACCGAAACGCCGCTGGCGCAGGAGTTGAGCATGGCGAGCAGCGCGGCTACGCCACCAAAGCTCGCGCCGTAACCCACGCTGGTGGGAACGGCTATGACCGGACAGCTTACCAGGCCGCCGACAACGCTCGCCAGTGCGCCCTCCATGCCGGCAATGGCGATGACCACCTGTGCCTGGGCAAGTTCCTCGGCATGCGCGAGCAGACGGTGCAGGCCGGCGACACCCACGTCGTAGAGGCGGTCGACCTCGTTGCCATAGAACTCGGCCGTCAATGCGGCTTCCTCGGCGACGGGCAGGTCGCTCGTACCGGCGCAGGCGACGACGATGCGTCCGTTGCCGGTAGGGGAGGGCTTGCCGCCCACGAGGGCGAGCTGTGCGTCCGGGACATATCCCAGGTCGATGCCGTTGCCAAGAAGCTCGGCGGTGCGCGCGGCTTTTTCGGCATCCAGGCGCGTGACCAGGATGCGCTCCTGGCCGGCATCGCGCAGCGCTTTGATAATGGCGGCAATCTGATCGGCGGTTTTACCGGCCCCGTAGACAACCTCGCCGGCTCCCTGGCGCACCCCGCGCGAAAGATCGAGCTGCGCAAAGCCCAAATCGGCGGTCGGAGCCGTCTGGATGCGCGTGAGGGCGTCGGCAGGGGTGACTGCTCCGCCGGCAACATCGCTCAGCAATTGCTCAAGATCTCGCTTATCCATATATGTTCCCTTCGACGGCGCAAAGTCTAGCACTCAAAGGGTATGTTTCCGAACACTAAGACAAAATTGTTCGGAAACTATAGGACAGACTGATTCACTTGTTAGATGGATTGACTAGTCGCGCAGGATGATGTCCATGGCGAGCATCAGGTTGCGTTCGTCGATGGCAAACGGGGCCGCCTCGCGCGTCTTGGGCTTGGCGCAAAACGCGATGCCCGTGCCCGCGGCCTGAATCATGGGGATGTCGTTGGCGCCGTCGCCGATCGCGACCGTGTGGGCCATATCGACGCCGCACTCAACTGCCCAATCTAGCAGCTGGATGAGCTTGGACTCCTTGGTCACGATGTCGGCCGCCAGCTTGCCGGTGAGCTTGCCGTCCACGACTTCCAGGCGGTTGGCCAGGCAAAAATCGATGCCCGCGGCGGCCACGATCTTGTCGGCGACCTCGTGAAAGCCGCCGCTTACCACGCCGACCTTCCAGCCCTTGCTGTGCGCTGAGCGCACAAGCTCCAACGCGCCGGGGGTAAATGTCACGCGCTCAAAGGTGCGCTCGAACACGCTCTCGTCCAGGCCGGCGAGCAGCCCCACGCGCTCCTCGAGCGCCTGCTTAAAGTCAAGCTCGCCGCGCATGGCGCGTTCGGTGATCTGTGCCACCTGCTCGCCCACGCCGGCCTCTTCGCCCAACAGGTCGATGACCTCCTGGTTGATGAGCGTGGAGTCGATATCCATAACGATGAGGCGTGCAGTCATGGCGGGCCTTTCCGAGTGCTGTTTTATTGGGCATATTGTCGCACGTGACGAGCGCGGGCGGGTGCCGCGGTGCGTCAATTGTTTCGTCTCCGTCAAGTCTTTGGGCAGGAGCCACTTTTTCGCGGCACATCAGCACAGGTGCGATAAGATAGAACGCCATGTCTGGCTGCGCGGTTTACGCAGGCCGGGCAAATCTGTACGACACCGCCCGGAACGACACGGGGCGGCACAGATCCATAAAGGAGGATCACTGGTATGAGCCAGACCCGTCCCATCGACGAGCATTCCATGCACACCCGTACCTGCGGCGAGCTTCGCCGCGAGAACGTGGGCGAAGAGGTCACCCTCACCGGTTGGGTGAGCCGTCGCCGCGACCATGGCGGCCTTATCTTCTGCGACCTTCGCGACCGCGAGGGCATTACGCAGCTCACCTTCGACCCCGAGCACTCCGACGGCGACGCCTTTAAGATTGCCGAGACTATGCGTCCCGAGTGGCCCATCAAGATCCATGGCGTCGTGCGCGCCCGTGGCGAGGAGACCACCAACACCAAGCTCGCGACCGGCGAGATCGAGGTCCTGACCGATCATGCCGAGGTGCTCAACACTTCCGTCACCCCGCCGTTCCAGATCGAGGACGGCATCGAGACCAGCGAGGACACCCGCCTGCGCTATCGCTATCTGGACCTCCGTCGTCCCGAGATGATGGCCAACCTCAAGCTGCGCTCCGACTTTACCTTTGCCATTCGCGAGGCGCTGCACAACCGTGAGTTCATGGAGGTCGAGACGCCCTCCCTGTTCAAGTCCACGCCCGAGGGCGCCCGCGACTTCATCGTCCCCAGCCGTATCCAGCCGGGCAACTTCTACGCCCTGCCGCAGTCCCCGCAGCTCCTGAAGCAGCTGCTTATGGTCGGTGGCGTCGAGCGCTACTACCAGGTTGCCAAGTGCTTCCGCGACGAGGACCTGCGTGCCGACCGTCAGCCCGAGTTCACCCAGGTCGATATCGAGATGTCCTTCGTGGACCAGAACGACGTCATGAGCGCGCTCGAGGAGGTCCTGGCCGATGCCTTCGGCCGCATGGGCGTCGAGATGCCCACGCCGCTGCGTCGCATGAACTACTGGGAGGCCATGGACACCTATGGCTCCGATAAGCCCGATACCCGCTATGGCATGCACCTGGTCGACCTGACCGACATCTTTGCCAACTCCAAGTTCAAGGTCTTTGCGACTGCCGCAAACGAGGAGGGCTCTGTCGTCAAGGCCATCAACGCCAAGGGTGCCGGTGCCTGGGCTCGCGCCAAGATCGACAAGCTCGCCGGCGTGGCCTCCACGTTTGGCGCCAAGGGCCTTGCCTGGATCGCCTTCCGCGAGGACGGCTCCATTAACAGCCCCATCGTCAAGTTCTTCTCGGACGAGGAGATGGCTGCCCTGCGCGAGCGCATGGACGTCGAGCCCGGCGACCTTGTGATGTTCGCCGCCGGCCCGCGCCTGCTCTCCGACGAGATCCTGGGCGGCATGCGTTCCCACATGGCCAATGCGCTCGAGGTCAAGCGCGAGGGCCACGACTTCCTGTGGGTCGTCAACTTCCCGCTGTTCCACTGGGACGAGGATCGCAAGGCCTATGCTGCCGAGCACCAGCCCTTCACCCTGCCGACCGAGACCGACATCGCCAAGATCGAGGCCGACCCGCTGGCAGCCGGTTCCTGCACCTACGACTTTGTCATGGACGGCTTTGAGGCCGGCGGCGGCGGTATGCGTATCCACAACGCCGAAATGCAGATGTCCATGCTCAAGCTCCTAGGCTTTACCGAGGAGCGCGCCGAGTCGCAGTTCGGCTTCCTCATGGAGGCTCTCAAGTTTGGTGCGCCCCCGATGGGCGGCTTTGCCCTGGGCCTGGACCGCGTGTGCATGCTGCTCACCGGCTCCGACTCTATCCGCGACGTCATGGCGTTCCCCAAGACGGCCAGCGGCTCCGACCTCATGTCGGGCGCTCCGAGTGCCGTTTCCGGCGCCCAGCTCAAGGACGTCAGCCTGCGCTTGATGTAGGCAAGCGGCTACCTATTGCCTGTAACGAGGGAAGGACGTGTGCCTTCCCTCGTTTTTTATGCGTCGATGTTTCGAGGGCATGGGGAGACCGGGCATCGCGGAAACTGCGACCCAGAATTCGGCAAAATAATGGGGCACAGTTTCCGGTTGAGCTGTCTAACGGAAACTGTGCCCCAGAATGAGCGCTCAAAACGGGACAGGCTTTCCGCAACAACTGTTTGGCGGAAAGCCTGTCCCAGTTTCTTATAGTGAGTCTCTCTGAACGAGCTGCATGTGCATGACGGTGGTGGTTGGCTCGGCACCCTTGATCATGTCGAGCGCAATGTTGGCGGCCATGTGGCCTTCTTCGCGCAGGGGCTGGCGGACGGTCGTGAGCGCGGGGACGCAGCGCGTCGCAATCTCGTGATCGTCGAAGCCGACGACAGAAGCGTCCGCCGGAACGGATAGGCCTGCCTCGTTGAGTGCGGTGATGGCGCCAGCCGCGATACGGTCCGATCCGCAGAGCACGCCATCGAAAGCAATCTCGCGCGCGAGGATCTGGTGCATGGCCTGATAGCCGTCTCCGCTGTTCCAGCCGGTATAGATAACGTTTGCGTCTGGGAGGTCTTCGCCCAAGACGGCGCGGTAGCCGCGCAGGCGGTCGACAACAGCGGGGTTGTCTTGCGGTCCCAACACGGCGACGATATCTTTGCGCCCGCGCTCCTTCATGGCGAGTGCCGCAAAGCGTCCGCCCTCTTCGTCGTCAGAGTAGACCGTCGAGAACACATCGCGATAGGGGTGACCCTCGAGCTGGCCGCACAACACGGTGGGCACGCCCAGCTCGCGCAGTACCTCGAGCAGTTCGCTGCCCTTGTAGGGGGAGACGTTGATTACGGCGTCGAACGAGCGGCGCTCAAAGTGCTCGCGTGCGCGGTTGCGCTCATGCGTAGAAGACGCCTGCAAGATAACGGGCAGATAGGATGACTCCGACAGTTCTTCGGTAATGCCGCTCAAAAACTCGCTATAGGTGGGGTCGCTGAAGAGTTCACTCAGGGGCTCGGTCACGAGCACGGCGATGATTTCCGTGCGTCCGACAGCGAGCGCTCGGCCACGAGCGTTGGGGACAAAATTGACTTTCTTGGCCGCTGCGCGGACGCGCTTTTTGGTTTCCTCGCTAATGCGGGGCGAATCGTTGAGGGCGCGCGATGCCGTGGAGCGCGACACGCCGGCAGCTGCGGCAACCTCGGCAAGCGTAGGTGCGGTGCGAACTGGTTGGGTCATGGCGTCTCCTGGAAAATGCGGTCGATGTTGTCACTGATACGGGCTGGTGCGGATAAAGCTTACTATAGTGCGCCTGAACAGCGTTCATGATATCCGGCCACTGGTGGCATTTCACGTTCAAGCTGCTGTTGAACATGGCTTGCACGGGTGGGGCATAGATGGGCGCGGCCGTTGTCAGCCGCCTGGGAATGCTGTTTTGCGCTGAGTTTCGATACTCAGGGTGACATAAGTGTCGTGGTTGTACAACCGGTTGCACCGTTAACCCGACCAAATCGACCGTTCAGCGGACAACCGGTTGCACAGTTTTTTGCATCGCCCGTAAGATAAGGACAACCGGTTGCACAAGAATCACTAAGATGACGAAGGAGCATCACCATGGACGCCATTAACGATTGGGAAAACCAGGCGCTCACCCACAGGAACCGCCTGGCACCCCATGCGTACTTTATGGGTTACGAGACCGCCGATCTCGCTGCAACGTACAGCCGCGAGCTGTCGCGCGGGTTTGTCCAGCTGTCCGGCTCGTGGCAGTTCCGCCTTTTTGAGGGCCCCGCTGCCGTCTCCAATGAGAACCTCTCCACGTATAAGCCCGAGTGGGATCACGTGGAGGTTCCACACCTGTGGCAGGTAGATGGCTATGGCAATCTTGCCTATACCGACGAGGGCTTCCCGTTCCCGGTGGATCAGCCGTTTGTTCCCTCCGATGACCCCACGGGCGTTTACCAGCGCATCGTCAACCTTCCCGCCGTTCCCGCCGGCGCTCGCGAGATTATTCGCTTCGACGGCATCGAGAGCTATGGCGAGCTGTACGTCAACGGCCAGTTTATCGGTATGACCAAGGGTTCGCGCCTGTCCGCTGAGTTTGACGTGACCGACGCGCTCGTCGAAGGCGGCAACCTGTTTGCGGTCAAGGTCCTGCAGTACAGCGACGGCAGCTATATCGAAGATCAGGACATGTGGTGGGCCTCGGGCATCTTCCGCGATGTGTACCTTATGCAGCGTCCCGCAGCGCACCTGGTCGACTTTAGGTTCCGCACGCACCGCGAGGGCGATACCGCTCTGATCACGCTCGATACGATGGCCGAGGGCGCTACCCGCGTCGTGTATACGCTCAGCGATGGCCAGAATGTGGTCGCTACGGGCGAGTGCGTCGACGGCCATGCCGAGTGCAGCGTGACCGATGCCCACTTCTGGAATCCCGAGGACCCCTTCCTTTATGACCTGACGTTTGAGGTCTACGACGGTGACGAGGTCAGCGAGTTCGTTCCGCATCGCCAGGGTCTTGC
Organism: Collinsella sp. TM05-37; assembly: GCF_003436455.1. Classification (NCBI taxonomy): domain Bacteria; kingdom Bacillati; phylum Actinomycetota; class Coriobacteriia; order Coriobacteriales; family Coriobacteriaceae; genus Collinsella; species Collinsella sp. TM05-37. The sequence continues at coordinate 304,859 of NZ_QSPN01000001.1, read as the reverse complement.
CGAGGTGACGGTCGAGGGCAATCATATCTACCTCAACGGCACCTACTTTAAGATGCATGGCGTCAACCGCCACGATCACGACGATCATAAGGGCCGCGCCGTGGGCCTCGATCGCATGCGCCGCGACCTGGAGCTCATGAAGCAGCACAACATCAACGCGGTGCGTACGTCCCACTACGCCAACGATCCGCGCTTCTACGAGCTGTGCGACGAGTACGGCATCATGCTGGTCGCCGAGACCGATATGGAGAGCCACGGCTTCGAGAATATCGGCAATATCGCCCTGGTCACCGACGACCCTGCCTGGGAGCCGGCTTACGTTGACCGTGTTGAGCGCCTGGTGATGCAGGAACGCAACCACGCGTGCATCATCATGTGGTCGATGGGCAACGAGAGCGGTTATGGCTGCAACATCCGCGCGATGTACGCCAAAGCTCACGAGCTCGACGGTCGTCCGGTCCACTACGAGGAGGATCGCAACGCCGATACCGTCGACGTCATTTCCACCATGTACTCCCGCGTGTCGCAGATGAACGACTTTGGCGAGCATCCGTTCCCCAAGCCGCGCATCAACTGCGAGTACGGCCACTCCATGGGTAATGGTCCCGGAGGCCTGTCCGAGTACCAGGAGGTCTTCGATCGCTGGGATTGCATCCAAGGCCAGTTTATTTGGGAATGGTGCGACCACGGTTTGGCTGCTGTGACCGAGGACGGCGTTGCCTACGACATGTATGGCGGCGACAACGGCGATTACCCCAACAACAGCAACTTCTGCATCGACGGCATGGTGTTCCCCTGGCAGCAGCCGAGCCCGGGCCTTACCGAGTACGGCCAGGTCATCTGCCCGGTTCGCATGGCCTACGATGCCGAGGCGGGCGAGCTGACCGTCACCAACAAGCGTTGGTTTACCACCCTCGAGGATGTCTGCCTGTCGGCGGAGACCCTGGTGGACGGCGACGTGGTCTGCCGCAAGACGCTCATGCCCGGTGCGGTTGCCCCCGGCGAGTCCGTCCAGCTTCCGCTGGTGATTCGCGAGGCCGCAGTGGGCGAGACCCTGCTGACCGTGCACGCCTACACCATGGCGGCTCACGCCTGGTGCGAGCCGATGTTCCAACTGGGTGCAAGCCAGTTTGCCATCGCAAACCATCCGGCGCCGGCAATTGCCGCCCCCACTCGTCCTGAGCTTACGGTCGAGGAGACCGAGCAGGAGATTCGTATTCGCTCCCTCAACGGCGAGCTGACCTTCAGCAAGGTCAACGGTACCGTGAGCGAGTGGAAGGCATCCGGTCGCGACGTCATGACCTCCGGTCCCCAGGTTGGTTTTTGGCATCCGCTCGTCGATAACCACGCCCAGGAGTACGACTCCCTGTGGAAGGATAACTTCATCGATGTGATGCAGACGTCTACCCGCAATGTTTCTTGGAAGCAGGACGACAATGCGGTCGTCGTTACCGTGAGCCAGCGTATCGCTCCTCCCGTCCGCGCGTTCGGCATGCGCGTCGAGCTCGTCTATACCGTGCTTCCGAGTGGCCGCGTCGACCTCAAGGTTTCCGGCGAGCCCTACGGCGACTATTCGGACATTATCCCGCGCATCGGCATCTCCTTCGAGGTTCCCGGTTGTGATCGTGCCGTCGAGTGGTATGGCCACGGCCCGGGCGAGAACTATCCGGACTCGCTGCGCGCCAACCCGGTCGGTCATTACCGCACTACGGTCGACGACATGTTCACGCCCTACGTTATGCCCCAGGACTGCGCCAACCGCGAGGGTACCCGCTGGGTCGCCCTGCGCTCCAGCCACGGTGACGGTCTGGTCGTGACGCGTCCGAGCGACGCCGCTTCCAATCCGTTCTCGTTCTCCGCATGGCCCTATAGCTGCGAGGCTATCGATAATGCCAAGCATGTCTACGATCTTGTCCCGGGCGACACGGTTACGGTCAACATCAACGACCAGCTGCTCGGCCTTGGCTCGAACTCTTGGGGTTCCGAGGTGCTCGATTCCTATCGCACCCGTTTTGAGAGCTTCAGCTTTGAGGTGTCCCTGCGACCGCTGACGTCTGCCGATCTGGCTCAGGCGCTGGCACCCATTAAGGAGGCATAAGTCATGCATATCTTTAACTCGCGTGCCGATTTCGACGCCCAGATGAAGTCCGTCAAGAAGTGGATGCGTACCGGTCAGGCACTCGACGGCGTTTCTGAACTGCAGCACGATGTGGCGTACTCTATCGGCGACTCGCTGGTGTATTGGTGGGTGAACGCCCACGAGGCGGCTACTGCCGATCTGGTCGGTCACCGTCGCTACCATGCCGTGCTCGCCCCGCTCGACGGCAATCTGACCGTTGAGGTGGCTTCCAAGGCCGATCTTACCTGTACGCGCGCCTACAGCGATATCGATGATCGCGAGCGCTTTGAGGGTACGGGGGAGACCGTGACGATTCCCACCGGCGGCGTTGCCGTCGTCGAAATTGACGAGGCCTACCGTGTCGTGGCCGATGCCGCGGATCCCCGCGTCGTGGTACTGCACGTGACAGTCGAAGGTTATTCCTTCCCCAACAAGTAGTATTCGTCCGCCTGGACGTTTGCTTCGCGCCGTTAAGGGGGATGGATTTGTTGACTCCCTTTTCCCCATTCCCCTTAGCAGGTGCGCCGTCCGTGTTTGCACTTGCAGCTCGGACGGTTTTAGATGACATTTAACAGATGATTGGGAGGGCTTATGAGCTCTGAAAAACGAGGAACGATTGGTTCGTTCGCTCTGCTGGGCATGACGGTCGCCGCCGTGTTCGGTATCAAGAACATCATCAACAACAACGCGGCCATCGGCTTGGCAGCTGCGCCGTCGTTCTTCTTCGCCACGCTTTTGTACTTTGTCCCCTATACCCTGGTTACCGCCGAGTTCGTCGGCCTCAACAAGGACTCCGAGTCTGGCGTGTACGCATGGGTTAAGACCTCGATGGGTGGTCGCTGGGCGTTCCTGACGGCATTTAGCTACTGGTTCGTTAACCTGTTCTTCTTTGCGTCCGTCCTGCCCAACGTCATCATCTACGCGAGCTACGTGTTCTTTGGTGCCAACGCCGAGCTTTCGCAGCTGTGGATCACCATTATCGAGATCGTCGTCTTTGCTATCGCCACGTGGGTTTCGACCAAGGGCGCTAAGTGGATCGGCTCCATTTCCTCCTTCGGTTCGACCGCGGCTCTCGGCCTGACCGCCGTGTTCATCCTGCTGTCCCTGGCTGCTGCCTTTGGCGGCGTTGAGTTCGCTACGGCTCCTACTCCCGCTAACATGGCTCCCGACATGAGCAACTTCGCAACTGCGTGGGGCTTCTTCGGTACGCTTGCCTGGATCATCCAGGGCGTTGGCGGCGCTGAGTCTGTCGGCGTGTTCCTTAACGACCTTAAGGGCGGCGTCAAGGCCTTCGTGCGCACCGTCGTTATCGCCGGCCTGACCATCGGCCTTCTGTATGCAGGCGCTTCGCTGCTGGTTAACCTGTTCATCCCCGAGGGCGGCGTTGCCATCTCCACCGGTATCTTCGACGTATTCGGTGCTGTCTTTGCCCACTTTGGCATTCCCATGGAAGTGTCTACGCGCGCCATCGGCTTGATCCTTCTCGCCGCCACGCTGGGCTCCCTCATGATGTGGACCTCCGCTCCCATCAAGGTCTTCTTCACCGAGATCCCCAAGGGCGTCTTTGGTAGCAAGATCGTCGAGCTCAACGAGCATGGCATTCCTGCCCGCGCTGCTTGGCTGCAGTTCGCCATCGTCGTCCCCATCCTGATCATTCCGGCCCTGGGCTCCGGTAACCTCGACGACCTGCTCATGATCGTCACCAACATGACTGCTGCCACCGCTCTGCTCCCACCGCTGCTGATTTTGCTTGCCTACTTTATGCTGCGCAAGAACTTTGACGCCGCTCCCCGTGGCTTCCGCATGGGTTCGCGCAGCTTTGGCCTGGTCGTTGCCGCATTCCTGCTTGTGGTCTTCTGCTTCGTGCTTATCTGCGGCACCATTCCGCTCGATCAGCCGCTGTGGCTGACGCTGGTCTACAACGTTGGCGGCGTGGTTGTCTTCTTGGGCCTTGCCGTGATGTGGTACAACCGCTACATCAACCGCCTGCGCGAGACCGATCCCGAGGCCGCCGAGAACGAGCTTCGCCCTTCCGTCCTCGATATGATGGAGTAGCGGCTAGGATTAATCTACGGCTGTGGAATAAATCGATTCCCTTTCCTAAGGAGGGGCCTTACGAGGCCCCTCCTTTTGTGTTTTGGGGCATGGTCTTGGCTCCCGTGGTCAAAAAATGCCAAATATGAGTACTGTTGCAAAAGAAGTGCCATATTTTTCGGCCTGCTCTGAGCGAAAATGGGCTCAAAATCGATTTATCTAACTCCCTTTAAAGGGCGTTTGACGGCTTTCAACCTCTTCGAATCGCTCAAGCTAGGCAATTTGCTCTCGATTTTGCTGCTACTAAATTTGTAACAGTACTCATATTTGCCACTTTTTGACCACGGGGTATCCGGAGGGGCCCTCGATAAGCATCTAACGCTACAATAACTACCACGTGGCTGGGTTTGCCGGCCGAATGTGTGATGTCGTGGGAGGGGACATGGTCGAGTTTACAAAGACGATTAAAGATCCGTTGGGACTACACGCCCGCCCGGTTGCGCTGCTCTATGACATCATTGCCAAGCATCGTAGCGACGTGTCGGTCAGCATTGGCGACCGCCACACCGACGGCCGTGACGTGATGGGCCTCATGGCGCTTTACGGCGAATGTGGCGAGGACATCGTCTTTCGCGTTTCGGGCGTAGACGAGGCTTCGTGTGTCACGTCGATCAGAAACCTCTCGCTCTAAGCATGACAGGGCGCGGCAAAGGACAGCTCTTTGCCGCGCCTTTTTGTTTCGTATGGGAAACTTTTTCGAAAACTGAATAGGGACCCTTTTCAAAAAGTTAACCACGTGTTAGTTTACTATAGCGAACATAGACGTGGTTAACTTTTGCTGCGTCGATGTTGAGGACGAACTGACGTTAGGAGCGCACTCATGTCTTGCGGACCGCAGATGCCGGCTTTGCCGCTCTCGATGGTAAAGGCGGGCGAAACCGTGCACGTGTCTCGTGTAAAGGGCAATCAGGACATGAAGCACCACCTCAAGGACCTCGGCTTTGTCGAGGGCAGCGAGATTCACGTGGTGAGCTCGAGTGGTGCCAATATCATCGTCACCGTGCTGGGCGCACGTTTTGGCATCGATTCCAAGGTTGCCATGCACATCATGACCGTCGGTTAGTCCGCAGCATTTCATTAAAACCGAAAGGGGGACAAGAGGATGAAGACGTTGGGTGACGTTAAGGTAGGCGAGAGCTCTACTATCGTCAAGCTTCACGGTGAGGGCGCGCTGCGCCGCCACCTTATGGACCTGGGGCTCATCAAGGGCACTTCATTCAAGGTCGTAAAGGTTGCGCCGCTCGGTGATCCGGTCGAGATCAACGTACGCGGCTACGAGCTTTCCATCCGCAAGGAAGAGGCTGCCGTCGTAGAGGTCCAGTAAGGGCTTGCGGCGTATATTTCTGCAGGTAAAGTTAGGTATTTCTAACTTAATGCAGCAACTTTAAAGCACATTATCCAGCCTGCGCGGAGAAAGCAGCGCAGGCACACAAGGAAGAAGGATTGAATGGCGGATTCTCAGATCCATGTCGCGCTGGCGGGTAACCCCAACTGTGGCAAGACCACGCTTTTCAACCTGATCACGGGCGCCAACGGCTACGTTGGCAACTGGCCCGGCGTCACGGTTGAGAAAAAGGAGGCCAAGCTCCTAAGCGACAAGAACGTTACCATCACAGACCTCCCTGGCATCTACTCGCTTTCCCCCTACAGCCCCGAGGAGCAATGCTCGCGCGATTACCTCATGAGCGGCGAGCCCGATGTCGTCGTCCAGGTGGTCGACGCCACCAACCTCGAGCGCAACCTGTACCTGGCGCTTCAGGTTATCGAGACCGGCCTGCCCGTGGTCGTCGCCCTCAACATGGCCGACTTGGTCGAGAAGAACGGCGACAAGATCGACACGGACAAGCTCTCCAAGAAGCTCGGCTGCCCGGTCATGATGATCTCGGCCCTTAAGAACAAGGGCATCAACGAGCTGTTCGAGCAGGTCAAGAAGTCCGCTGCTTCCAAGGGCCAGGTGCCGGAGCACAAGTTCGATTCCTCCATCGAGGACGTTCTGGACCACATCGAGAACAATCTGCCGGCGAGCGTTCCCGCCAACAAGCGTCGCTACTACGCCGTCAAGCTGTTCGAGCGCGACGCGGACGCCTGCAAGCTCATCAACCTCACTAAGGAGAAGGCCGCTCGCGTGGAGCAGCTGGTCGCCCAGTGCGAGCAGGATTGCGACGACGACGCCGAGTCCATCATCACCGGCGAGCGCTATGGCGTGATTGCCCACATTATCGACGAGTGCATGACCAAGGCTCCGGCCAAGATGAGCACCTCCGAGAAGATCGACCGCGTGGTTACCAACCGTATCCTGGGCCTGCCGATCTTTGTGGTCATCATGTTCTGCGTGTACTACATCGCCGTTTCCACCCTGGGCGGCACGGTGACCGACTTCACCAACGACCAGCTCTTCGGCACCGACGGCTGGTACGTGCTCGGTCAGGGTCGCGACGCCTATGACGCGGCTGTTGAGGCTGCGGGCGACAACGCCGACTCGGTCGACCCGGCACAGTACGGCCCCTATGTCCCGGGTATCACCACCGCGGTGCATGACGCTCTCGTGGCGGGCGGTACCGAGGACGGTGGCCTCGTCGATTCGCTGGTCTGCGACGGCATCGTGGCTGGCATCGGCGCCATCATGGGCTTCGTCCCGCAGATGTTCCTGCTCTTTGTGATGCTGTCTTTCTTGGAGGACTGCGGTTACATGGCCCGCGTCGCCTTCATCATGGACCGCGTGTTCCGCCGCTTTGGCCTGTCCGGTAAGTCCTTTATCCCCATGCTCGTGTCCTCGGGCTGCGGCGTCCCCGGCGTCATGGCTACCAAGACCATCGAGAACGAGAAGGACCGCCGCATGACGGTCATGACCACCACGTTCATCCCTTGCGGCGCCAAGCTGCCGATCATCGCCCTACTTATGGGTTCCATCATTGGCGACTCTTCTACCACCGCTGCGTGGATCAGCCCGCTCTTCTACTTCCTGGGCGTCTTTGCCGTCATTGCCTCGGGCCTCATGCTCAAGAAGACCAAGCTCTTCGCCGGCCGCCCGACGCCGTTTGTTATGGAGCTTCCTGCCTACCACTTCCCGGCGATCCGCTCTTGGGCGCTGCACGTGTGGGAGCGCTGCTTCGCCTTTATCAAGAAGGCCGGCACGGTCATCTTTGCGTCCACCGTCGTCGTTTGGTTCCTCTCCAACTTTGGTAGCTACAACGGCGCCTTTGGCTACCTGCCTTCCATGGAGGGCATCCCCGAGGAGTTCATGGATTACTCCGTGCTTGCCATGTTCGGCAACCTGGTCGCTTGGATCTTCGCCCCGCTCGGCTTTAGCACCTGGCAGGCCACCGCACTGACCGTCTCGGGTCTCGTTGCCAAGGAGAACGTTGTCGCCACCGCCGGCTCGCTGCTGTCCGTTGCCGACGCCGGCGAGACCGACCCGAGCCTGTGGACCGCGTTTGCGGCTATGTTCCCGACCATGGGCGCTTGCGTCGCCTTTGGTGCCTTCAACCTGCTGTGCGCTCCGTGCTTTGCCGCTATCGGCACCATCCGTAACCAGATGAACTCCGGTAAGTGGACCGCGATTGCCATCGGCTACGAGTGTGCCTTTGCTTGGGTCATCGGCCTGTTCATCAACCAGTTCTATAACCTGCTTGTTCTTGGGCAGTTTGGTATCTGGACGGTTGTGGCCATCGTGCTGCTGGCTGCGATGCTCTTCCAGATCTTCCGTCCCATGCCCAAGCATGCATGGACCGACGAGGACGAGACCAACACCGCTTCTGCCACGGTTTCCGCCTAAGTCCGAATAAGGATTAGCCCCTTTTCACGAGCCCGGGTGTCCCAGCGACACTCGGGCTTTTTGGTGAGGGAGATGTGGCGTTTCCGCAGATAAAACCGACCAAAATAAACCTGCCCCTTTTTGGTAGGTGGAGAATGGGGTAAAGTAAGTGATGGTTAACTAGAGGAGGCTTGCTATGGCACCTATCGATATTGTTGTACTGGCTGTTATCGGCATTGCGTTTGTCGCCGTGTGCGTGCGCATTTATCGTAAGGGCACTTGCGCCGACTGCGCTCAAGGTGGCGTTTGCACAGGACATTGCTCCAACAAAAAGACCTGCGCCGCACTTAAGGGCGTAGACAAAATCGCCGAAGACTTGGGCCGCGGTATCAAGTAAGGTCCGTCATCCAAGCGCCCCGCGAGCATCCGTTCGCGGGGCGCTTTGCACATTTGGGGGAGAGCGCGGCGAGTTGAAGAGTGATTTTGGGGTATCGTTACCTGTACTGTTAATTGGCAACTTATCTATAACGGAGTAACCCCATGAGCGCTCGCGTAACCATGAAGGACATAGCCGCCGAGCTTGGCGTTTCCATCAATACCGTGCATAAGGCCCTGACGGGCAAGGCCGGCGTGAGCGAATCCGTGCGTGCCAAGGTGAATGCCAAGGCCGAGGCCATGGGCTACCATCGCAACACAAGTGCCTCAAGCCTGCGGCGCAAGGATATCAACCTGGTGTTTTGCCTGCCCCGCGCATCGCGCGAGGGGGCGTACTTTTTCCGTTACCTTTGGGAAGGCTGCAACCGCTTTGAGCAGGAGGTCATCGATCAGGGCATTACGGTTGAGCGCGTAGAATTTGGCGTGGGCGGCTACGCCGATGCGCTCGAGCAGATTGATGAGCGTCTGCAGGTAGGCGAGAAGATTGACGGTCTGCTTGCCTATGTTCCGGGCGATGACCGCGCAACCGAACTCTTGAGGCAGATTGCCGAGGCGGGTGTGGCGATCGAGCTCGTCGACGGCGACCGACCGCACCTCGATCGCCTGGGTGCCAGTCTGGCGGACTATTCCGCGGCGGGCAGTCTTATGGCAGAGCAGGCGGCTAACCTGGTCCACGCTTCTGGGGCTGACGCCCGCGTGCTCCTGTTGGCGGGCGACCCTTATACCGACTCGCACTATCTGACCGCCCGCGCCTTTCATAATTACCTGCGCGAGCACGATATTCCATGGCGGGTTGAGGACCTTGCCGGTGCCCATGCGCAAGTCAAACAGCTCGAGCGCGAGCTTGAGCAGCGCTTGAGTGCGCCGGATGCTCCCGAGCTCATCTGTAGCGTTTTTGCCGTTGGTTCCGAGGTGGTCGCTGACGCGCTTGTTTCGAGCGGCAAGGCCGGCAAGGTCATGGTAATCGGCAACGACCTGTTCCCCGAGAGCGCCCTGGCCTTACGCCGTGGCATTTTTACCAATATCGTCTATAAGGACCCGGTGAGCTTGGCCTACCGTGGTGCCAAGACCTTGGGCGAGTATTTGCTGTGGGGTAAAACTCCGGCGGAGCCCGTGCAGAAGGGTGCTGTGGAGATGGTGTTTGCCAGCAACGTCGACCGCTACTGCGAGCTTGCGGGAATTTAGCCGTTTGGTCAGGTACCCCCTCTTGCGACGTGCATTTTTTGGAGTATTCAGCAATGGCGTGTTCCGAAAGAGGCTCAGAACGACTGTTTTAAGTGCCTCCGATGGCGTAAATCGCCATCGGAGGCACTTTTTTATGCCGATCGGGCGCGATATGCGCATCAAATAGGGCGTCGAGGACGGTGCGCAGTACGCCCCGATGCTGAATATTCCCAAAAATGTACGCCGAGACATGACCCACCTGAGCAAAAACGCCCAGGTTCGGTGTTCGGGGACGTTAGTCCATCCGCAATGCATGCGTGTCACGGCTCCAACAACCGTTGAACGGACAAAATCGACCGTTCACCCCATGGTGGTTAGGTGAACGTTCACCTTTTAAGTCGCAATGAATTAGTATAGTGAACGTTCACCTAGAGGATAACGAGCGCATCGTGCGCCCGCTCCGCCAACAAAAGGGTTGTTTGATGAAAAACTTCATGGACGATCAGGATTTCCTGCTGAGCACCAAGACCGGCGAGGAGCTGTTCCACAACTTTGCCGAGGGCATGCCCATCGTCGACTACCACTGCCACATTTCTCCCAAGGAGATCTGGGACGACAAGCGTTTTGAGAACATCACCGAGGTTTGGCTGGGCGGTGACCACTACAAGTGGCGCCTGATGCGTGCCAACGGCGTCGACGAGCGCTTCATTACCGGCGATGCCCCTGCTCGCGAGAAGTTCCAGAAGTGGGCCGAGACCCTGGGCCGTTGCGTGGGCAACCCCGTCTTTGAGTGGAGCCACCTGGAGCTTAAGCGTTACTTTGGCTACGAGGGTGTCCTGAACGGCAAAACCGCTCAGGAGGTCTGGGACCTTGCCAACGCCAAGCTCGCTGAGGCTAGCTTTACCTGCCGCAACCTGATCAAGCAGTCCAACGTCCGCATGATCTGCACTACCGATGACCCCGCCGACAGCTTTGAGTGGCACAAGAAGATTGCCGCCGACGACAGTTTTGACGTTCAGGTCGTTCCTGCCATGCGCCCCGATGCCGCCCTGCGCATCGAACGTGGCCAGGAGTTCGCCGACTACTGCAAGCATCTCTCCGAGGTTGCTGGCGTTGAGATCAGCGACTTCGAGGGCATGAAGGCCGCCATCTCCAAGCGCTACGACGTTGCCCACGAGCTGGGCTGCCGCGCTTCCGACCACGCGCTCGACTACGTTATGTACGTTCCGGCTACCGCCGACGAGATCGAGACTATCTTTGCCAAGGGCCTTGCCGCCGAGCCGCTTGCCGAGGACGAGATCCTCAAGTACAAGACGGCCTTTATGCGGTTCGTCGCCGGCGAGTATGTCCGCCTTGGCTGGGCCATGCAGCTGCACTTTGGCTGCAAGCGTGACAACAACCGCGCTATGTTCGCCAAGCTCGGTCCCGACACCGGCTACGACTGCATCTCCAACTACACGCCGTCCGACCAGCTGGCCGATTTCCTCAACTCCATCCAGGAGTCCACGGGTCTGCCCAAAACCATCCTGTATAGCCTGAACCCCATTGACAACACCATGATCGATACCGTGATGGGCTGCTTCCAGGAGGCTCCGACCGCCGGCAAGATCCAGAACGGCTCTGCCTGGTGGTTCAACGACAACGAGGTCGGTATGCGCGAGCAGCTCACGGCTCTGGCTAACGAGGGCGTGCTGGGCAACTTTGTGGGCATGCTTACCGATTCGCGCTCCTTCCTGTCCTACCCGCGTCACGAGTACTTCCGTCGCGTGCTGTGCGGCGTGATCGGCGAGTGGGTCGAGCAGGGCAAGTATCCGGCCGACATGGAGCTGCTGGGCGACATCGTGCGCGACATCAGCTACAACAACGCAGTCCGCTACTTTGGCTTTGACCTGGATACCGTCGAGGCTTAAACCCGCATCGAATCACACCGAACTCGGGAGCGCCGTTGCCACACGCGGCGCCCCCGTTTTGCCTGCACGCTAACAGCAATCTAAGGAGAGACATCGATGGAGAACATCAGCTACGAGACGCTCGAGAAGATCGGCTACAAGGGCTACCTGCTGCCCAAGGACGCGCCCGAGAAGGTTCTGCAGTTTGGCGAGGGCAATTTCCTGCGCGCCTTTGTCGACCGCTTCTTTGACATGGGCAACGAGGCAACCGGCTGGAACGGCAAGGTTGTCATGGTCCAGCCCATCAGCGGTGCCTTTGGCTTTGCCGACGGCATTAACGCTCAGGATGACCTGTACACCGTGCTGGTGCGCGGCAAGGAGAACGGCAACACGGTCGACGAGTCTCGTGTGATCAGCGCCTGCAGCCGCTGCCTCAATCCGTATCGCGAGGACGACTACCGTGCCATGATGGAGGTCGCCGTCTCCGACGATTTGGAGATTATCGTCTCCAACACCACCGAGGCCGGCATTGCCTACGATCCGTCTTGCAAGGCCGACGACATGCCGCCCGCGAGCTTCCCCGCTAAGCTTGCCCAGGTGCTCCACACCCGCTGGGCCGCCGGCAAGCCGGGCGTCATCGTGCTCGCCTGTGAGCTCATCGATCACAACGGCGAGGAGCTGCTGCGCATCATGAACCAGTACGTGAGCGACTGGGGCTGGGAGGACGAGTTTGCGCAGTGGATGGCCAACGACTGCACCGTCTGCACCACGCTCGTCGACACTATCGTCCCCGGCCGTATCCGCGACCCCAAGGAGGCCGCTGCCGTGGCCGAGCGCCTGGGCTACGAGGATCCCTTCCTGGCCGTGCGCGAGCCCTTCCAGATGTGGGGTATCCAGGGCGATGAGTCGCTCAAGGAGCGTCTGCCCTTCGTGAAGGCCGGCCTGCCGGGTGTCTTTGTGACCCCCGATGTCACCCCGTACAAGAAGCGCAAGGTCCGCATCCTCAACGGCGCCCACACTGCCTTTGTTCCGGGCTCCTGGGTTGCCGGCTTTGACATCGTGCGCGATTGCATGCACGACGAGACCGTTCGTGGCTTCATGAACACCATGCTCTACGACGAGGTCATCCCGACGCTTGCCGCCGATCTTGATGTCGAGGACTGCAAGGCCTTCGCCGCCGCCGTCGAGAACCGCTTCGACAACCCGTTTATCGACCACGCGCTGCTCTCCATTTGCCTCAACTCAACCGCCAAATGGCGCGCTCGCGACCTGCCCACGCTCAAGGACTATGTTGCCGAGACCGGCAGCCTGCCCAAGTGCCTGGCGACGAGCCTCGCTACGCTCATTGCCTTCTATACGCAGGAGCTCGTTGCTCGCGAGGGCGATGGCCTGCACCTGCGCCGCGCCGACGGCACCGAGTACACCGCTCAGGACGATGCCTTCGTGCTCGACTTCTACGCCGCCCACGCCGGTGCAGACGATGCCGAGCTGGTGCACGACGTGCTCAGCAACGAGCAGATGTGGGGCGAGGACCTTACGCAGATTGCCAGCCTTGAGGAGTTTGTCGTCAACGCGCTTGCCGTCGTGCGCGTCGAGGGCGCCAAGCAGGCCTTCGCCAACGCCCAGGCCTAAATCCTTCTGTGCGCCCGCCGGGCAACTGGCGGGCGCCCGCTGACTTCTGCTCAACCTGTAGGGTTAGGACTCTTTGTAATGAATACTATCCAGATCAATCCGGCCGACAACGTGATCGTCGCGCTGTCGCCGCTTGCCAAGGGCACCGCCGTCGCGGTTCCCGGGGTGGGCGAGGTCGTTGCCGCGGAGGATATTCCGCAGGGCCACAAGATGGCCGTGCGTGCCATTGCGGCGGGGGAGGACGTCGTCAAGTACGGTCTTCCTATCGGTCACGTGACGGGCGACATCCAGCCCGGTCAGTGGCTTCATACGCATAACGTCAAGACCAACCTTTCGGGCGAGGTCGAGTACGCTTACAACCCGACGCATCCGGTCGTTGAACCGGTTGAGCCCGAGACCTTTATGGGCTTCCGCCGCGCTGACGGCCGCGCCGCCACGCGCAACGAGCTGTGGATCATCCCCACGGTCGGCTGCGTCAACGAGGTCGCACGTGCCATGTGCGAGCAGGCTCAGGATCTGGTCGAGGGCTCGCTGGAGGGCGTTTACTACTTCCCGCATCCCTTTGGCTGCTCGCAGACCGGTGCCGACCATGCCCAGACGCGCCGTCTGCTGGTGGCGCTCTCGCGTCACGCAAACGCTGCGGGTGTGCTGTTCCTGTCCCTCGGTTGCGAAAACTGCACGCACCAGCAGGTACTCGACGAGCTCGGTGACTTCGATCGCGAGCGCGTTCGATTCCTCGCCTGCCAGGATGTAGCCGACGAGCAGGTCGAGGGTCACAAGATCCTGTCCGAGCTTGCCGACCTGGCCAAGCAGGCCAAGCGTGAGCCCATTCCTGCCTCCGAGCTGGTCATTGGCCTTAAGTGCGGCGGCTCTGACGGTCTTTCGGGCATTACCGCCAACCCCACGATCGGTCGCGTGAGCGATATGGTTGTCGCCCGCGGCGGCACGTCGGTGCTCACCGAGGTTCCCGAGATGTTTGGCGCGGAGAGCATTCTGCTCGATCGCTGTGAGAGCCAGGACGTCTTTAACGCAGCTGCCGACATGCTCAACGGCTTTAAGGACTACTTTATCAGCCACGGCGAGGTCGTCTATGAGAACCCGAGCCCCGGCAACAAGGACGGCGGCATTACCACGCTCGAGGACAAGAGCTGCGGCTGCGTGCAAAAGGGCGGATCTGCCCCCATCGTCGACGTACTGCCGTATGCCGGTCAGGCTACCAAGCATGGCCTGAACATGCTGTGCGGTCCGGGCAACGACATGGTATCCACCACGGCCCTGACGGCTGCCGGCTGCCACGTAATCCTGTTCTCGACCGGCCGCGGCACGCCGTTTGGCGCACCGGCGCCTACCCTCAAGGTGTTCACCAACCAGCGTCTGTGCGACCACAAGGCCAACTGGATGGACTTTAACGCCGGCGTGGTGGCTACGGGCGAGCGCACGCTCGATGAGGCTGCCGACGACCTGTATCAGATGGTGCTGGACACGGCGAGCGGCAAGCTTACGAGTGCCGAGCGTCGCGGCTGTCACGAGATCAGCATCTGGAAGGATGGCGTCTGCCTGTAGCGGTAAATGGGTTCGCATAGGGCGCTATTGACCATGGCCCCGTCGGGAGTGTTCCCGGCGGGGCCATGTTTGTTCTGTCTGTTCGGGCGTGTCTTTCTGAGAGTACGGGAGCGGCGAAAACAATAAACGTTCACCTAATCGACCTCAAATTTAAACCCACTCAATACCCATGTAATCGTGATTTTTTTCAAGTCAGATGTCCGTTTAACGGCAAAAAACGACCGTTCAAGGATAATATACAAGTGAACGTTCACCTATCATATTCAATCGCGCATAATCTAGCTAAACGTTCACCCTACGAGTGGGCGATATGCAGACAGACATCGGTATGGACTCCAATGTCTTGTTACAAGACAATCGAGAAAAGAGAGGGAGCTCGATGACTAACAAGATCGGTAAAAAGCGCAAGATCACATTCTGGACGCGCTTGGGCTTTGGTATGGGCGGCATGCTCAACTCCGGTGCCCTGAGCTTTACGCACAGCTACATGGTGCTGTTCCTGTCCACGGAGTGCGGTCTGTCCGCAGGCGAGGCTGCGCTGATCAGCTCGTTCGCCATCTATCTCAACGCCATTCTGTGCCCGCTCATGGGCTTTGTGGCCGATAACTTCTACGCTACTAAGATCGGCCGCATCTTTGGCCGCCGCCGTTTCTGGATCTTGCTGGCTATCCCGATGATGGTCGCCGAGCCGCTCATCTTTGTGGCTACGCCGTTTGGTTTCCCGTACTACTTTGTGTTGTACCTGATCTACAACGTCGCGTACACGTTCTGCACCGCCAACCTGTCGCCGCTTACCATCGAGATGACCGATGACTTCAAGGAGCGTACGTACCTCACCGGCTACAAGCACCTCTTTGGTAACGCCGCCGGCTTCCTGATGGCAGCACTCGTCGGCTTTGGCTTTGGCACCTTCGGCGAGACCAACCCGTTCAGCTACTTCATTATTGCTACGATTAACGCTTCGGTCATGGCAATCTCGCTGCTCTGCGTGTACCTGTCTACGTGGGAGCACACCCCCGAGGAGGTCGCTCAGGAGAAGATCGAGAGCGTCGGCGAGGGTATCAAGAAGTTTTTCATCGACGTTATCTCTACCTTCCGCAACAAGTCCTTCCGCAAGGTCCTGTATGCGCAGGTCTCCACGAAGCTCGCCGCTGCCTGCTGGTCTGCGTGCCTGTCCTTCTTCATCGTCTACTGTCTGCAGATTCCTAAGTCCTACGAGTCCGTGATGGAGATGCCCGGCAAGGTCGTCGCTATCGTCTGCACCGCCATCTGGGTCGCCCTCATGGCCAAGAAGGGCTTCCACAAGTCTTGGTACCTGGCAAACGTCGGTTGCGCCGCGTGCATCATCGCCTACAACTACTTCGCCTTTGGTCAGATCAACGGCACCTCCACGGTCGCCATCGCCATGATCGCCTACCCCATCATCTTCGCCATCTGGAAGTTCTTCTACGTTGGCTTCCAGTATCTGCCCGATGTTCTGCTCAACTACATCCCCGATGTCGATGAGCTCATCACCCTGCGTCGTCGCGAGGGCATCTACAGCTCCGCACAGCAGCTCTGCCAGCAGATCGCCCAGGCTGTTGCCGTCAACGTATGGGCTATCGTCCTTGCTGCCTCCGGCTTCATTCAGACCGCCGGCAACAGCGACGCCGTGACCCAGCCCGCCACCGTGCCTCTGTACATCTGCGGCTGCATGCTCATCGGCTGCGCCGGCTTCTTCCTGCTCGCGGCCGTCCTTGCCCGCGGCATCAAGATCGACAAGGAGCAGTGCGACATCCTTTGCGACGAGATCCACCGTGTCAAGGAGGGTGGCAAGATGGCCGACGTCAAGCCCGAGGTCAAGGCGCTTTGCGAGGAGCTCTCCGGCTTTAAATACGAGGACTGCTTCGCCCACAACAATGTTGGCTTCCAGGACGGCAGCGTAATTCCCGCCGAGTAGGGCAGGCGCATCGTCCAAACCACAGGGCCGTGCCACCGGAGATCCACCGGCGGGTACGGCCCTTTTTTAAAAACGACTAGTATGAACTTCTGATTACATTTGAGGGAGAGACCCATGGAGACGAACGTTATCTGGCGCAATGCCCGCGCGGCCGTTATCGAGCTCGACGATGGCGGCTACTTTACCTGTGCCGATACGTGGGAGATCTTTGTCAACGATGAGCCCGCCGGTACCACGAATACGGTCGAGACCTATGTCGATGGCCTGACTCCCGGCAAGCGCAACCTGATCCGCTTTGTCTGCGGCGAGCGCGAGTTGAGCGTAGGCGTCACCACGCCGGCGGAGCCCTTTACCATCAACGTTCGCGACTGCGGAGCCAAGGGCGATGCCGAGCACGATGACACCACCAACATTCAGGCTGCCATCATGGCCTGCTCCAAGGGCGGGCGCGTGCTGATCCCCGCCGGCAACTACCGCATCAAGTCCCTCTTCCTTAAGAGCAATATCAACATCGAGCTTGCCGAGGGCGCGGTGCTGCTGGCCCGTCACGACCGCGCGGCGCTTGCCTACATTCCGGGCACGGTCACGGGCGACGAGGGCGCCGGGTATGCCGGCACCGACATGCTGCCCCTGGGCCGCTGGGAAGGCGAGAGCTTTTCGACCTACTGTTCGACCTTTACGGGCCTGAGCGTGCACGACGTGTGCATCTATGGCCGCGGCGCCATCGACGGCCAGACCGATTTTGCCGAGGACAACTGGTGGAACAAGGACTTTAAGAACATCTTCCGTCCCGAGGAGGGCCGCGAGGTCGCCCGCCCGCGCATGATTTTCCTGTCCGAGTGCGAAAACGTGAGCCTTGCCGGCTTTACCGTGCGCAACAGCCCGTCGTGGAATATCCATCCCATTCTGTGCGAGCACGTCGATGCCCTGTGCCTGTCCATCGAGGGTCCCAAGAACTCCCACAACACCGACGGTTTCGATCCCGAGAGCTGCGGTTTTGTCCGCATCCTTGGCTGTCAGTTCTCGGTGGGGGACGACTGCATCGCCATCAAGAGCGGCAAACTGGGCATTGAACCCGAGCTCCGTCCCGCCACGCACGACGTGCTGATCTCGCACTGCTACATGCACGACGGCCACGGCGCCGTGGTGCTGGGATCCGAGGCCGCCGGCGGCATCAAGGACCTCACCGTGAGCAAGTGCCTCTTTGAGCGCACCGACCGCGGCCTGCGCGTCAAGACACGCCGCGGACGCGGCAAGGACGCCGTCAACGAGGGCATCACCTTCGAGCACATTCGCATGGATAAGGTGCTCACGCCCTTCGTGGTCAACTCGTTCTACTTCTGCGACAAGGACGGCAAGACCGACTACGTGCAGTCTCGCGAGGCGCTGCCCGTCGACGACCGTACGCCCGGCTTTGGCGCCACGACGTTTTGCGATATCGAGGCCACCAACTGCCATGCGGCCGCGGCCTATATCACGGGCCTTCCCGAGAGCAAGGTGACGCGCCTGACGTTCCAGGATGTCCATGTGACCTTTGCCGCCGATGCCGAGCCCTTTGTGCCGGCCATGGCCTGCGGCGTGGAGCCCATGGTGCGCCAGGGCATCATCGCGCAGAACGTGAAAGTCCTCGACCTGCAGAACGTGCGCATCGAGGGTCAGGATGGCGACGAGCTGCAGCTGCAAAACGTCGACAAGGTTATCCGCGCGTAGGGTAGTGCTCCTGCACAAGTGAATACGGCATGTTGAGGCGTGCGACGGTCGGGTCTGCCCGGCTGTCGCACGCAATCTATAGGTGCCGGTACTGCACGGTGGGTGTTCTGTGACAGAAAGCGTAATGACAGATGAGTGGTAAAGAACAGCTCTTTGAGGTATCGCTCGAACGCGAAGGCGCGTATCGCAGCATTTCGGCGGCGCTCGAGGCGGCGGAGCGGTGTGTGCCCGATGTGACCGTGCCGGTGCGAGTGCTGGTGGCGCCGGGCGAGTATCGCGAGCAGGTCGAAATTCGTCGTCCGTATGTGACGCTCGAGGGCGAGACGGCCGACAGCGTGCGTATCGTGGGAGGCCTGGGTGCCAAGATGCCTTCGGAAGATGGTAGCGGCCAGGATGGAAGACTCGGCACCTTCCGTACGTACACGGTGCTGGTCGATGCCGACGACGTGACGCTTGCGGGTCTAACAATCGAAAACAACGCCGGTGATGGGCGCGAGGTCGGCCAGGCGATTGCCCTGTATGCCGATGGTGACCGCCTGGTTGTCGATGCCTGCTGCATTAAGGGACACCAGGACACGCTCTTTTTGGGGCCGCTGCCGCCGCGCGAGGCCAAGCCGGGCGGCTTTATAGGCCCCAAGCAGTTCGCCCCGCGCCGCGTGGGGCGGCAGTATTTTCGACGTTGCCGGATCGAGGGCGATGTCGACTTTATCTTTGGCGGCGCGCGTGCTTACTTTGAGGGGTGTGAGATTCGCTCGCTCAACCGCGATATGGATGTCAACGGGTATGTAACGGCAGCCTCCACGCCTCAGGGCGAGCCGTACGGATTTGTGTTTCATGGCTGTTCGTTTACAGCCGATGAGGGCATTGCCCCCGGATCGGTCTATCTGGGTCGTCCATGGCGCGAGTGGGCCCAGACCGTTTTGCTCGAATGCTGGCTGGGCCCCCATATTTCACTCGAGGGTTGGTGGGATTGGAATAAGCCAGCGGCACATGACGGCACCCTGTATGCCGGCGGTGCCCTGTTTGGCCCGGTGGGTGATACTGCCGCTTGGGTGACGTGGGCGCATTGCCTGACCGGTCAGGATTCCGAACGCTATGCGCGTGACCAAGTGCTTGCCGGCACGGATGGTTGGGATCCCGAGGGCGGCGACGGTGATGCGGTAGAGACGGCCGGGCTATCTGCCAATGGCCGCACCGTGCACATCGAGACGTACTACGAGGACGAACCTGCGCTGCGCGCCCGACTGAAGCGCGAGGGGCGCTCGGCCGCATTTACGGGCAAGACTCCCACAGACTTTGAGGCATGGAAGGCTGCGACCAGGACTCGTCTGTACGATATTTTGGGTCTTTCGCTTATGGACCGCGCCCCAATTGAGATTCGTGAGCTCAATCGCGTACGGGTTGCCGGCAGCATCGTGCGTACTCATGCGGTGTTGCAGGTTGAGCACGATGTGTGGATGCCGTTTTACCTGTTGGAGCCGTCCCGCCCCAAGCTTGACGAGCGGGGACTCAAGCGCTGCTATATCTGCCCGCATGGTCACCAGGGGGCGGGTGCTGCAAGCATAGCCGGCGTTGCGGGCGTGCCGGCGGTCGACGATGCCGTGCGTAAGTTCAATTACGACTACGGTCTGCGTTTGGCGCGCATGGGTTACGTGACCGTCTGCCCCGATGCGCGTGGTTGGGGATACCGTCGTGACTGGAAGGGTCAGGGCGACGACGAGAACAGCTACCTGCGCGGTACGTGTCTGAATCAAGCACGTATGGCCGAGCCGCTGGGTCTTACGGTCGCGGGCCTCAACGCCTGGGACAACATGCGCTTGATTGATTACTTGGAGACACGCGGTGACATTGCCATGGGCGACCTGGGCTGCTTTGGTTTTTCGGGCGGCGGTTACATGACGTTGTACCTGTCCGCGCTCGACCCGCGCGTGCGCAAGGCGTTTGTCTCGGGCTATCTGTACGGCGTTGATGATTCGCTACTGCACCTCAACGGCAATTGCAGCTGCAATTACACGCCTGGACTCTGGCGTCTACTCGACATGGGCGACATTGCATCGCTTGTTGCGCCACGGCCGCTCTTGGTTCAGAGCTGCGAGAAAGACCATCTCAACGGCGCCCGCGGGCTTGCGAACGTAGACGAGCAGCTCGATATCGTTCGCGACGCCTACGCGCTGCTGGGCAAGGACGAAAACCTTCTGCACGAGGTCTGCCCGGGTGGACACCACCTGGGCGTGGCGCATCTTGCCGAGGATATCGAATGGCTCGATTCGCAAGTTGCGGAATGCGCCCACGCATAGCCCCTCGGATGTTGCGAATGAACGGTATGTACCTGTATGACCGCCGGTGTGCGGGTGAGGAGAAGAATATGGAAACGAAAAACTTGAGCGAATCGACCATCTGCTGCTTTGGCGATTCGACCACCTGGGGCGATAACGGATGCGGCGGGGGAGGCAACGATATCTCCTGGACTTCGCACCTGGGTGCGCTGCTGGGCGGCGCTACGATCGAGAACTTTGGTATTAAGGGTTCGCGTATTGCCGTCAAGGCCGACCGTAGCGATTCGTTTGTCGAGCGCTTGGACGGCATCGATCACACGGCAGATATCTGCATCGTCTTTGGCGGCGTTAACGACTTTAGCCGTAACGTGCCGCTGGGAGAGCTGGGCAGCACGGACGTGCACGAGTTCTACGGTGCGCTCGACTACCTGATCCGCACCATCACGGCGCGCTCGCCTCAGGCAAAGCTGGTGTTTATGACGCCGTGCAAGACGAGCGGCAAACACGAGAAGGATATTCCGGCAAGCAACGAGGCCAACCATCTGGGCCTGACGCAAGACGCCTATGTGCGCGCGATGCTGGAGGTCTGCGATCGCTACTCGGTGCCGGTGATCGACCTGTATGCGCAAAGCGGCATCAGCCCGTTTTTGCCGGAGCACCGCGAGCTCTACATGCCGGACGGTCTGCATTACAGCCCTGCCGGCTATGAGCGCCTGGCGCATCGCATCGCTGCGGGCCTCACCGCCGTTTGCCGTTAAAAGTTTGCCGTTCGCGGGGATTATAGGGTTAACGTTCACCCTATAATCCCCGTTCGCGTTACACTAGGGGAAACGTTCACCCATCAATAACGTCAGAGGGGACAGCAATGGGTTGCAATCAGATTCTGGACCGTTATATCGAGCAGTTGATCGAGACCTCTACGCCTCAGGCACCGGCCTGGAATATCGAAAAGCTTCGCGCCGGCAAGGAGAACACCTGGAATTACATTGACGGCTGCATGATCAAGGCACTCATCGAGCTGTACGAGATCACCGGCGAGCAGCGCTACCTGACCTTCGCCGACGACTATATCGACTTCTTTGTCCAGGATGACGGCACCATCAAGCATTACGATCCCCAGGAGTACAACCTCGATAACGTCAACGCGGGCAAAACCCTCTACAAACTCTATGACCTGGTGGGCAAGCCCAAGTACCGTGCCGCCATGGATACCATCTATCGTCAGCTCGAAACCCAGCCGCGTACCAAAGAGGGTGTGTTTTGGCACAAGGCCGTCTACCCCAACCAGATCTGGCTCGACGGCATGTACATGGCGCAGCCGTTCTACATGCAGTACGAGCTGAGCTTCCACAACCGCCGTGCCTGCTCGGATAGCTTCCATATGTTCCAGGTCGTGCATGACCTGATGCGCAACCCCCTCAACGGCCTGTACTATCACGCTTACGACGCGAGCCGCAAGCAGTTCTGGTGCGATCCCGTCACCGGCCTTTCGGCCAACTTCTGGCTGCGCGCCGAGGGCTGGTTTGCCATGGCGCTCATCGATACCTGGGAGCTCATGCCGCCTTCGATGTCGGCCGAGAAGGACGAGATCCGCAAGATGTTCCACGACCTGATCGACGCCATGCTGCCGTATCAGGACGAGAAGACCGGCATGTGGCACCAGGTCATCAACCTGCCCAATATCGCCCCCAACTATCTGGAGGAGTCGGGCAGCGCCATCTTTGCCAACGCCATCATGAAGGGCGTGCGCCTGGGCGTGCTGGGCGAGCGCTACTACCAGTACGGCCGTCGCGCTTTTGATGGCATCTGCGACACGTGCCTGTCCGAGCGCGACGGGCAGTTGGCGCTTGACAATATCTGTCTGGTGGCGGGCCTTGGCAACACCGCGCACCGCGAGGGCACGTTTGGCTACTACATGAGTGAGCCCGTCGTCAAAAACGACGCGAAGGGCGTGGCGCCGCTGGTGCTCGCCTATATCGAGACCATGCATCATGACAAGCTTGCCGGTAAGCGCGATCCGCTTGCCCCTTCGGGCGTGTGCTCCATCGACGACCCGTTTGGCGGCTACACGCCGGGCATCAATGCTCATAAGGGGCGTGAATAGCGTGGGGGCCATTACTCCGGGCGTGCGTTTACACGACCTTCCGCAGGGGACCGTCGAGGAACGCATTCGCATGGCAGGAGAGCTGGGCTTTTCGTGCATTCAGCTGCCGAGCAAGGTGCTCTATGCATCAATGGGAATCGATCGATGCGGTCTGACCCGCGAGCTCGCCGACCATTTGCGTGCGGTGCTCGATGAGGCGGGCGTTTCGGTCGCCGTGCTCGGCTGTTATAAGAATCTGGCGACGCCCGATCGACAACAGCTCACGGATAACTTTGCCGAGTACGAGGCGTGCTTGAACTTTGCTCAGATGCTCGGCGGCTGTCCGGTTGGCACCGAGACCGGTCGTCCCAATGCGCAGAACCGCGTTGCTGACGACCGTATGACCGACGAGGCACTCGATGCGTTTATGGATGGACTCGCGCGCGTCTGCGAGTGCGCCGAGGCCGTGGGTGGGCAAATACTGATCGAGCCCGGCTGGAACGAGACGGTCAACACGCCAGATCGCTGCCGTGAGGTGCTGGAGCGCGTCCCGAGTCCGGCGCTCGGCGTGATCTACGACCCGGTGTCGCTGCTGCATCCCAGCGTCGTTGGCGAGGCGCAGGAAATCACCGCGCGTATGCTCTACTTATGCGGCAGTAAGATTCGCGTGCTGCACGCCAAGGATTTTGAGGTCGTCGACAACGAGGACGAAGCCGGCTGGTGCGACGGTACGGGTTCTCGCCTGGTGTGCCACGGCGTGGGCGAGACGGGCCGCTATGACTTTGAGCCCGTGGTGGCCTGGGCGGCTGCCGCCTGTTCGGGGATTCCTTGCGTGGTCGAGAACAGCGTGCCGGCGACGGCGGCTAGCTGCCTGGCGACACTCGAGCGCATGTCCGCTCGCTGCGGGGCTCCGCATCGCGAGATATAGCATTGGCTTTTGCCGTGGCGGCATATTGAGTTTGCTTGACTGGGGGCGGCGGTGAAGGGTTTTTATCGTCGCCTCATTGGATTACATCAAAAAGGGGAGTTGCGTGGCTATCCACATTATCGAAGAGGCGAACCGTTGCCTTGGGTGCAAGAAGGCGTTCTGCCAGCTTAAAGGCTGCCCGGTGCAGACGCCTATTCCGCAGGTCATTGACTTGTTCAAGCAGCGTCGTCTGGAAGAGGCAGGTGAGCTGCTGTTCCAGAACAACCCCATGAGCGCGGTCTGCTCCATGATCTGCAACTATTCGGGCCAGTGCGAGGGCGCGTGCATTCAGGGCCGCAAGGGCGCACCGGTGCATTTTTCGAGTATCGAGAACTATATCTCGACGGCATATTTGGACCGTAAGGAGTGGAAGCCCGCGCCGTCGTGCGGCAAGCAGGTTGCCGTGGTCGGTTCCGGTCCTGCCGGCATTACCGTGGCCATTAAGATGGCCCAGCTGGGCTGTGCCGTCACGGTGTTTGAGCAACGCCCCGAGATCGGCGGCGTGCTGGAGTACGGCATCCCCGAGTTTCGCCTGCCCCGTGCTCTCGTGCAAAAGTACCGTCACGTGATGTGCTCGCTTGGCGTACGCGTCCGTCCCTCGACCACCATTGGCGGCGCGCTGCATATCGACGACCTGTTGCGCGACGGCTACGATGCGGTCTTTGTCGGTACCGGTACCTGGCGCGCCCGCAAGCTGGGTATTCCCGGCGAGTCGCGTGGTAACGTACTGTTTGGTATCGATTACCTGGTCGATCCCACGAGCGTGGCGATCGGTCAGAACGTGGCGGTTATCGGCGCCGGCAACGTGGCCATGGATGTTGCCCGCACGGCTCTGCGCTCGGGCGCTCGCAAGGTTACCGTGTATGCCCGATCGCGCCATATCTCGGCCATCGATGACGAGGTGGAGCTGACCGAGCTTGACGGTGCCGAGATCGTGCGCGGCAAGGCGATTTGCGCCATCGACGATAACGGTCCGGTTTTCGAGACGGCTATCTTTGACGAGGACGACAACGTGGTGGGCTACGAGGAAGAACTTGACCATGTGCCCGCCGACACGGTTGTGATTGCGGCCTCGCAGGTGCCCAAGGACAAACTGGTGCTTACGACGGGCGGTCTGGAGACCGACCATCGCGGTCTTCTTTCGGTCGATGAGTGCGGCATGACCACCGTGCCTGGCGTCTTTGCCGCCGGCGACGTGGTCAACGGCCCGCTCACCGTGGTCCATGCCGTAGCCGGCGCCAAGCTCGCCGTCGAAGGCATGACCAGCTATCTGGGCCTCTAACCCACCCCGCCCATCAGTTGCGGTGGAATACGGACTGTTTTGGCTGTCAAAGGCCTTATCTACTCCGTATTCCACCGCAACTTTTTGTGGGCTGAGTAAAAGCCGGGGGAGCGTGTACGGTCGGGTACAGCGCAGTTGCTGATACGATAAGTACGTTAGCAACTGCCGCCGAGCGGCTCAAACGAAAGGAACCCTGTATGGAGTCTTCCGCCTACCCGATGCTCTTTAGCCCGATCAAGGTCGGTACGACCGAGGTCAAGAACCGCGTCTTTATGCCGCCGGTGTCCACGAACCTGGCCGATCATGGCTATGTGACCGACGACTTGGTCGATCATTACCGTGCCCGTGCCAAGGGCGGCGTGGGCCTCATCATCACCGAGGTCGTGACGGTCGAGCCCACCTATACCTATCTACCGGGTGACATGTGCTGCTACGACGACACGTTTATCCCTGGCTGGGAAAAGCTCGCCGCGGCCGTCCACGAGTATGGCTGCAAGATCATGCCGCAGCTCTTCCACCCCGCCTACATGGCCTTTAACATTCCGGGCACGCCGCGCCTGATCGCTCCGTCCTTTGTGGGCCCGTCCTATGCCCGCGAGGCGCCGCGCCCCATCACGGTCGATGAGATCCACGAGCTCACGCATCAGTTTGGTGACGCTGCTGTGCGCATGCAGAAGGCCGGTGTCGACGGCGTCGAGGTCCATGCGGCACACGCCCACGGCATGCTCGGCGGCTTTTTGACCCCGCTCTATAACAAGCGCACCGACGAGTACGGTGGCTCGCTCGACGCCCGCATGCGCTTCCTGCTCGAGGTCATCGCCGAGATTCGCGAGCGCTGCGGCAAGGACTTTATCATCGACGTCCGTATCTCGGGCGACGAGTACACCGATGGCGGCCTGACCCTCAACGACATGATCTACGTCTCGCGTCGCCTGGAGAAGGCTGGCGTCGACATGATTCACGTGTCGGGTGGCACTACCATCAAGCGCGGCTCCGCCATTCCCGCCGCCGGCACCCAGCAGGCCTCGCACGCCGCCTGCTCGCGCGAGATCAAGAAACACGTGAACATTCCCGTCGCCACGGTCGGCCGCATCAACGAGGCATGGATTGCCGAGGAGCTGATCGAGGACGGCGCCGCCGACATCTGCATGATGGGTCGCGCCAATCTGTGCGATGCCGAGTTCTGCAACAAGGCCGCTGCCGGCAACGCCGATGACATCCGCCCCTGCATCGGTTGCCTGCGCTGCCTGAACGGCATCATGTTCGGCAAGCGCATCTCCTGCACCGTCAACCCGGACGTGGAGCGTGACGAGGCTGGCTACGAGCCTGCCGCCGAGGCAAAGAACGTGCTCGTTGTGGGTGCCGGTCCCGCGGGCATGGAGGCAGCCTACATTGCCGCCAAGCGCGGCCATAACGTGGTGCTCGTGGATAAGCAGGACGAGCCGGGCGGCGAGATGCGCATTGCGGCCGTTCCGCCGGCAAAGCAGGAGCTCACGCGCGTGATCAAGTATCAGTACCGTCGCCTGGCCGAGGCCGGCGTCACGTGCGTCTTCGGTACCGAGCTTTCGGCCGAGGACATCCAGCGCGACTACGCGGGCTACGAGGTTGTCCTGGCCTACGGCGCCGAACCCATCGCGCCGGCCTTTATGCAGAGCTTTAAGCAGGTCATGACGGCTGATGACCTGCTGGGCGGCAAGGCTTTCCCGGGCAAGAAGATCGTCATTGTGGGCGGCGGCACCGTTGGCTGCGAGACGGCCGATTACCTGGCCCCGTTGGTCAACGATCTGTCGCCGGCCAACCGCGATGTCACCGTCATCGAGATGACCAAGACGCTTGCCGCCAACGAGGGTGGCGCCGGTCGCGCGGTGCTCATCACGCGCATGCTCTCCAAGGGCGTTCACGTGCTGACCGAGGCCAAGGTGACTGAGATTACCGAGGACGCCATCAGTTACGAAAAGGACGGCGAAGTCCACACCATCGCCGACGCCGATACGCTGGTGCTTGCCATGGGCTACCGTCCTAACACCAAGCTGGCCGATGACCTTGCCGCTGCCGGCGTTGCCATCCACGTGCTGGGCGATGCCCAGAAGTGCGGCAACATCCGCGACGCCATCGGCGATGGCTACAAGGTCGCCTGCGAGCTGTAGGCTCTTGGCAAATAGGGGAGCGGCCACCTTGCAGTGGCTCAAGCGATAGCCAACCAAAAAAGGCGCCGCGACACATGGATTGTCGCGGCGCCTTTTGCTTGGCGGTTTGTTGGGGGGTTGGTGCGCCCCGTGGGCCTTATTACAGACCCAAGAGCTCCTTGACCTTGGCGATGATGGCCTCGTCGGTAGCGTTGGCAAAGAAGTACTCCTGGAAGTGCTCGCCGGCAAGTGCGCCCTTCACCAGGTCCTGATCGATCTCGCCCAGGACGTCGACGAGCGGACGCATGGTCACAGCGCGCACGCCGTCGAGGATCTTCTTGTTGCGCTGCTCGGGCTCAACGCGCTCGGCGGGGTAGCCGTTGCCCGAGCCAAAGCCAAAGAGCTTCTCGAAGGTGTACTCGAGGTTGAGCTCCTGGCCCCAGCCGTTCTTGAGCGCGAAGGGCATGGCGACGGCGTTGCCATCGTTGACCTGGGCAAAGGTGTAGGCATCCAGCGGATCGGCAACGTGGCCGCACAGCACGCCGGGGAAGGAGTTGCAGGCGAGCATGGCGCCCTCGCCGGTGCCGCAGCCGGTCACGACGTAGTCGGCAGCGCCGGAGTTGAGCAGCACGGCGGCAAGGATGCCGTTCTGCACGTAGGTGAGGGGCTTGGAGTCGGCGTCGGCATACATGCCATAGTTAAAGACGGTGTGCCCCATGGGCTCGACAACCTTCTTAAGGGCAGCCTCGATCATAGGGTTCTTGGAGTTCTGAGAGTTCTCGTTGATCAGAGCGATCTTCATTTGAGTTAACCTTTCAACCAAATGTTTCTTTTTTTGTTTCTGTATGCGGGCGGCGGCTAATCCGACCCGCGATGAGCTGTGCGGGCGGTCGGCAGTTAAGTCTGTCGCGAGTTCCGCACGCAAAGGAAAGCACTTAATGTGCTTTCCGTCTTGCGCAGGACTGTCCGAGCAGCAGACTTAACTACCGACCGCCTCGCCCAGTTTCCTTATTGCGGCTGTTTGCCGATGTACGCCAGAATGCCGCCGTCCACGTACAGAATGTGCCCGTTGACGAAGTTCGATGCGTCGGAAGCCAGGAACACGGCGGGGCCCTTCAGGTCCTCGGGCGTGCCCCAACGGGCTGCGGGCGTCTTGGCAATGATGAACTGGTCAAACGGATGACGGCTGCCGTCAGGCTGCGTCTCGCGCAGCGGCGCGGTTTGCGGCGTGGCGATGTAGCCGGGCCCGATGCCATTGCACTGGATATTGGCCTCGCCAAACTCGGAGCAGATGTTCTTGGTGAGCATCTTGAGTCCGCCCTTGGCGGCGGCATAGCCGGCGATGGTCTCGCGGCCGAGCTCGCTCATCATGGAGCAGATGTTGATGATCTTGCCGTGGCCCTTGGCGATCATGCCCGGCAGGCAGGCCTTGGACACGATAAACGGGGCATTGAGGTCGATGTCGACGACGCGACGAAAGTCCTCGGCGCTCATGTCGAGCATCGGGGTGCGCTGGATGACGCCGGCGTTGTTGACCAGGATGTCGGGCGTGGTGCCAAAATCGGCTTCGATCTTGGCAACGAGCTCGGCGACGACAGCCTCGTCGGTGACGTCGGCAACATAGCCGTGAGCATAAAAGCCCAGCTCGCGGTAGTGCTTCTCGGCTTCGGCAACTTTGTCGGCGTGACGGGCGTTAAAGGCAATCTTGGCGCCTGCCTCTCCGAGCGCCTCGGCAATGGCCATGCCGATGCCATAGGTGGCGCCGGTCACGAGCGCGACCTTGCCGTCTAGGCGGAAGCTGTCCATAAGGTTAGACATTACAATCCTTCCAAAAGAAACGTTCATCTATATAAGTCTTGCTTCTATTACAAGTTCAGTATAGGAGAAGCGGAGGAATTAAAAGTCAGGTTTTCCTAGAATCAGGTGAACGTTCACTTTTAAAAGGTGAACGGTTGTAGCCGCTCGTCGCGATATCTGCTACATGGAGTAGCGCCCGTGCGCATCGCATTTCTCCTCTCATAGATGCGCGGCGCAAGAGGTCCCGAGTTCAACACGAGCTCGGGGCCTTTTTGTTTGGATTACGGACGCATTGCCGGACGAAAACACTATGCGTTTGGTAAATAGTCGTATGAACGTGAAATTTGTATCTAGTTTCCGTACGCAAATAAGACGAAAACAGTTTGCGTCTGGTTCTAAGCCGTACGCAAATGTTTTTCGTCTTATAATACGGTTCAGATGAGCATGAAAAGGAGAGGGACCGTACGTATGGTTGTCAGAGAGAGTCCTACCGTCGAATACAAGGAAAGCGTAACGCCGACGTTTCTTAAAACGGTGAGCGCCTATGCAAACTACGGGACGGGCAAGATAGAGTTTGGCGTTGACGACGGTGGTGTTGCAGTCGGTCTTTCTGACCCGGTTGCGGAGTGTCTGCGCATCGAGAACATGATTAATGACAGTCTGGATCCTGCGCCTCGTTACACGCTCGAGCTCGACGAGAACCGCGGAACTGTAACGCTTACGGTTTACGAGGGGCAGGACAAGCCCTATCGAAGCAAGGGGAAGGCCTACAGGCGAAATGATTCGGCGACGGTAGAGGTCGACCGTTTTGAGTACGGCAGGCTGACGCTCGAAGGCAGCAATCTGACGTTCGATGCGCTCACCTCGGCTCGCCAGGACCTGAGTTTTCATACGCTCGAACACAAGTGCATCGAGCATCTAGGCATTTCTGAGCTCACGTCGGATATCATGCGAACGCTTCGCCTGCTCGGCAAGGATGGCTATACCAATGCCGCGGCGATATTGGCGGATAACAACGAATTTCCGGGCATCGACTGCGTTCGTTTTGGCGACACCGAGGACGTGCTTTTAGATCGTGAGACGACGACGGGCCTGTCTGCAATTGAGCAGGTTGATAGAGCAGTTGCCATGTTCGCGCGCTACTATCGTTATGAGCGCATCGAAGGTGTCGAGCGTGTTCAGACCGACCGGATTCCCCTCGAGGCATTCCGCGAGGCAGTTGCAAACGCTCTAGTGCATCGGACGTGGGACGTGCAAGCGAATGTTCAGGTTGCTCTGTATGATGATCGCGTCGTTGTGACTTCACCCGGGTCGTTGCCCGCTGGCTTGACGACGGAGCAATACCTGTATGGACAGATATCCGTGCTCAGAAATCCCATCGTTGCCGAGGTCTTCTTAAAGTTGGACTATATCGAGAAGTTTGGAACGGGAATTGCGCGCATTAGGCGTGCCTATCGCGATTCGATTAATCAGCCGGTCTTTGATATTCGTGGCGGCGTGGTAGCTGTCGCGTTGCCCGTTACCGATGCCTTTGAAGGGTCTGGAGAAGAGGCTCAGGTTCTTAAGGCCTTGTCGGGCGGACGAATTATGTCGCGAAGTGAGATTGAGAAACAGACGGGGCTGAGCCGTGCGCGAACACTGTCCGCGCTCGAATCTCTGCTCAGCCGAAACGCGATCATGAAACAGGGGACAGGCCGCGCCACGAAATACGAGCGAGCGTAGTCCGAAAGACCTGTGTTACCAGGCAGGCCCCAAGCCGCGAATGGCTTGGGGCCTTTTGCATGCCGGCTGGCAATGGACCAATTTATGTCAAGTTATAGCAACATATAGCTCCGCTTGCGGGGTTTGCGACGGGCTATTCCTCATCGTCCGTATAGCGCGTGCGTCGTTATTTGCGACATCGATATGCCGGGCACTCGAGCCTCGTTTGCTCCGCGGCTGTTCGCTATTTGGCGCCAAACGCCATGCGGACGAATCGCTGGGCAAACAGCTTGTTGGCGAAGTTGATGATGTGGCCCAAGAACAGTGCCGAGATGGCGGTGGTTACGCCAAAGCCGCCTAAGTTGTGCATGCATACCAGCGACAGCGTGAACGAGGCGGCGACATGCGAGCAATCGAACATGACCTTTACGTCTCCAAAACGGCGCTTGAGCTTTTCCGCAATGACCTGCACCAAGCCGTCGGGTGCGTTGGGGACAACGCCCATGTTGACGACGAGACTGACGCCAAATGCGGTGATAGCGAGGGAGAGCAGCATGGTCGCAACCTGCGCGGGGAGCGCCGTGGGATGCAGCGGGTTGAACGCCATGAACAGATCGGTGAAGCCGCCCATTAGCGTTGAAAAGCAAAGCTCGAGCAAAATGCGCGGTTGAAATTCGCGTCGCAAGATGGCGAGCTGCGCCGCGATGTAAGCGACATAGGTAGTTGTAATCCAAAAGCCGAGCGTCTTGCCCGTGAGCATGGATAGGGTCGTGGCAAAGCACGTGAGCGCGGCGACGCCCAGGCCAGATGCCGTCTGGAGGCTCATACCGAGTGCCAGCACGGCAACGCCCGCCTGATACATCAGCATTCTTATGACGGTATGACGCCAGTCGATCTTCTCGCCATGCATGATGATGAGCGGTCGCATGCTGCTGCATCCTTTCGATTGAAGGATATTTAAAGAGAAATGTCTGACCTGGGCCGGCAAAAAGAGGGTTATCGGAGGCACTGCCTCAACGGCAGAAAAGCCGGCCCCATGGTCAGTCGTCTAGGAATGTCTCGTTGTGCCAGAATGGGACTGAAGGGCTCAACAAGACGGGAAGAAAGCAAATGGCATGGCATGGGCAATAGGATGCCAAGATGGTAGGGTGCGTCTTAGCATCCTATTGCCCAGGCTTGACGAAATCGGTTTCGTTGAGATTTAGTATACGTATGGGAATCCATTTGCAAAGCGAAATAGAAGAAATTAGGTGAACGTTCACCTAATTGCAACAACTTATCGGTCAAAAGCCGAATCCCGGCCCTACCCCTCAAACATCGCCGTGGGATGGGGGATGCGATAGTATTACGTGGAGTTATTCGACAAACCGTGGGCTTCATTCGAGGGCTTTATGGAACAGCACCAGCATTATCAGAGCCTGCAAGATCAGGCATACAACGCATTGCGCTCCAAGATCATCTATGCCGAGCTCAAGCCCGGCACGCGCCTTTCGGCGATTGGTCTGGAAAAGGAGACGGGAATCGGGCGCACGCCCATTCGCGAGTCCTTTGTGCGCCTGCGCGAGCAAGAGCTGGTGGAGACGCGTCCCAAAAGCGGCACCTATGTCTCAAAAATCAGTATGGAACGCGCCGAGAACGCCTGTTTCTTGCGCGAGAAACTCGAGAGAAGTGTGCTCATTAAATGCTGCTCTGCCGCCACGCCCGAGCAAAAGCATCGGCTCGAGCAGATTCTTGCCGAGTCCGAGTCGCTCGACCACAGCGAAACGCGTCGCTTTTTTGACCTGGACAACCTGTTTCATGAGACATGTTTTGAGATTGCCGGCCGCCACATGTTGTGGGATTGGATGAAGAGCGTCAACACGCATTTTGAGCGATACAACTGGTTGCGTATGGTGTCGCAGGATCTGGATTGGGAGCCGATTCGTCGGCAGCATCGCCGGATTCTCGAGGCCATTAAAAAGGGCGATACCGACACGGCGAGCTACCTGGCAGAGACGCACCTGCATCTGATGCCCGAGGAGCAGGGCCCGGTTATCGCCTTGCATCCCGACTATTTCGAGCTGTCCAAAGACTCGGCCATCTAACTCGTTCCCTACATTAGTTGCGGTGAAATAGGGACTGTTTTGCGGCTTTGACGACGTAGGCAGTCCGTATTTCACCGCAAGTGCGGGGGTGCAATCGGGGCATGAAAAGGCTGCGGCGCCGCTTGGAGGAAAAGACCGGAAGCAAGGGTCCATTCCCCCAGACGGCGCCGCAGCTGTTTTGGTGGACTGGATTATGTTGAGTCGGTTGATTGACCGGGAAAGCAAAGCGGCTTGGGGGCGTGTCGCTTCCGTCACGTTCTATCAGCATACAAGACGGTTTCGGTTCTTGTTCGTGACGGAAACGGCGCGCTTCCGAGCCGCTTTAAAAGAAAGGGGGCGAGGTCTAGGACACGCCCCCTTTCACGATAGAGAGCTAAACCTAGCCGCGGACCTTCTTGACGACGTCCATGGCCTCGCGGGCGATCTGCTCGACCTTGGAAAAGTCGCCGTCGGCGAACAGGGCCGGCTTGACCATCCAGGTGCCACCACAGGCGATGATGGCGCTGGAGCTCAGGTACTCCTCGACGTTGGCAGTGTTCACGCCGCCGGTGGGCATAAAGCGATGGCCGACAAACGGAGCAGCGAGGGCCTTGATGGTGTTGAGGCCCCCATACTGAGCCGCGGGGAAGAATTTGGTGACCTTGAGGCCCAGATTCTCGGCAGCAGTGACCTCGGAGGGGGTCACGGTGCCGGGAAGGACGGGCAGGTCGATGTCGATGCAGTGCTTCACGACGTCCTCGTTGTAACCCGGCGAGACGATGAACTTGGCACCGGCGGTGCGGGCCTGCTCAACCTGCTCGACGGTCAGGACAGTGCCGGCGCCGACGCACATCTCGGGCTCGGTCTCGGCCATAGCGGCGATGCACTCGGCGGCGCAGGCAGTGCGGAAGGTGACCTCGGCGGACTTCATGCCGGCTGCCATAAGGGCATGGGCGAGCGGTGCGGCGTCTTCGACCTTGTCGAGCACGACGACCGGCACGATGCCCAGGGATTCAAGCGTGGTGTAGAACTGATCGAACATAGTGTTCCTTTCGATGTGAGGCGCGCACGGGCGCGTGATTGCCAAAGAAGATTGGCCATGAGCCGGTTCCGGATTGGTTATCGGAGGCACTGCTTGGGTCACAAGCAATTTCGGAACCGGCTACGAGGCCAGTCGTGAAGGAATGCCAGACAAAACCGGAATGGGGCTAAGTGGTTCTACCTGGCCGGAGGAATCGGGGAGCGGGCTGCAGAGGTATGGGTATGGAAAGCTGCGGCCCGCGGAATGGGGACGGCTTAGCGCGCGACGCGGGTGCCACCGTCGGCGGCGGATGCCACGGCTGCGATCTCGTCTGCGGTCACCAGGTTGGAATCGCCCTTGATGGTGAGCTTGAGGATCGAGGCGGCGATGGCGTAGTTGACGGCGTCCTGCGGGGCAAAGTCGTTGATGAGGGCATGGACGAGGCCGGCGTTGAAAGCGTCGCCGGCGGCAACGCCCTCGAGCACGTGCACGTCGTGAGCAGGGGAGAACCAGTGCTCGCCGCTCTCGGCGTCAAAGAGCATGCCCATCCAAATGGAGCGCTCGACGCAGGAGATGTTGCGGACGACCGAGGCGACCTTCTTGCAACCGTACTCGGCGCAGATCTGACGGGCCATCTCGACGTAGGTGTCGCGCTCCTCGATGCCGTGGGCAAGGGAGCCGGAGACGCAGGTCATACCGAGGCCGGCAGGAGCGTCCTCGTCGTTGGCAATGCAGATGTCAACGAGCGGCAGGAGTTCCTTCATGGTGGCCTGCGACTTCTCGGGCGACCACATCTTGCCGCGATAGTTCACGTCGCAAACGGTGGTGATGCCCTTGGCGCGGCAGGCGGTGAGGGCATCCTTGCAGGCGGCGGCCATCTCGTCGGAGACGGCGGGCGTCACGCCGGAGAAGTAGAAGACATCGACACCCTTGAGGATCTCGTCCCAGTCAAAGACGTCGCGCTTGGCCATGTTGATGGCAGAGTACTTGCGGTCGTAGACGCAGCCGTTGCCGCGCTGCGAGGCGCCGACCTCAAACACATAGGAACCAAGACGGTCGCCCTGGCGCACGACGCGCGAGGTATCGACGTCGTAGACCTTCAGCGAACGCAGGGCGCACTCGCCCAGACGGTTGGCCGGGACAACGGAGACGTAAGCTGCCTTGTCACCCTGGTAGGCCAGGGAAAGCGCGGTGTTGGCTTCGGCGCCGCCGTAGCGGACATCAAACTCGATCGCCTGCTCAATGCGCAGATGGTCTTTGGGCGAGAGCCTCATCATGATCTCGCCGAAGGTAAGAACCGTTTTACCCATGGTCGCGCAGCTCCTTCTTGCTCGTGCGTACACCTTTGATATGGCGTTGGCACGGAGGTGCCAAGACGGTAGGGTACATCTTTGCACCTCCGTGCCAACGCTTGCCGAAATCGGTTTACGAAATCGGTTTCGTTTCGAGTTGTAGTATACTCACCTACAGCGTTTTGCAAGCGAGATTTTTAAAAAAATGCCTAAAATGGCTCAGACTGCCGACAATTGGGAAACGGGGTGCGCTATGGCGCAGATGAGGATTAAGGACATTGCCGCCGAGGCGGGCGTGAGCCCGGCCACGGTCTCGCGCTATCTCAACAACCGCCCCGGGCAGATGACCGAGGAAACCCGCGCTCGCATCGCGGCAGTTATCGAGCGCACCGGCTATCGTCCACGTGCCGCCGCGCGCAATCTGCGCAGCTCGCGTACCAACCTCATCGGCGTGATTTTGGCCGACATCGCCAACCCGTTCTCGAGCGCCATGCTCGAAGGGCTTTCCGCCAGTGCCGCCGCGCGCGGCTGCTCGCTCATGACGGCCATTAGTGGCAACGACCCCGCCAAGGAGGCAGAGTCGCTCACCAGACTTATCGATGCCGGCGTGGACGGCCTGGTCGTCAATACCTGCGGAGGCAACGACAAGGCGATCGCCGCGGCTGCGGGACGCCTGCCCGTCGTGCTGCTCGACCGCGATGTTGCCGACGGCGGTGTCGATCTGGTGACCTCCAACAACCGTGAGCTGGTCGCCGGCCTGGTAGACGCCTTGGCCTCTGCGGGCAGCGAGCGCCTGTGCCTGCTCACCGAGGCAAGCGACGACAGCCCCGTGCGTCGCGAACGCGCCGAGGCCTTTGTCGACGAGCTTTCGCGACGCGGCCTTGCGGGTGAGGTCGTCACCCTGGCCGATGGTGGCGTCGAGGGTGTCAGTCGCCTGGACGAGACCATCCGCGGCTATGCGGGTAAAAAGCTCGGCCTCATTGCCGTCAACGGCCTGGTCTTTCTGCGTCTGACCGAGGCGCTGGCACAGTTGGGACCCTCATTGCCGGCTGGCCTCAAGATTGCGACGTTTGACGACTATCCCTGGAACCACGTCCTCTTTGGCGGTGTGACCACGGCAGCGCAGGACACTCTTACCATTGCCGAGCGCGTAGTCGAGCGCCTGTCCGAGCGTATCGACGTCGTTACCACTACGGTGGGCGATGCCGCAAAGCTCGCCCCCAAGCGCATCGAGGTCCCCGGCCACATCGAACACCGCGCTTCGACCTCGCGCTAACTACTCGTTCGCAACTGCCTGTTCGCACACGTTTTTTGAGCGCTTGATACGCTTTAACCCTGCGGAAACATTTTTCTGCGATAGTATCTGCGATATAGACCAGTCGAAACCCGCCCGAAAGAAAGGGGAGCGACATGAACCAGCAGAACATCGATTACGTACTCCGCTCCGTAGAGCAGCGTGACATCCGCTTTGTGCGTCTGTGGTTTGTCGACATTCTCGGCCGCCTCAAGAACTTTGCCATTAGCCCCGAGGACCTCGAGGTCGCTTTTGAGGAGGGTATTGGCTTTGACGGCTCCGCTATCGAGGGCTTTGCCACGCCCGAGGAAGCCGACATGCTGGCGTTCCCCGATGCTTCGACCTTCCAGATCCTGCCGTGGCGCCCGAGCCACAACGGCGTAGCCCGCGTGTTCTGCGACGTGTGCACTCCCGATC
The DNA here is from genome assembly GCF_003436455.1 of Collinsella sp. TM05-37. Classification (NCBI taxonomy): domain Bacteria; kingdom Bacillati; phylum Actinomycetota; class Coriobacteriia; order Coriobacteriales; family Coriobacteriaceae; genus Collinsella; species Collinsella sp. TM05-37. The sequence goes on along the minus strand of NZ_QSPN01000001.1, from coordinate 268,241 downwards.
GCAAGCCCTTCGCCGGCGACCCGCGCGATGCCCTGCGCCGCATGTTCCGCAAGGCCGAGAAGGCTGGCTATCTGCTCAACGTGGGTGCCGAGCTGGAGTATTACTACTTCCCCGACGAGCACACCCCCGAGCCGCTCGACAACGTGGGCTACTTCGATCTTTCGGTGAGCGATGCCGCCCGCGACCTGCGTCGCAACACGGTCCTCACGCTCGAGAAGATGTCCGTGCCCGTGGAGTACACCTTCCACGCCGCCGGTCGCTCGCAGCACGGTATGAGCCTGCGCCATGCCGAGGCCCTGAGTATGTCCGACGCCATCACTACGGCCAAACTCATCATTAAGCAGCAGGCCTACGAGAGCGGTTGCCACGCCTCCTTTATGCCCAAGCCGTTGGCTGGCGAGGACGGCAGCGCTATGTTCCTGTGCCAGTCGCTATTCGACCACGACGGCAACAACGTGTTTTGGGGCGAGGACGACGAGAAGTACCACCTCTCCGAAATCGCCAAGCACTACATGGCCGGCATCTTGGCGCACGCGCGCGAGATCAGTGCCATCACCAACCCCACGGTCAACTCGTACAAGCGCATCACCACGGGTGGCGACTCCGTGCCGCAGTACGCTACGTGGGGCCTGCGCAACCGCGCGAGTATGGTCCGCATTCCGGTCTACAAGCCCGGCAAGCCGCTGTCCACGCGCATCGAGCTGCGCAGTCCCGACCCCATGGCCAACCCGTACCTGGTCAACGCCGTCACGCTGGCGGCTGGTCTGGACGGCATCGAGCGCAAGCTGGAACTCCCGCCCGAGGCCACGGCCGAGACGCTCAAGCTTACCGACCGTCAGATGGTCGAGGCCGGCTACGCGCCGCTGCCTCGCTCGCTCAAAGAGGCGCTCGACGTGTTTGAGGACTCGCAGTTTATGAAGGATGCTCTCGGCGAGCACATCCACAGCTTCTTCCTCAAAAAGAAGCGCGACGAGTGGCATAAGTTTGAGTCTACGATCACCGAGTGGGAGATCAAGCACTATCTGGCGAACTCCTAATCGCGCTGGCTTGTTCCAGTACGATTGAGCTCATTTCTTTGGAGGCCGATATGTCCGAAAAGAGTGCCCTGTTCATGGCGCGCACGACGCGCTTCCACGAGTTTGCCCGCAGCCTGACGACCACCCTGGGTGTCGAGGTGAGCCTGGCAACCCCCGATTCGCCGACTGCGGCGCACGACTTTGACCTGCTGATTCTCGATTCAGATGGCATCCGCAGCGACCGCATCGATCAGATTGCCAAGTGGCTTGACGATCGTGGTGGCGTCCCCATGTTGGTGATCGTTGACGACGAGGCGCTCGGTACCCTGCGCCTGCCGAATCACGCGCATGCCGACTTTGTGTGCCCCACGGCGACGCCCAACGAGCTCAAGGCTCGCGCGCAGCGCCTGATGGGCGAGGAGGAGACCGTCACCGCCGATGATGTGCTCAACATCGATAACCTCGAGATTAATCTGGCTACCTACCAGGTGACACTCGATAACGAGCCCATCGACCTGACGCTGATGGAGTACTCGCTGCTGAGCTTTTTGGCGACGCACCCCAACCGCGCCTACAGTCGCGAGGTGCTGCTGCACCGCGTATGGGGCTTTGAGTACTGCGGCGGCACGCGCACCGTCGACGTGCACATCCGACGCATCCGCTCCAAGGTGGGCCCGCAGATCGCGGCGCACATCACCACCGTCCGCGGCGTGGGATATCTGTTTAAGGACTAGATTTCCACCACAAAGGGGACAGGCACCTTTGTGGTGGTTTTGCCGCAGGTGCGGGTTCCCTTCGAGTTTGCAGCAGAACTTAAGCCTTCCTAAAAGATTGCGTTCTCGTACACGTACGCCCGCATATTGGGGTACAACTCAACGTGAACAATGATGGCCCGCCACGTGTTTGGCGGGCCATTGGTTATTTGACGAAAGGATCGTAGCTATGAGCGAGAACGATTCCCAGCGTCCCCAGGATGTTGGCAATGCCGGCGAGACTCAGCAGCAGCCGCGCGTGCAGGTGGAGTCGACGCCTGCCGACGGCAACAACATTCCCTACGTGCAGGCCTACGACACGCAGACCGGAAAGCCGCTGGGCAGCCAGCAGGTTGTAAACAAGCACACGGTGGTCAAGACCAAGACCAAAAAGCTGCCGATCTTTATTACGGCGCTCGCCGGCTGCGCCTGTGGCGCCCTGCTGGTCATTGCGCTCATTATGAGCGGTACGCTCAACATTGGCGGCGGCAAGAATGCCGTGACGGCGGGTGCTTCGGGTTCATCGACGCAAAAGATCACCATCGATTCCGAGGACACCACGCTGGCCGAGGCCGTTTCTGCCAAGGCCCTGCCCTCCGTGGTTTCCATTACCGCCACTTCGAGCGGCGGCCAGAATGGCTCGCTTTCGCAGTCTGCCGACGAGTCGGACAACTCGGGCAGCGTCGGTTCGGGCGTGGTGCTCGATACCGAGGGCCACATCCTCACCAACAACCACGTGGTCGATGGCTATGACCAGTACGTGGTGACCATGGACGACGGCACCACCTACGAGGCCGAGTTCGTGGGCAACGATGCCTCGAGCGACCTAGCCGTCATCAAGCTCAAGGACGCCGACGCCTCCAAGCTCACGCCGATCGAGATTGGTGACTCCTCCAAGCTCAACGTGGGCGAGTGGGTCATGGCGATCGGTTCGCCGTTTGGCAACGAGCAGTCTGTCTCCACCGGTATCGTCTCGGCGCTCTACCGCTCCACGGCCATGAGCTCTACCAACGGTAACACCATCTATGCCAACATGATCCAGACCGATGCCGCCATCAACCCGGGCAACTCCGGCGGCGCGCTCGTTAACGACAATGGCGAGCTTGTGGGCATTAATTCGCTCATCGAGAGCTATTCGGGCTCCAGCTCGGGCGTGGGCTTTGCCATTCCGGTCAACTATGCCAAGAACATTGCCGACCAGATCATCGACGGCAAGACGCCGGTGCATCCGTACCTGGGCGCCACGCTTTCGAGCGTCAATGCACTTAACGCCCGCACCAACAAGCTGAGCACCGATAGCGGCGCGTATGTGGCAAGTGTCGTCGAAGACGGTCCTGCCGCCAAGGCCGGCATTCAGGAGGGCGACGTCATCACCAAGCTGGGTGACGACGAGATTACGAGCGCCGATGGCCTGATCATCGCACTGCGCAGCCACGAGGTGGGTGAGAAGGTCGAGATCACGCTCATGCGCGGCAAGGAAGAGAAGAAGGTCACGGTTGAGCTGGGCTCCGACGAGGAGCTGCAGAACCAGCAGCAGAACGACAGCGCGACCGATACCGGCAACGGCGGTATTACCGACGAGCAGCTGCGCCAGTATCTGGAGGAGCTGCTTGGCCAGCAGGGCCAGGGTCAGGGCAACGGCCAGGGTTTCTAACGAGCTGTATCGCACATATCGAAGCCAGAGGGGCTGTTCCGCCAGCGCGGGACAGCCCCTCTTTTCGCGATGATCCCTTGGAGACGGAGGAAAACGGATCATTTAGAAACGGCAAGGGCATGGTTTGAACGCGCGATCCACTCCAGTTTGATGGCTGCCGATTCGGTGCGGTTTGAGACCGCTATTCGGCCCCATGGTGACCGGTGGTACTCTTGTATCCGTTTGAAATCGAGCGAAGGAGTGCCGCTATGGAGCAATCGAGCCTGTTTGGTGACGGCGTGGACATCGATACCGAAACGCCCGCGAGCACGGATACCGCTGCACCGGCCGATGCCCGTGCCCAGGCGGCAGCGCGTGCGGCCGAGCTGCGCCACGAGCTCGATTACCACGCCTATCGCTACTACATGCTCGATGCGCCCGAGATCACGGACGCCGCCTTTGACAAAATGCTCGTTGAGCTGCAGCAGATCGAGGCGACCTACCCCGACCTGGTGACGCCCGACAGCTATACCCAGCGCGTGGGCGGCTACGTGAGCGAGCAGTTTACGCCGGTCACGCATATGGCGCGCATGTATTCCATGGACGATGCCATGGATCTGGACGAGCTCGACGCATGGCTCCAGCGCACCGAGGATGCGCTCGGTGCCGGCAGCGTCACCTATACCTGCGAGCTTAAGATCGACGGTCTGGGCGTGGCGCTTACCTACCAAAACGGCACCTTTGTGCGCGCCGCTACACGTGGCGATGGCACCACGGGCGAGGACGTGTCGCTCAACGTCCGTACCATCAAGGATGTGCCCATGCACCTGTCCGAGCCGGCGCTCGCCCACATGGGCATCGACCGCGAACGTACCATCGAGGTACGCGGTGAGGTCTACATGCCCAAGGGCAGCTTTGTGCGTCTGAACGACGAGGCCGATGCCGAGGGCCGTGGCCCCTTTGCCAACCCGCGCAACGCCGCTGCAGGATCCCTGCGCCAAAAAGACCCCAAGGTCACGGCGCGTCGCGACTTGGCCACCTTTATCTACGCCATCGCCGATACCGATCCGCTGCACGTCCACAGCCAGCGCGAGTTTCTGGACTGGCTGCGTAGCGCTGGCTTTAGCGTCAACCCCAACGTTGCCCGTTGCGCCACGCCGGCCGAGGTCCACGAGTTCTGCGCCCAGGCCCTCGAGCATCGCGGTGACCTGGACTACGACATCGACGGCGTGGTCGTAAAGGTTGACAGCTTCCAGCAGCAGCTCGACCTGGGCTTTACTGCCCGCGCACCGCGCTGGGCCATTGCCTTTAAGTTCCCACCCGAGGAAAAGCAGACCGTCCTGCGCGAAATTCGCATCCAGGTGGGTCGCACCGGTGTGCTCACGCCGGTCGCAGAGTTCGACCCGGTGACGGTCGCCGGCTCCACCATCGCGCGCGCCACGCTGCACAACATCGACGAGATCCGCCGCAAAAACGTGCGCGAGGGCGACACTATCATCGTGCACAAGGCAGGCGACGTGATTCCCGAGGTCGTGGGCCCCGTGCTCGACAAGCGCCCGGCCGACAGCGTTGACTGGCAGATGCCCGAGGTCTGCCCCGTGTGCGGTAGCCCCGTGGTCCATGAGGACGGTGAGGTGGCCTACCGCTGCGTGTCCATTGATTGCCCCGCGCAGCTCAAGGAGCGCCTGCTCCACTGGGTGAGTCGCGGCTGTATGGACGTGGACGGCTTGGGCGACGAGATCGTCGACAAGATGATCGCCGCCGGTCTGATCCATGATGTCGCGGACTTCTACCAGCTCACGGTCGACGACATCGCCGGCCTGGACACGGGCCGCGTGTACGCCAGCTCCAACAGCAAAAAGGGCGTCAAGAAGGGCGACCCCATTCCGGTGGGCCTCAAGACGGCCGAGAAAATCATCGCCGAGCTCAACAAGTCCAAGAGCCAGCCGCTCGGTCGCGTGCTGTTTGCCCTGGGCATCCGCCATGTGGGCAAGAGTGTGGGCGAGGTTATCGCCGAGCGATTCCTGTCGATTGACAAGCTCATCTTGGCGAGCGAAGAGGACATCGCCGAGTGTGAGGGCATCGGTCCCAAGATTGCGGCGAGCGTCAAGCAGTTCCTGGCCGTGCCCGAGAACCTTGCCGTGCTGGAGCGCCTGCGTCAGACGGGCCTGTCGCTCGAGGTCGACTTGGGCGCCGCTCATGCGCAAGCCGCAGCCGACGCTGGCGTGGCAGGCGAGCTCGCCGACACCCAGCCGCTCGCGGGCCTGACGTTTGTGCTGACTGGCACGCTCGTCAACCGCACTCGCGACGAGGCGGGCGCGGCGCTCAAGGTGCTTGGCGCCAAGGTTTCGGGCAGCGTGTCGAAGAAGACGAGCTATCTGGTCGCCGGCCCCAAAGCGGGCTCCAAGCTCACCAAAGCCGAGCAGTTGGGTGTGCCCGTACTGGACGAGGATGCGCTCGAGCGGATCTTGGCTACTGGCGAGGTGCCCCGGGCTTAGCGCATCGATAACCAAATTGAAGATCCGCCCGGAAAGCATGATACCTTTCGGGCGGATTTTATTTGGACGGGGAAACGGGCACCGTGATCTGCGTCACGTAGGTTGCCGGGTCGTCGCTGATGATGTCGTCGATGAGGGCGATCTCGCGCGAGGGGCCGGCGGGCGTCAGGTTGTGTTCGTGCATGTAGCCGAGCAGCCGCTCGTAGCGAGGGGCTGCTTGTCCGTGCGTGCCACGGAAACTTATGGTCAGGCAGCGCGCGGCAGGTCGCGTCTCAACATCGCCCAAGTACTCATCGGTGTCATCGAGCAGCAGGAAGACCTCGTCGTAGCCATCAAAGTCGCCGGCGGCGAGGCGTTCGGGCGCGATGCCCACACCCAGATTGCCCAGATAGGCAAAGGTTTCGTGCTGCCCCTGCTGAAGCTGGCGGATATGCCATCCCAGCGAATAGGCGTCGGTGGGATTGACGCGCTCGTGCAGCGTGGCGCAGCGAAGTTCGGGTTCCTCGATTTCGCTAATGGTGTCGAGATCAGCATTCAAAGCGCCATGAAGCAAGGCAAGCCGCTGGTCAATCTTGCGCGACATGCGCTCCAACTCACGCCGCCTGTGCTCAATTAACTCCTGTTGCTTGGTCAGTTGCCGTTGTATCAAATCCATATCGCGCGTAGTGACAAACTCGCGAATCTGCGCCAGCGGCAAGTCGAGAACGCGCAGGTTGCCGATGGTGTTGAGGGTGGAGAGCTGCCGCGATCCGTAGTAGCGGTACCCACTTGCCGGATCGACATATGCCGGCTCCAACAGCCCCATCTGCTCGTAATGACGCAGTGTGCCCACGCTTAAATTGAGCAGGCGCGCCACCTCGCCAATGCGGAGCAGGCCCTCGGTGTGTTCACTTGGCATGTCGGTCACAGGACCACTCCTTTCGGTAAAAACAGGGGAGAGGCGCTAGGCCCGCGTCGCCCCGCTACGCCACCAGCTTGTCAAAAGCCCCGCGCCGGTTGAGCACGGTAAATGCAATCACGCAGATGCCCGCCGACAGAATCGACCCGCACGGTGAGGCGATGCCCATGGGGAACAGCGTGTCGGAATAGGCGTTCGACAGCAGCCATGCGCCGGGCACGCGAATGAGCACCACGGCCAGCACGTTGTGCGCAAAGCCAATGTAGCTCTTGCCATACGCAGCGAAAAAGCCGCTAAAGCAAATGTGGATGCCGGCAAAGATCGCGTCGAAAATATAGCTGCGCATATAGCCGGTACCGGCGGCGACTACTGCAGCGTCCTTGGCAAAAAAGCCGATAAACGCCGGCGCCACCAGCCACATCAGCACCGTGATCAGGCAGCCGTACACCACCGAGATGGTCATGGCGTCCTTGAGTACCTGACGCGCGCGGTCGCCCTTGCCCGCGCCGGCGTTTTGCGCCGTGAGCGCGCTGACGGTAGCGCCCATGGAACTCGGCACGATAAACAAAAAGCTGATCATCTTCTCGACTAGGCCCACGGCGGCGGCGTCGACTAGCCCACGGTGGTTGGCGATGACGGTGATGAACATAAACGCCACCTGGATGCAGCCGTCCTGCACAGCCACGGGCACGCCGATTTTAAGAATGCTGCCGAGCACCTCGGGCTGGGGGCGCAGGTCGCTGCGCTTAACGTGGATGTTTGTGCGACGGCTCTTGAGCCACACGAGCGCGAGGGCAACGCTGGCCGTCTGTGCGATGACCGTGCCGAGTGCGGCGCCCACGGGGCCGAGCCCCATGTGGCCGATAAACAGAAAATCAAGCGCGATGTTGATGATGCATGCCACGCCGATCACGTACATAGGCGAGCGCGAATCGCCCAGCCCGCGAAAGATGGCCGAAAGAATGTTGTACGCGGCAATAAACGGAATGCCGACAAAGCAGATACGCAGGTAGGCGGCAGTGCCTTCGACGGCTTCGGCGGGAGTGCCAATGAGCGCCACGATCTGCGGGCAAAGCGCGAGCAGGACAGCGGCCAGTACCACCGAGACACCCATAAAGAGCGTGATGGTATTGCCGATGGCGGTCTCGGCGCGATCGAAGCGGCGCGAGCCCACGGCGTGGCCGACGATGACCGTCGTTCCCATGGCCAGACCAACGAGCGTCACGGTAATGATATAGAGCGTCTGTGCGCCGTTGCCCACGGCGGTGATGCCGGCAGCGCCGCTAAACTGCCCCATCATGTACAGATCGGCCATGCCGTAGAGCATCTGCAAAAAGTACGAGAGCATATAGGGCAGGGCAAAGACCGCGATGGTCTTAAGGACATTGCCGCGTGTGAGGTCGTGTTCCATGGGCGGGGCTTTCTGGCTTGGTCTGTTTACGTACCAGTGTAGTGAAAACCCTACAACGATTGTAGAGTCAAGGTTTGTGTTGGCGGCGGGGAGAAAAAAGTCACGCTCGCGTTCATTTCCAATTGAATACAGGGGCGCGTCCTGCGAGCTTGGCGCCTGCACTAGCATTGCAGAAATCGATTTCGGAGCACTTGACACCGATGCACGGCGCGCCATAATACCTGGGTTTGCGAACAACGTTTGATGGGGGATGAACCTGCGTGCGCAATCTCAAGATTTTGTTTTCCTATCTGGGGGCATACCGCCGCGATGCCATACTCGGCGTGTTCTTTGTGACGGCAGAGACGGCGCTCGAGCTGTTTATCCCGGTCATCATGGCAAATATCATCGATGTGGGCGTGCCCGCGGGCGACATCAACTACATGCTGTTGCAGGGCACGTATATGTTGGTATGCGCCGCATGTTCGCTGGTACTTGGCTTGGGCTATGCACGCACGTCTGCTCGCGTCGCCTCGGGGCTGGGCGCTAACTTGCGCGAGGCGGAGTACCGCAAGATCCAGACGCTCGCTTTTGGCAATCTGGATAACTACGACGCCAGCTCGCTCGTCACCCGCATGACTACCGATATCACCGTCATCCAAAATGCCATCGGCAATGGCTTTCGCCCCATGGTGCGCGGTCCCGTGACGCTCATCGTCGGCTTGGTCTATGCGCTGGTGCTGTCGCGTCCGCTCGCCACCGTTTTCGCGATCATCCTGCCGGTGCTGGCGATCGTGCTGGGCGTTATCACCTATCGCGTCAGTCCGCTCTACCGCCAGCTGCAGACCTCGATGGACCATCTCAACGGTGTGGTGCAGGAGGACCTCACCGCCGTGCGCGCCGTCAAGGCGTACGTGCGTGCCGAGCACGAGGAGGCCAAGTTCGATGCCGTCAATACCGAGCTTGCGCGCACCGCGACGAAGACCTTTGGCAACGCCGTGCTCAACCTGCCGGTGTTTCAGCTGTCGATGTACGTGGCGGCGCTTTCCATTCTGTGGATCGGCGGGCGCATGATTCTTGCCGGCGAGCTCGGCGTGGGCTCGCTCACGGGCTTTATGAGCTATGTGCTGCTGATCATGAACTCGCTCATGATGATTTCCAACGTGTTTTTGCTGCTCACGCGCGCACTTGCCAGCGTGGAACGCATCTCGCGGGTGCTCGACGAGCGTTCGCTTATCCAGGCGCCCGACGCTGCCGCTGCCGTGCACGAGGTGGCCGACGGAAGCATCGAGTTTCGCGACGTTTCCTTTAAATACCGCGCGGATGCAGCCGAGGATGTGCTCGAGCATATTGACCTTTGCATTGAAGCAGGCTCCACGGTGGGCGTGCTCGGCGGCACGGGCTCGGGCAAGAGTTCGCTTGTGCAGCTGATTGCGCGCTTGTACGACGCCACCGAGGGCACCGTGCTTGTGGGCGGACACGACGTGCGCGACTACGACTTGGCTACCTTGCGCGACGCCGTGGGTATCGTGCTGCAAAAGAACGTGCTGTTTACGGGTACCGTGCGCGAGAACCTGCAGTGGGGCAATCCACAGGCGTCGGACAATGAGCTCCTCGCGGCTTGCCGCGCGGCGTGCGTGGATGAGTTCCTCGATCGCATCGGCGGGCTGGACGGCTATCTGGGCCAGGGCGGTGCCGGTGTCTCGGGCGGGCAGAAGCAGCGCCTGTGCATCGCGCGTACATTGCTCAAGCATCCGCGTGTGCTCATCTTTGACGATTCGACCAGCGCGGTCGATATGGCGACCGACGCCAAGATCCGCGAGCATATCGCTCAGATTCCCAACACGACGGTGATTGTCATTGCGCAGCGCATTGCGAGCGTCATGGATGCCGATTGCATTGTGGTGTTGGACGACGGTCGTGTCCACGGCGTGGGCACGCACGAGGAACTGCTGGCGGGCGATGCCATTTATCAGGAGATTTACGCCTCGCAGATGGAGTTTGCGGGGGATGCGGGCATCGTGGATGGCGCAAATGCCCTGTCTTCCTCTGGCCCCAGTGGATCGCTTCAGGCTGCGAAAGGAGATGAGCATCGTGCCTAAGACATCCGCTCAGGCCCGTCCCGCCAATCTGGCGCAGACGCTTCGCCGCCTGCTCTCCTACATGGGGCATGCCAAGTTCTCGCTGCTCGTAGTGGGTGTGCTTGCCTCTGTGGCCGCCATCGCAAGCCTTGCCGGTACCTACATGGTGCGCCCCATCGTCAACGGTTTGGCAACGGGCGGCGAGGAACTGCTCGCCAAGCAGGTTATCTTTACCGCTGCCATCTACGCCGCGGGCGTGCTCTCGGCTCTGGGCTACTCACAGATTATGGTGCGCGCGGCCCAGCGCGTGGTCTCCGATATCCGCCGCGACCTGTTTGCGCACATCCAGATGCTGCCGCTGAGCTACTTCGACAGCACGCGCTCGGGTGACATCATGAGCTTCTTTACCAACGACGTCGACACCGTCTCCGAGGCGCTCAACAACAGCTTTGCCAACGTGTTTCAGGCGAGCATCCAGGTGGTCGGCACCACGGCCATGCTCATCATCCTCAACTGGCAGCTCACGATTATCACGCTCGTGTGCGATGTGGCCATTGTGCTGTACGCGCGCTACTCGGGCATGCGTTCCAAGCGCTTTTTTGCCGCCCAACAGGCGTCGCTGGGCGATTTGGACGGATATATCGAAGAGATGGTCTCGGGCCAAAAGGTCATCAAGGTCTTTAATCACGAACAGGCCAACGTGGCTGGTTTTGACGCGCGCAACCAAGAGCTGCGCCGCACCGGTGGTGCCGCGCAGGCCTACGCCAACTCGATGGTGCCCATGACCGTGGTGATCGGCTATGCCAACTACGCCATCGTTGCGGTGGCAGGCGGCATGCTCTGCATCAACGGTCTGGCCGATGTAGGTGCGCTCGCAAGCTACCTGGTCTTTGTGCGTCAGGCCGCCATGCCCATCAATCAGTTTACGCAGCTGGGCAACTTCTTGCTCAACGCGCTGGCCGGAGCCGAGCGCCTGTTTGCCGCCATGGATCTTGAGCCCGAGGTGGACGAGGGCTGCGTGGAGCTGGTGCAGACGGGCGACGCCGCGTGGGCATGGAAGATTCCCGAGGGCCAGGGCGTGGGCGCGTACGGGCACCTGCATGATGTGGCTGCCGTTGATGAGTCGGGCCGTGCGGTGGCTGCCGACGGCACCGAGCTCACGTGCGGCTTGGTCCCGCTCGCCGGCGACGTGCGCTTCCATGCCGTGGACTTTTCCTACGTGCCGGGCACCCGTGTGCTCACGGACCTCAACCTGTTTGCCAAACCGGGGCAAAAGATCGCCTTTGTGGGCTCCACAGGCGCAGGTAAGACGACCATCACCAACCTCATCAACCGCTTCTACGAGGTCGATGACGGCGAGATCACGTACGACGGCATTGACGTCAAGCACATTGCCAAGGCCAGCCTGCGCGGATCGCTCGGCATTGTGCTGCAGGACACGCACCTGTTTAGCGGCACCATTGCGCAGAACATCCGCTTTGGCAAGCTCGACGCGACTGACGAGGAGGTGCGCGCCGCAGCCGAGGCAGCCTGCGCGGATTCGTTTATCCGCCGCCTGCCTAGAGGGTACGACACACCGGTTACGGCCGACGGCGCCAACCTGTCGCAGGGCCAACGCCAGCTGCTCGCCATTGCGCGCGTGGCTGTTGCCGACCCGCCCGTGCTCATCTTGGACGAGGCCACGAGCTCTATCGACACGCGCACCGAAAAGCTCATCGAACGCGGTATGGACCGCATCATGCGCGGACGCACCACGTTTATGATTGCGCACCGCCTGTCCACCGTCCGCGACGCCGACGCCATCATGGTCCTCGAACACGGCCGCATCATCGAGCGCGGTACCCACGAAGAGTTGCTCGCCCAGCACGGCGAGTACTGGCAGCTGGCGCATGGCTTAAAAGAGTTGGATTAACCCGTTCGAGCACGATGCTTTGGCCCTTCCGTGCCCCTCACCTCGCCTCAAACCATCACAACATTCGACGTTTTTTGCCAAAAACGGGAAAAGCATCGAATGTTGCGATGGTTTTTCTACCACTCGATCGGGCGGAATCGCTTTCTTGCGCACGAAGGTGTGCGGACCCGTGGGCAGGGGAATAAGGTTGGTTATCCGACTCCATTGGAGGGCTCATGGACCTGCCGATCGTCCTGTCCCATAAGACTGCTTGGCTGTACCACAACGTGGCGCGCCCGTCCGAGCCGCTCTCGCGAGCAAGCAGCCTATACGACGAGGACTCGCTTGCTAGCGAGGCGGAGCCGGCTGCGAGCCTGTCCAAATTGGGACTCGATGTCAAGGGGCTGAGGGCTTCAGCGGCAGTTGGGATCGTTACCGACTATCTGGTTTCGCTTGGTATTCCACGAGAAGAGCTCGGTCATATCGACACGCTCGTCAACTTCGATTTTGAGCGCTCGACGCCGGCTGGATTTAGGTGCCACGTGTTTGGGGCACCGGTACCTCCAGACCATCTTCTTGAGGTGGCAGAGGGCCTTCTAGTGGTTGATGAGGTCATGTGCTTTGTCCAAGCGGGTTCGTGGATGAGCGAGCCCGAGCAGCTGGAATATGGGTATGAAATCTGCGCCCGATACCATTTGAATCATCTGTCGACAGACGATTATATCGAGATGGGGCAGAGGTATACCGTTGCCGACTTGATTGCTTATTGCGATGAGAATCGATCTCGTCAGGGGGCCATACGCGCGGCCGCCGTGCTCAAACGCGTGCACGATGGCGCGCGATCGCCCATGGAGACGGCCACCGCAATCATGGTCGTAGCAAAACGTTCCCAGGGAGGGCTGGGATACGCCAAGATCGAGCTCAACCATCGGGTCGATGTTCCCAGCGAGTTCAAGTATCTCGCTAAGGCCGGGTATTTCGAGATTGACGTATATGCGCCTGCGAGCGGTACGGGAATTGAATACAACGGTTCGGACCATCTTGATAAACAGCGCAGCGCGTCGGATGCGGAGCGTATGACCGTGCTGAGCGCGCTGGGCTTTAGGATGATCGTCCTCACCGGGACTCAGTTTGCCCACCAGCTGCAATTGCACCGGGCGGTGAACGCCATCGCACTCGCTATGGGTCTCACGTGCGACCGAAGCGAAGCGTTCCAGAAACGTCAAAACGACCTGCGAGAATTCGTGATTCGACACTGGGGTGGTGGCCTTTAGGGGCGTTCTGGCCCTTCTACGGGGTGCTGTGGGCAGGCAGACCATCACAACATTCGACGTTTTTCGCCAAAATCGGAAAAAGCATCGAATGTTGTGATGGTTTGTATGCTGAGGATGGGCTTGGAAAGTCCGTTTTGCTCGAAGCGACCTGTCCTGTCGTACGGGTGTCGGCATGATTCTCTCGTGCGGTATTATGTTTTCCGAAGAATAAAACGCCGCGTGAGGGGAGGCTGCGTGGACGGGCACGTGCAACATGACGGCTTTGGTCGCGATATCAACTACCTGCGCATTGCCGTTACCGACAAGTGCAATTTCCGCTGCATTTACTGCATGCCGGCCGATGGCGTGGCGCCCCGCGCGCACGACGAGCTGCTCAGCGCCGAGGAAATCGCCCGCTTTGTGCGCCTGGTGGCGGGGGAGGGAATTCGCCGCGTACGCCTGACGGGTGGCGAGCCGCTGGTCAGCCGCCGTATTATCCCGCTCATTCGCGACATCCGCGCGATTCCGCAGATCGAGGACATCTCGCTTACCACCAACGGCGCCCTGCTGCCCAAGCTGGCGCCGCAGCTCAAAGACGCGGGGCTTAATCGCGTCAACATCTCGCTCGACACGCTCGACCCTACGCTCTTTGGAAAGATCACGCACCTGGGCCGGCTCGAACAGACCATGGCCGGCATCGACGCGGCGCTGGCTTGGGGCTTTGAGCCCGTTAAGGTCAACTGCGTTGTGGTGCGTCGGCTCAACCAGGATGTGGCGGCTCTTACGCGGCTGACCGTCGACCGCCCCATCCACCTGCGCTTTATCGAGTACATGCCCATCGGCGACGAGCGTACGAGCTCGCATTGCGCTGTGGACCCGCATGCGCCCGCGCTCAATCCCGAGCTGTGGGACGCGAGCGATACCGTGCCGAGCGACGAACTGCGGGCGCGCATCAATACCGGGGTCGCCGCGACGGGGCTGGCCGAGCTCGAGCCGCTCGACATCAACGACGCTCCTGCCGGCGCGGGCCCTGCGCGCTACTGGCACTTTCCGGGTGCGGCGGGAACGGTCGGCTTCATTAGCGCCATGTCCAACCATTTTTGCGCGAATTGCAACCGTCTGCGCCTGACGGCCGATGGCAACGTGCGTCCGTGCCTGTTCAGCGATGCTGAGTATTCGGTGCGTGAAGCGCTGCGCCGTGGTGATGATATGCAGGTACTTTCGATTTGGCGCGATGCCGTGGCCCACAAACCGCAGGAACACGCGATAATTGAGGGCACGCAACGATTTATGTCCCAAATCGGAGGATGATCATATGGCCAAGAGCAGGTACGCCGATGCCACCAAGGCCGCTCGCAGGGCCGCGATGTCTGCCCACAAAGTCACGGCTGCAGCGAATGCTGGCAACGCCGCCGTGCCCGCGCAGCCGACTGCCAGCGCTGTCACCGAGCCCGCCCGCGACGCCCGTCGCGACGAGCTGACGCATGTGGACGCCAAGGGCGAGGTTCGCATGGTCGACGTGTCCGACAAGGCCGAGACCCATCGCATTGCCATCGCCGAGGGCACCATCCTCATGCATCCCGAGACGCAGGCCATGGTGCTGCAGGACCGCGCCAAAAAGGGCGACGTGCTTGCCTGCGCGCGCGTGGCGGGCATCATGGCCATCAAACGCACGAGCGACATCATCCCCATGTGCCATCCGCTGCTCATTACCAAGAGCAAGTGCGACATTGCGCCCATCGCTCCGGCGGGGACGCCGGCCGAGGACGTGCCCGAGGGCTGGGCGCCGGCGCGCACGGATGGGCAGGTTGGCTTTCACGTACTGGTTACGGCCGGCGTGACGGGCAAGACCGGCATCGAGATGGAGGCCCTGACCGGCGCGAGTGCCGCGTGCCTTACGATCTATGACATGTGCAAGGCCGTCGATCGCGGCATGGAGATCGTCGACGTGCGCCTGCTGCACAAGGAGGGCGGCCGCTCGGGCGTGTGGGATCGCGCAGAGCGTCAGGCCGCTGCTGTTGAGGCCGTGGGAGCCGCGGGCGACGCACCCGCAAGCGCACCTGCCGCCATCGCGCCCGCAGCTCCCGCTCCGGCTGTCCCCGCGATCGCGTTTATCGGCTACCAAAACTCGGGCAAGACCACGCTCGTCGAGAAGGTCATCGCCGAGCTCACGCGCCGCGGCCTGCGTGTGGGTTCGCTCAAGCATCATGGACACCATGGCTTTGATATCGATGTTCCCGCTAAGGATACGTGGCGCCATCACCAGGCTGGCTCCAAGCACGTGGGGCTCATTTGCGCCACGCGCTGGGCGGAGTACGCCGACACGCGCGAGGAGGACGAGATGCCCGCGCGCGAGCTGCTGTCGCGCTACAACGATGTCGACGTGGTGATCATCGAGGGCTACAAGACCGAGGGCTTCGACAACATCGTCGTCGCGCGCTCCGGTGTCGACCGTCTGCGCGGCAAGAGCTCGCTCGACCTGGTCGACGGTCACACGCTGGCCCTTGCCTGCAACGAAGCCCTGGCGCGTCAGGCCTTCGACGCCGGCTTTGCGACCCGAGCCATCAACATCAACGACGCCCGAGCCATCTGCGATCTCATCCAAGACCACCTTTAAGGCTTGACGCTGCGCCGGCCCCAAGCACCCCATCTCGCCCCTCAAGCCGTCGCTCGCGTACCAAAGTACGCGTCGCTCCTCTTTCGGGGCGACCTGGGACACTTGGAACCGGCTCGCTGCGCTGCCATAACATGCCAAAAAGGGACAGGCATCTTTGTGGTGGTTTTTGCAAAAAAGCTTTGACTTAAAGTTAGCTCAAGGTGTCATAATCGCTGACAAACGATTGCGATCACGGAGGCCTCATGTCAAAACTGTACTTTATGCGTCACGGTCAAACGCTCTTTAACTTGCTTCGTCGCAAGCAGGGCTGGTGTGACTCGCCGCTCACCGAGCTGGGAATCGAGCAGGCTAAAACTGTCGGTGCGACCCTGCGAGGGCGTGGCCTTACGTTTGACCATGCGTACAGTTCGACGTCCGAGCGTGCGTGCGACACGCTTGAGCTTGCGTTCCCCGGTCAGCCTTACGAGCGCGTCAAGGGCCTTAAGGAGTGGAACTTTGGCAAATTTGAGGGCGCGAGCGAGGATTTGAATCCGCGCCTGCCGTACGGCGATTTTTACAAGCAGTATGACGGCGAGGGCGAAGTCGAGTTTCGCGAGCGTATGATGGCGACCATCACCGAGTTCATGCAGCGCCCTGGACATGAGAGCGTGTTGTGCGTGAGCCATGGCGCCGCAGCGGCTCAGGTCATGCGCGGCGTGGGCGTGGAGCCGCTCAAGATGAAGCACCGCATTGGCAACTGCTGTGTGCTCGAACTCGACTTTGATGCTACTACCGGCACATTTGCTCTTGCAGATTTGTACAACCCCTACGGCACCCCGCGCGAGTAACATCGGGGCATCAGCCAAAACCACCACAAAGGGGCCAGGCACCTTTGTGGTGGTTTTGCCGTTTACAGGCGATTTCCTACCGTTCAGCGGACTTTCGCACCAATGGGGCTTACGCTGCATGCAAGTTTCATCCTACAATCGCCCACGTGCTCACAAGTTTGTTACTCCTCTGGAGGCATCACTTGCGCATAATAGAAGACGAGGAATATCGCCCCGTCGTCTAGCGCCGATGTCCGAGGAGTTTTTTCATGCTCATTTTAAAGAAGATCAACAATAACGTTGCTCTCGCCGCCAGCGATGACGGCCGAGAGGTTGTTGTCTTTGGCAAGGGCATCGGTTTTCACGAGATGCCCTACGAGCTTGCCGATGAGTCGCTCATCCAGCGCAAATTCTATAACGTTCCCGAGAGCCTGCAGGATATGGTCGGCACACTTCCCGACGACGTTCTGCTCGCGGCAAGCGACATTGCCTGCTTCGCATCCCAGCAGCTTGGTTGCAAGCTGTCCGGTGGCCTGCCCTTTATCCTGGCAGATCACCTGCAGTTTGCCGTTCAGCGCGACGACGACCAGATCAGCGCTCCCAACCCGCTCGAGCATGAGGTGGCTTTCATCTACCCGCGTGAGCTCGAAATCGGTCAGGCCGCGCTCGCCATCGTGCAAAAGCACACCGGCGCCAAGCTGGGTCAGAACGAGGCCACGAGCATCGCGCTCCACATCGTTAACGCCGAGGTCGACGGCATGGGCCGCGCCAAGGACATGGACTTCATCATGAAGAGCACCCGCGTGCTTGACGAGGTAACCCATTCCGTGGAAAAGCAGCTCGGCTGCTCGCTCGACACGGCGTCGTACTGCTACATTCGCTTTCTTGCGCACCTGCGCTTTTTGGTTCGCCGCCTTGTTAAGGGCAGCTGCACGCAGACCGAGAACTCCTCACTGTTTATGCAGGCCGCCCGCGATTTTCCCGAGGCCTACCAGTGTGCGTACGCCATCAACCGCGTGTTCGAGAAAGAGTTCAAGCAGAGCTGCTCGGACGAGGAGCTCTTGTATCTGATGATGCATATCAACCGTCTGCGATCGGCTTCGCAGACCGAGTGAGTAAAGCCGCCAGCCCGGCGGCAATCGCAACAATTCTTTTTGGTTTCTAACTGCGGGCAAGGTACCGGCTCGCGGTAGGGGATATTTTTGTCGAAATTTGGAAAAGAGAGGACAGATCATGGCAGGTAAATACGACGATCTTGCTGCCCAGATCGTAGAGCTGGTTGGCGGCAAGTCCAACGTCAAATGCGTCGCACACTGCATTACCCGTGTTCGTTTTAAGCTCAAGGACGAGTCGAAGGCCAATGACGAGGCAATCTCCGAGCTGCCCAACGTCATCAAGGTCATGCACGCCAACGGCCAGTACCAGGTTGTTGTGGGCAACATCGTCGAGGACGTCTACGACGCCGTTCTCAAGGCCGGCGGTTTTAGCGACGGCGGCGCCGTCGACGCCGATGACGACGATGCCGCTCCCAAGGGCGTTACCGATGTGATCAGCGACCTCATCTCGGGCATCTTCGCCCCCATGCTCGGCACCTTCGCCGCTGCCGGTATCATGAAGGGCCTGCTGGCGCTCGCTACCTTCCTGGTCCCGAGCTTTGCCAACGACGGCGCCTACACGCTGCTCTACACCGTCGCTGACGGCATGTTCTACTTCCTGCCCGTGGTGCTTGGCTTTACCGCGGCCAAGAAGTTCAAGATGAGCGAGTTCAACGGCATGGCCATCGCCTTTGCCCTGGTGTATCCCACCATGGTTGCCCTGACCTCGGGCGAGGTTGTCGGCTCCGTCGAGCTCGGCTTTGCTGGCACCTTCTCTTGGTACACCACGTTCCTGGGCCTGCCGCTCATCATGCCTGCCTCGGGTTACACCAGCTCCGTTATCCCCATCCTGCTCATGGTCTGGTTTGGCTCCACCCTCGAGCACTGGGTTAAGAAGTGGATGCCCGCTTCTATGAAGATGTTCTTCACCCCGCTGATCGTCGTCACCGTTACCGTCACCCTTGGCTATCTGGTCATTGGCCCCATCGCCACGCTCATCACCAACCTGCTTGGTGAGTTCTTCGCGCTGCTGTTTGGCCTGCCCATGATCGGCTCCCTCCTGGGCTGCACCCTCGTCGGTGCCTTCTGGATGTGCCTGGTCATCTTTGGCTTCCACTGGTCGCTCGTGCCCATCGCGCTGGTCAACCTGTCCACTCTGGGCCACGACTACATCCTGGGCTCCGTTATCGCCCACTCCTTCTCGCTGGGCGCCGTGCTCTTCGCCATGTATCTCAAGAACAAGGACGAGAAGTTCCGCGGTATCGCGCTGCCGGCCATGATCTCCGCCTTCTTCTTTGGTGTCACCGAGCCCGCTATCTACGGTGTCGCCCTGCCCGATAAGAAGGCCTTCATCAACGCCAGCATCGGTTCTGCTGTGGGCGGCCTCATCATTGGTCTCTCCGGCGCCGTGGTGTACATGTCCGGTGGTCTGGGCGTCTTCAACTGGCTGTCCTTCATCGACCCCTCCGGTGTTAACGGCATCAACCACATGATCTGGGCTATCGTTGCCTCTTTCGTGGGTGCCGCCGTGGGCTTTGCGATCGAGTTTGCCACCTACAAGCCCGAGGCTGCCAAGTAGCCCAAACGACAAAGACTCGGTACCAAGCCGGCGGGGGGGGCCCCGCCGGTTTTTTTCAAAGGGGCTAGATGCCATGCGCTCGTCCGAGCGACTGCCCAAAATCAAAACCATGCCGGATTACGGGGCTGAAACGGTGAGTGCTGACCATACCCCGTTTTTCCGTAAACTGACAAGCCTCCTACCTGCGGTTTTGTCCTTGCCGTTTCTGGCATGCTCAAGGGGCACTGGTTCTGCCCCGTAAACCGGCATGGTTTTGAACCTGCCAATAAGGGACAGGTTTATTTTGGTCGGTTTTATCTGGGCAAACGTCGTCTCCGTCAGCTCCGTCCGCATATCTTAAGCCGGCATAGTTTCGATGGGTCGGTCCGTGCGCGTCCCGCAACATGCCTCGCCACGAAACCGGCCTATCTACTACGTTTAAGTGGTAGGGGCCAACCACACGGTGGTTTTTCGAAAACCGCCAAGCCGTCTACCTGCGGTTTTATTTTTGACAATTGCGGCGTGGTCGGGGGTTCACGACTAAACGTAGTAGATGGGCCGGTTTCGTGGCGGCCGACTCAACGCGAACTCCGATCGGGACGCAAATTACCTCGTGGACGCCGCTTCGGCGTCCACGCAACATCCCAACACGTACGAAAGGAGCCAACATGGCTTTTCCCGATGGATTTCTGTGGGGCGGTGCCACTGCCGCCAATCAGTGCGAAGGCGGATACAACGAGGACGGCAAGGGCCTCGGCGTTCCCGACATCATGACCGGCGGCACGGTCTCCGAGCCGCGCCACATTACCGACGGCATTCTGCCCCAGTACCACTATCCCAGCCACGAGGCCGTGGACATGTACCATCACTATCTCGACGACATCAAGCTTTTTGGCGAGATGGGCTTTAAGTGCTACCGCATGTCCATCAACTGGAGCCGTATCTTCCCCAACGGCGACGAGGCCGAGCCCAACCAGGCCGGCATCGAGTTCTACCGCCGTGTGTTCCAGGCCTGTCAGGAGCAGGGCATCGAGCCCATGGTCACCCTTAGCCACTATGAGCTGCCTTATGGTCTGTCCAAAAACTACGGAGGCTGGAAGAACCCCAAGCTCATCGATTTCTACCTCAACTACGCCCGCACCGTCATGACCGAGTACAAGGGCCTGGTGCGCTACTGGCTCACCTTTAACGAAATCAATTGCCTGCTCATGGGCGGCTTTGGCGGCGTGATGGGCGGCGGCATGGTGCCCGAGGCAACCGACACGCCCATGGCCTTTGGCGACTGCGACTGGGACGACCCGCAGGCGCGCTTCGATGCCCTGCACCATCAGTTCCTGGCGAGCGCCAAGTGCGTCACCATGGGCCATCAGATCGATCCCCAGAACAAGATCGGCTGCATGATCGCCGGCAACGCCTGCTACCCGCACACGTGCAATCCGGCAGACGTTCTGGCCGCACAAAAGCAGCAGCGCGAGATGAACTTCTACTGCGGCGACGTGCAGGTGCGCGGTGCGTATCCCTCGTGGGCGCCCAGCGTGTGGCGCCGCGAAGGCGTGCACGTGGAGGTTTCGCCCGAGGACGCCGCCACGCTGGCCGCCGGCAAGGTCGACTTCTACAGCTTTAGCTACTACATGAGCGCCACGGCCACGGCTGACCCGGTGCTGCTGGAGCAGGGCAACATCTTTGGTGGCGCCGGCAACGAGTACCTCAAGAAGAGCGATTGGGGTTGGGCGATCGACCCCGAGGGCCTGCGTTACTACCTGGAGGAGGTCTACGACCGCTACCAGGTGCCGCTGATGATCGTCGAGAACGGCCTGGGCGCGGTGGACGAGGTCGAGGCGGACGGTGCGATTCACGACGGCTACCGCATCGATTACCTGCGCGAGCATATCAAGCAGATGGAGATTGCCATCGAGGACGGCGTGGACCTGATGGGCTACACCATGTGGGGCTGCATCGATTTGGTGAGCGCCTCGACCGGCGAGATGAAGAAGCGCTACGGCTTCATCTACGTCGACAAGGACAACGACGGCAACGGCACGCTCGCCCGCAGCCGCAAGGACAGCTTCTTCTGGTACAAGAAGGTCATCGCCACCAACGGCGCCGACCTGGCCTAGCCAAGTCTCAACCAGCGTAAACGTCGCAACCACCACAAAGGGGCCAGGCGCCTTTGTGGTGGTTTTTGCTTTGGTAGATGTGTGGGACATGCCTTACAATCTACCAAGTAGTTCATGACGGGCGAAAAACGGAGAGAAGGGTCCTGATGCGTCCTTAATGTTTCATGCGGATAGATTGATTTGACAGACGGTGGCGAATGCCCACCGCCCGTATTCGTATGAAACAAGGAGTCTCCATGCTCGCATCTCTTTTCTCAAAGCCTCAATCATCGCTGTCCGTGCAGGCCAAGCGGCTGGTGGCGATGCGCTTTCTCATCTACACCGGGTTTCAGACCAGTTATTTTATCGGCGTCATCGGAACGCTCACCTATGCAGACGATGCCTCAGTCGTGGCGACATCGCTGGCCGTTCTGTTTATGAACGTTTTCGTGATCCTGGGATCCTTTGCGGGTGGCGCTGCGCTCGACGCCTGGGGTCCGCGCCGCCATTTCTTGCTGAGCATCATCGGCGCTCTTGCAGCTGGCACGGCAATCATCGCCTTTGGTAGCGCGACCGGCGTCGTCCTGCTCGGCGCGGTGTTTCTGGGCTTTGTGATGGGATTCGCCCAGCCTATCGCCACGTCCTATCCGGCCTACCTCACCGACGATCCTGTCGAGCTCAAAGACATCAACTCCGCCATCGCCATGTTTTCAAACGTGAGTATCATCGTTGGCCCCACGCTGGGTGGCTTTGTCGCGGCTGCTGCGTCGTCGCGCGCGGTGTTTGTTCTCATGATGCTCTTTACCGTGCTGGCGCTCATCGCCGGTTGGGGCTTTAGGCCGCAGACCAGCCATGTCGCCGGGGATGCGGATGCCGATTCGGCGGAGGAAGGGGAGCGTGCGGGACAAAGCTCCAACCCCAGCACATCCACCCGCGCCACCTTCGCAGCCAGCATCAAGACAGTCTTCACCAACAGTGTCCTCGCGCTACTTTTCTGCATCATTTTTCTTTCGAACTTTGGCTACGGAGCCTTCGATCCGCTCGAGTCGTTTTTCTATCGCGATGTCCTACGCGTCGGCGTTGAGTGGATGGGCTGGCTCTCGTCGGCCTCGGGCGTGGGCGCGGTACTGGGTGCCGTGCTCGCGCTCCGCTTGCCGCCGCACTTGGTCAACCTAAAAACGCTGCTCGTGGCACTTATGTCCGTGGGCCTGGGAAGCCTGCTCTATGTGGGGACGCCGTACGTGGGTGTGGCCCTTGTCGGTCAGGTCGCCCTGGGCATAGCTTGGGGTGTCGTCAACCCGCTCCACAACACCATCGTGCAGACGACGGCGCCGCTCGAGCAGCTTGGTCGCGTCAATTCGGTCATGGGCTTTGGCAATATGTTCGCTGGCGTGGCCCCGCTGGCGATTGCTCCGTGGCTGGCGGCGACGTTTGGCGTGCAGCAGACGCTCATCGGAGCAGGCATGGTCGTGACGGCAGTCCCCGCGGCGTTGCTGCTGTTTGGGCGCCGGCATTTTGATCGTGCCGCAAGGCAGTAAAGACCATCACAACATTCGATGAAAATCGCGATTTTGCCGAAAAACATCGAATGTTGTGATGGTTTGGCCCACAAACGCCACTTCCCCCACAAAGGGGGCCAGGCACCTTTGTGGTGGTTTTTGCTTTGACGGGCCGCGCCTGTGCCTTGGTATACCATGTACGCCGTTTGCGAATACACCCCACACCGCCGCACAACTCAGAAAGGCCCCCATGGACGCCACCTTCAGCCATATCAAAGCCGTGTTCTGCGATATCGACGGCACGCTGCTCACGAGCCAGCACACGGTGTCACCGCGCACCGTGGCGGCGATTCGCGCCCTGCGCGAGCGCGGCGTGCTCTTTGGCCTGTGCACCGGGCGCGACGCCCACGCGACCGAGGCCATGTACGAGCTCTGGGGCATCGAAGGCCTGGTGGACGTGATGGTGGGCTGCGGTGGCGCCGAGGTCATCGACCGCGCGCACGACATCAACGAGCTGAGCTATCCGCTGCCGGGCGAGACCATCGCGCGCATCTGCAAGCACATGGCGGACCTTCCGGCAACGCCCGTCTGCCCCCGAGACGGCGTGTTCTACGTACCCGAGAGCAACGCGTGCGTCGAGCACCTGTCGCGCGTCGACGGTGTGCCCTACCAGGTGGTCGATTTTGCCGAGTTTTTGCGCGAGCCGCAGCCCAAGGTGATGTTTACCATGGCGCCCGAGGTAATGCCGCGGGTGATTGAGCGGGCGTCGACGTTTGCCGATAACACTGTTAAGGCGGCGGCTCTGCAAACCACGCAGCGGCTCTACGAGTTCATGGATCCGCGCGTGTCCAAGACGCGCGGCCTTGTGCGCGTGGCAGAGCTCAACGACATGGATCTCCAGGACATCTGCGTGTTTGGCGATGCCGATAACGACACCTGCATGGTGGCTGACGCCGGCGTGGGCGTGGCTATGGCAAACGGCAGCGACGCCACCCGCGCCGCCGCCGATTTTGTAACCGCCAGCAACGACAAAGACGGCATCGCGATCTTTATTGAGGAACATCTGCTGTAGCGGGGGGGGGAACTACCACAAAGGGGGCAGGCGCCTTTGCGGTGGCCTCAGGCGATTTGGGCGAATTGATACCTAAAATCTGCGCGCAAATTCAAATATGGTCGTCAGAACATCATGCTTCTAACCACCGATGGGTTTTTAGATATTCTCATCAATTTGGTAGGATATTCATCCCGGTTAATGACCCCCGCTCACGGTCGATTTTCGACCGTTCACAGGATGCTCGCTCTTGAGCAAAATGTTGTGCAAATAAAACTAATGCCATTAAAAAATAATACGCAACTAAATTACCAGCAGAAACAAAAAATAGATAGCGAATAAACGAAGGTAAATCTGAGCAAATGTCAAGAGAATTGAGAACTCGCTACAAAAATGTCGGTTTTGTTGCTCAGATGTTTAAACAATCGTTATAATTGCATTACTAAACGAGCGCAATTACAGATTGCGCAGATACGTTTGATGGTGAAAGAGCAAGATCGCGGTCTCTTGGGGAGGAGACATCGATGAAAGCGAATTCGGACAAATCTAAGCAGAGTAATAAAGCGACGCGCCGTGTACTGGCAGGCGTTTTGTGCGGAGCCTCCGTTTTGAGCCTGGTACTGTCGCTCGTCATGCCCCCGATCTCGCAGGCCATTGCCAACGATGCCCAGACGGTTTCTACCGAGGAAACTGTAATGGGGGGGGGTTCCTCAAGTGAGTCCGCTGCTGTAGATAACACCAGCGAGGATGCCGAAAACCAGAATAGCGACGAGACCAATGGCGGCGAGGCTGGCTCTTCAAATAGTGCTGAGCAGGCTCAGAGTGCGAATGCGGCTTCAGCGAGAGCGACGGCCACCGTGGAGAAGGGAATTTATGTTCCCACGTCTATCGGTATCGGTACGAATATCGATGTCTCCACCCCCGATCCCGGCGTGGCCACCTACGTCGGCCGCGACATGTACATCGGTGGTAAGCCGAGCGACACTAGTAATCTTGATGCGAAGAACGCCCCCACCGGCTCATATGCCGCTGAGGCGGAGGGCCTTACCTTGGTCCGTGGCAAGCTTGCCATGAATCCAGTCAAAGAGAGCTGGCCCTATCAATCAATTGGTGCTGGTTTCCGCTTTGGCACCGTTGGTTTTGGTTCCCAGTTCCGTCCTGTCGCCGGCAGCACCGTGCTTGCGGTGGCCGGAATTAAAAGTGCGATCACCAAGATGAGCGTTGGTTATAGCGGCGACTCGCCGGAGACGACTACCGTTGGCGCTTGGAAGAAAGGCGCTTGGGTCGGACGGCAGAAATCTTCTGAGGGCGCGACTCCTTCCGGCTTTGCCTACACTGCGCAGATCGCAGGCCCCATCACATACTGGCGCGATAACAATGAACGCCAATCCGTGGTGACAACGCAGGGTAATTGGTACGAGGGCATGAACTCTCAGGAAAGCAACCTGTTCAATCAAACTGTTGATTTGACTAATGTCAACAATAACGATTATTCGAGCTACAACGGTGAAGATGGGTACCTCTCGAAGCTATCGAAACAGCTCAACTCGTTTGCAAATACCGGCACGCTCGAGGTTGGTTTCGCGAGCAATCACAACAACTACGTAATCAACAAGTACGACAAGACGGATTGTAATTATGGCCTGGTGTTTGATGAGTCGTATAAGACCATATATTCGGACTGCGCCGATACGTCGCTCAATGGTAAGAAATTCAAGAATAGCGAGCGTCTTATCACGTTTAAGGGCGACAACACCTCTATGCAGCAGGTGTTCACCATCGATGCTTCTCAGCTGAGCAATACATACAACAACGAGTATTATCGTGGCGTTGATTTCGCATTCGAGGGCATTCCCAAGGGCGCCTCGGTTGTTGTGAACGTTACCGGATCTTCGAATATTGAGTTTCACAATGGCTGGCGCTTTTGGTGGAACGGTACCGAGATTTCGCGTGGTTACGAAACTCAATATTCCGGCAAGGAGCTGGGCGAGGCATACGCGACGGCTTCCCAGTCCATCATGTGGAACTTTGTCGATACGCAAAGCCTTACCATTCGAGGCGGCATCGCGGGAGAAAACCGCGCGGACTGGGGATACGGCGGCACAGCCACCGGTGCCAAGTGGACTGACGACGATCCTGCGGCGGCTATGATCGGATCGATTCTCGTTCCCAACGGAAGTTTCGACGACCATGTGACTACCAACGGCCGCGTTTATGTGGGCGTCGATTTCTCAATGAACAGCCCGAAGGTTGCCGCAGCATTTGGTGAGGGTAACTCGGCTTCCGTCATCGATATGGATCAGGAGCGTCACAACTTCCCGTGGTCTGGGTCGTATACGCCCGACGGCTCCGCCGTTGCGTGGAGCAAGGTCGATGCGGCGAACGGCAACACGTCGCTTCCTGGTTCCTCGTGGGCTATCTATGGTTCTGTCGAGAATGCTGTCGCGGGCAAGGACGCTATCGTGACGGTGACTGACGGTGGCGCAAATGATTACGCTTCGGGTGATGGCAAGCTTCAGTTCAACTATCTGAACCAGAAGGCAAACATCGGCAATTCCAACGATACCAACTACTTCACGTATTACATCAAAGAGGAGACGGCGCCGGCTGGCTACCAGAAGTCAGACACCATCTACTATGCCACTATGAACAATACTGGCGAGAAGCCGAACTACGTTCAGGGTTACGTGGATGAGAACGGCAAAAATGTTCCGTTCGAGAATAACCCCACAGGTGCCATTCCCAACACCAAGATCATCACCGGTACGGTGTCTTGGACCAAGGTGGGGGAGGGCGACACAAAACACACTCCTTTGGCTGGTTCTGAGTGGAAACTCACCAAGACTAATGACGCCGATGGTGCGGCCGTTAACCAGTCCTGGACCGTGAGAGATCAGGTGAGCGACCAGTCGACTTCGAGCGATACCACGTGGGTAGACACCGACACCGCGCCTGGCAAGTTCAAGCTCGAGGGCCTGCTGCCGGGCACGTACACGCTTGTTGAGACCCAGGCTCCGTTTGGCTACGAACTGAACAAGAACACCTACAAGTTCACGGTGGACAGCACAAACGGCTCCATTACGTGGAAAGAGAACGAGCAGCCGAACATCGTTGGCGGCACTACGTACATCTCCGACAAGTGCAGTGCTACGTCCGTGAAGATCCCGGTGACCAAATCCGTTCGCAATACGGATTGGCCGAAGGATGCTGACGGCAACTATGTGCCGTTCGAGTTCAGCATTGTGGCTACGGGTGACTATGCAGCCAAAGCCCCCATGCCCGAAGCGCCCAAGATTTCTGTTGCCCCAAAGGCAAGGGAGACCGACGCCGACAAGCCCAACAACATCACGGCGACCTTTGGCGCCATGACGTTCAACAAGTCGCACCTGTCCGATACCCCCGGTACGGCGGGTGACTACGCCAGGACCTACACCTACACGGTGAAGGAGGTCGCGCCTACCACCGGTGCCATCGATAAGCTCCGCTACTCCAAGGCCGAGTACCAGGTTGCCGTCACGGTGGAGGCCGAGCTGAATAAGGCCGGCAAGTACTCCGGCCTCACCACTTCCACCACGGTCACGCAGATGAAGGACGACATGGGCAACGCCCTGGGTGAGAACGGGCAGGGCGTCGTGGTTCAACCCTCCGCCGCCGCGCCCGACGCCATTCCCGACTCCACCTTCACCAACACCTACTCCACCACTCTGCCCCTTTCTGGTATGTCGGGCGTCACTCTGACGTACCTTGCCGGCGCGGCGGCGCTTTGCGCTGCTGCGGCCTGGATGCACATTCGTCGCAAGGCGAATGCGAAGGGAGGCGAGCGTCGTGAATAAGAAAGTTTGCTCCTTCCCGATCTTGTTTGCGCTGCTCGCCCTCTTGATCGGCACCTGCGCGGTTGTGTTCCCCGCATCCGCGCAGGCCGCGCCGAGCGCGACCGGATCCATCACGGTGACAGGCACCGTGGCGCGCAGCTACGACGCCTACCAGATCTTTGACGCCAACGTCGTCGATGACGACAACGACGCCAAGATCGCCACCGACCTTGTCTGGGCAAGCGATGCCGTGCGCGACGCCGCGCTGCCTGTGTTGCACAGCGCCGGCATGCCCAATTCCCAGACCACCGCACAGGAAGCTGCCGAGTGGCTCAACACCGATTCCCGCCTTACGAGCGCGCTGAGCGCACAGCTCGCTCGTTCCCTCCAGAGCTCTGGCGCCGTGTCCGTGGCCCTTAACGCGGGCACGACGGCCGAGCTGCCCTGTGGCTACTGGCTCATCGTCGCCAAAGACGACGCCATCTCCCAAAACGAGGCCGGCACCGCGCCGATCATGGCCCTGGTCGGCGGCAGCGCCGTCACCGTCAAGCCCAAGGCCGCGACGCCCAAGGTCCAAAAGCACGTGCTGGAGGACAGCACCGCCGCATGGCAGAAGGCCGCCGACGCCACGGTCGCCGACGACCTGTACTGGCGCCTCTCGGCCACGGTCCCGGCCGGGCTCACCGCCTACGACACCTATACGGTGCGGTTCGTCGACACCATGAGCGCGGGGCTCGACCCCTCCAAGGTGGCCGCGAGCATGCGTGTGTACGTGGCGGCGGGCGCGGACGGCGGCTTCGACGCCGTCTCGGCCGGCAAGGACGGACGCGCCGGCACCGAGCCCGCGAAGGGCTGGACCGACATCACGGCCCAGTGCGCCACCAAGGTAGCGGCTGACGGCAAGACCTTCACCGTGCGCACCGGCGACCTGATCGCCGCGCTCGGCGGGGCCGACGCCTTCACCGCGGGCGCTCGCGTGGTCGCCGTGTACAATGCGCCGCTCAGTAGCGCGTGCAACCACGGCATCGCGAAGGGCAACCCCAACGAGGTCTACCTGCGCTACCCGCGCTCTCCCTTTGCCGACCAGTCCGGCGACGCCGGCTTCACCCGCACGCCGAGCGACGACGCGTGCGCCTACACCTGGGATCTCGCACTCACCAAGCGCGGCAGCGACGGCGACAAGCCGCTTGCCGGGGCGGTCCTGAGCATCGCCGACGACCGCGGCCGCACACTGGCGGCCGACGGCACGTGGGATGCGGAGGGCAAGGCCACCGTCACCACGGGCGAGGACGGCCACGTGACCGTCTCGGGCGTGGACTCGGGCAAGCTGGAGGTCCGCGAGCTCAAGGCGCCCAAGGGCTACACCGCCTTTGAGGGCACGCGCTCCGTGATGGTCAAGGCCGAGGGTCTGGACGTCGACCAGGTGGCCGCCGCCAAGCCCAAGCTCACCATCACGGCCGAGTCGCCCCTGCGCGCCGACAGCGCGGACGGGTCGACGGGCAGCCTGGAGGCGTCGCTCATCAACACGCCCACCGGCACACCCCCTAGCATTACCACCGGAGGCTTTATGCCCTCGACTGGCGATATGGCAATGTACGCCGCGGCCGCCGCAGCGGTCGCCGGAGCCGCGCTCGTCGTGGTCGCGCTCCTGGTCAAGCGGGGAGGTGGCAGCCATAAAGAGTAGCTGGCAGCCCCACAGAGAGCGGGGCGAGACGTAGCGAAGTAGATGCTAAGACACAGACAGATGATGACCGATCGAATGAGAATCAAACGGAAAACGGAGGAAAAGAAGATGAGCATGAGCAAGAACATCGCACGCCTGGCAGTAACCGCCGGCCTCACGGCAGCGCTGAGCTTCGGCGGCGTGATGGCGCCCGTGACCATGGCGTTTGCTGAGGGTACGAGGTCGACCGTCACGTTCGAGGACGCCGATTACGCTGCGTCCACGACCTATAAGGGTATCCAGATCTTCAAGGCAAAGGTCACGACGACCGGTGGGAATACGACGGTGAGTAGCATCGAATGGGCCAGCTCCGATGCCCAAACTGCTGTCGTAAACGCCATCAAGAAAAAGGATGCATCCTACAAAAGCGAGAACGCACAGGATGCTGCCGATTGGCTTAGCACCAAATCTGAAGTTACCGGGACCGATTCGAAGGTTGCTAGCGACAACGTTCTCAGTCTAATTGCCGATGGCCTGAAGAACAGCACCACCTGGAAGGTGACGAGCGAGGGCAGTGCATCCCTTTCCGGACTCGGCGCCGGCTACTGGCTCTTCCTCACCGCTACTCCCGGTAAGCCTGCTGACAAGTCGACCGATGTGTCCACCTCTCCCGTCTACGCCGTGATCGACGGCGTGAACGCGACGACCGTTACGCCAAAGAAGGGCGTGCCTACTGTCGAGAAGAAGGTCCTCGACGATGCCGACGCCGCCGATGCCACCGACATCAAGGGCTCCAACAAATGGAATGATGTCGCCGATTCCCAGATCGGCCAGGAAGTTAACTACAAGCTTACCGGCACGATCGCCAGCAACTACGCTACCTTTGGCACGTATGCTTACAAGTTCACCGACGGGCTTTCCAATGGCCTTGACTATGTCAAAGGCTCGGTTAAGGTGTACGCGCTGAACGGCGAGACTTACAGCGAGATTGAGTCGAGCAATTATACCGTGACGGATGCTGATGCTAGCAACAACAACACGCTGACGGTCGAGTTCAAGACCGGAGACGGCAAGAAGGGCCTCAAGGACGTCGCGAGCGTGACCGCCGACACCAAGATCGTTGTCTTCTACAAGGCAAAGCTCAACGGCAACGCCGTGATTGGCAATGCAACCGACGGCAACAAGGGCGGTAACCCCAACACCGTCAAGCTCGAGTACTCCAACAACCCGTATGCCGAGGGCACGGGCGAGACGATCGAGGATACCGTCGCCGACTTCGCGTTCAAGCTCAACCTCAACAAGGTCGACCAGGGCACCGAGAGGGGCCTTGCGGGCGCCGTCTTCACCATCCAGTCCGCTGATTCGAACACTCAAGACCAGTATATCGCCTCGAAGGACGACCCCACCGCGGGCGTCGTCGCGGGCCAGCTCGTGACCGTTGCCGACGTCAACCACCTGCCTGACTACGTGACGTTCACGTCCGACAAAGACGGCAAGATCCCCGTCTCCGGCCTCGACGCCGGCTCCTACAAGGTGACCGAGGTCAAGGCCCCCGGCGACTCCTACACCAAGGCCAAACCCTTCACCTTCAAGATCACCCCGACGTATGACGCCGTGACCATGAAGGTGACGGAGCTTAAGGCGGAGGTTTCCGAGTACGACAAGGGCCGCAACGACATCGCCTTCGGTACGCTTGACGACACTGCCGGTGACAACAAACTGAACGGCACGGAAGGCGCCGGCACCAACGCCGCCACCGGTGAGATCACCATCAACGTCGGCAATACCAAGTCCGTCGGCCTCCCGCTGACCGGTCTCAACGGTGTGACCTTCACTTGGATCGCTGGTGGCGCGGTGCTGTGCATCGGCGTGGCGCACCTCATCCGCAGCCGTAAGCAGGCCGAGGAGTCCGAGCAGGAGTAACGCTCGCTCACCCATCCCTTTGGCAGGTGGGATGCGATGGCCATGAGACTTGCGGACACTTTTCTCGTCCATTGACGCTCTTGCTTTGCCATTCTCTTTTCGGGGCAGACTCCGCACTGGAGTCTGCCCCGTTCTTTTTGGGATAACGCAGTCAGCCTCCATCGTCCGATGCGGGCACGCTCGTCATCGCGTTTCTTGACTCGTATGAGGTTCGGTTTAAGGTCCGTAGGCGCACGCGCGATACGGACGGTGGACGGCATTTGCGCCGAAAGCGCAAATAAGAATGCCCGGGGGTCGGATCCCGGGCATTTAACAAAAACTGAAAACTAGGCCGCCCGCGCTCCCAAACATTTACGCGGGGTGCGTCGTTTTCTATTGAGATTGTATCCCGAATCACCCCGCCGATCCGGGATATTTTGAAAACTCAAATGTAGGCTTAGGCACGAACGGTATCTCTTTAATTCCGAAAATTATGTATAATTCCAATACAAACTGGAATCGAACGAAAACAATGGAAATGAACGAAGCGTTAATCTACTTACAAGAAGCACTAGGCCTCTCCGCCAAGACCAAAACTTGGCCTGGATCCGCACGCTTGCCGCTGCATCTGCGGGCGATTGAAGTCCGCGCTGTTGACGCAAACGGTTTTTCGTTTTTGCTTGCAAGTTTGCCTACTGGCGTCGGGCTTCCCGAGGCTAAGAGGGTCTATAGTCAGCTAGCCTTGCGTGCGGAGACTCCTGTTGTCGTTTCGTTTCCTGATGCCGATGCACGTCAGCGCAAAGCATTGGTCGCACAAGGGATTCCGTTTGTTTGCCCCGGCAGACAGGCTTTTCTTCCATTTATGGGCACGGCCTGCACGGAGAGGGGCGGTGCCCGGTTTCGCAATCACGCGACCAAGATGTCACCCAACGCACAGGCTGCCGCAATCTGGGGAGCAGCCCAGGAGCCATATCGCCCCCATGACCTTTGTCGTGCGCTTGGGATCTCGGCAAGCCGCGCGAGTGAGGCCATAACCGAGCTTGTTGACAGGGGGCTCGCGAGGCGCGAGCGTTGCGAGCGACGTGTCGTCGTGTTCCCTGTTGCCGTTGATCTTCTGCTCAGTGAGCACATGGCAGAGCTCTCCTCGCCTGTCTTGAAGGTCTTATTTGCAAGGAAGACGCCGCAGATCGAGTATCTTGTTGACGCCGGGGAGACGGCGCTCGCTGCGCGTTCGATGCTCGCTGCGCCGGGTATGGAACAAAAGGCCGTCTTAAGAAGTGCATGGCGTCAACTGAGTGACCTCGAAGTCGCAGACGGGGAGTTGCCGGATAACGAAACGGCGATGATCCAAGTGTGGCGCTATGCGCCCGTGTTTGCCAACTCCTCCCGTGTCGATGACATTTCGCTTGCGCTATCTTTGGCGGCAATCGACGATGAGCGAATTCAACTCGAAGTCGATCGCATGTTTGGAAAGGAATATCCATGGCAAGAAGCGCTGTAGAAGGTCTCCAAGAATTCGAACCGTAGGCGGCGTTTCGGTCCTAGCTGCGTTGTCCGGTGCATGAGTTTGCTAATCGGCTATTATTTGTTTAGACAACCTGAGTTGTAGAGGAGTGACCGGCGATGGTGCAGGGCGCCAAACATATGAAGAGCAATAACGCTGCGGCCAACGGCGGCTCAAGCCCTCAGCCCAAACCTCAACCAAAGCCCAAGCGCCGCCGCAAGCGGCTGCCGCGCTGGGCCGACCGGCTCATCACCATCGTCATCATCCTTATCGGCGTGGGCCTTATGACCTGGCCGTGGATCTTGGACCGGCTCGAGGCCTCGGGCGTGTTCAACCAGATCAGCACCGTGTCCAGCACCGTGGACGCGCTGTCTGCCGAGGAGCGCGAGCGCATCCTGCTCCAGGCGCGCTCCTTTAACGAACAGCTGGCGGGCGAGGCCACCGAGCTTCCCGCCGACCAGATCGAGCCCTACGCTCAGCAGCTCATCTTTGACCGCGACCCTATGATGAGCTGGGTCGAGATCCCCTCCATCGACGTGAGCATGCCCATCTACCACGGTACGAGCGAGGAAGTCCTTATGGCGGGCGTCGGCCACCTGGAGGGCACGAGCCTGCTGGTGGGCGGCACCTCGACGCATTGCGTGCTCACCGCGCACTCGGGCATGCGCAACCTGAGCATGTTCGACGACATCCACTCGCTGGAGCCCGGCGACCTGGTGCTGCTGCACACCATGAACAAGACGCTCGCCTACAAGATGGTGGACTCCGAGGTGGTGCTGCCCGAGGAGATGGAGTCGCTGACCATCGAGCCCGGCGCCGACAAGGTGACGCTCGTCACCTGCACGCCCTACGGCGTGAACGACCATCGCCTGCTGGTGCATTGCGTGCGCACCAAGTACAACAAGAAGGACGTCGACAAGCAAAAGTCGCTGGCCGGCCGCCACTGGGGCAAGCGCGAGTTTGCCGTGCTCATCGTGGTCCTAGCCATTGTGCTGTTGCTGCTGGACATCGTGATCCACGCGGTCCGCAAGCACCGCAAGGCCAAGGCCTCGGCATAAGACATCGTCCAGAACCACCACAAAGGGGACAGGCACCTTTGTGGTGGTCGGGGCTTCCAAACCATCACAACATTCGATGAAAATTTCGATTTTGGCGAAAAGTGTCGAATGTTGTGATGGTCTTCGTTGTGGGCGAGACGGTTTTCATTGCGGGCGGGATGCTTTTCGTTGCGGACGGGACGGTTTTCGCTATGGACGGTGCGGTTTTGCTGCAGAATCGCCGGCCCGTCGCCTGCCAATCCACCGCTCTCGTTACGTTTTCGCTGCATTTGGGTAAAGCACCTGCTCCAAGCGGCGTTGCCCTGTATACTAGAGCGGTTTAACTGTTATGCGGAAGGGAGCGCCTATGGCACTCAGCGAGAAAGACGTGCGCGGCATCGCCGAGTACGCAAAGATCGCACTGACCGATGACGAGCTCACCCAGATGACGTCCTACATGAACGACGCCGTCCAGATGCTCGAACCCGTCCTGCAATATGACTTGCCCGACGTGGAGCCCACGTTCCATCCTATCGGAAGCCTGTCCAACGTGATGGGCGATGACCTGCGCGAGCCCGAGCGCGATCTGCCGCTCGACGTCGCGCTCGAAAACGCCGGCAGCGCGCGCGACCGCTACTTCCGCGTGCCGTCCATTTTGGGAGAGGGGGAGAGCGAGTAATGGCGCTAAGCTTCGATTCCCTTACCGCCGCCCAGATCGCCGCGGGCGTTGCCGCCGGCGACTTTACCGCTACCGAGGTGGCCCAGGCCTCCCTTGCCGCCATCGAGGCGCGCGAGGGCGGGGTCCAGGCATTCCTGCAGGTGGCGCCCGAGCTTGCGCTCGAGGCCGCTGCGCGCGTGGATGCCGACCGTGCCGCAGGCAAGCCGTTGCCCCCGCTCGCGGGCGTGCCGCTGGCCATTAAGGACAACATGAACCTCGTGGGCACGCGCACCACCTGCGCCTCCCGCATGCTCGGGGACTACCAGAGCGTCTACACCGCCACCTGCGTCCAGCGCATGCTCGATGCCGGCTGCCTGCCCATGGGCAAGGCCAACATGGACGAGTTTGCCTTTGGCAGCTCCACCGAGAGCTCGGCGTTCCACCGCACCAACAACCCCTGGGATACCGAGCGCGTGCCTGGCGGCTCCTCGGGCGGCTCCGCTGCCGCCGTCGCCGCGGGCGAGGTCGCGCTCTCGCTGGGCTCGGACACCGGCGGCTCCATTCGCCAGCCGGCGTCGCTGTGCGGCGTGGTGGGCTTTAAGCCCACGTATGGCGCCGTGAGCCGTTACGGCGTGGTCGCCTTTGGCTCGTCGCTCGACCAGGTGGGTCCCTTTGGCCGCACGGTCGAGGATGTCGCGCTGGCCATGAACGCGCTTACCGGCGCGGGCCACGATCCGTACGACTGCACCAGCCAGGATTGCGCCGTCGACTTTACCGAGCATCTCAACGACAGCATCGAGGGCAAGCGCGTGGGCATCATCCCCGCGTTTATGGAGGCCGAGGGCCTGACCCCCGAGGTCAAGGCCGCTGTTCAGCGCGCCGCCCAGGAGCTGCAGAACCAGGGCGCCGAGCTGGTCGAGGTCGACCTGCCGCACCTGGACGCCGCTATCGCCGCCTACTACGTCATCGGCCCGGCCGAGGCGTTCTCCAACCTGGCCCGCTTCGACGGCATTCGCTACGGCTATCAGGAGGAGGGCTGCGCCAACCTGTCCGACCAGAGCTCGCTTTCGCGCGCCCACGGCTTTGGTGCCGAGGCCAAGCGACGTCAGATGCTCGGCGCCTACCTGCTGAGCTCGGGCGTGTACGACAAGTACTACTACGCTGCGCAAAAGGCCCGCACGCTCATCACGCAGGACTACGACGCCGCGTATGCCAAGGTGGACACCATCCTCATGCCCGCCTCGCCGCGCACGGCCTTTAAGTTTGGCGAGATCAGCGATCCCACGCAGATGTACCTCTCCGACCTGTACACCATTTCGCTTAACATCTGCGGCAACGGCGGAATCTCGGTGCCGCTGGGCCTGGGCGAGGACAGCAAGCTGCCCGTTTCTGCCCAGCTGGTGGGTCCGGCCTTTAAGGACCGTCAGCTGCTCACGTTTGCCCGCGCCTTGGAGCGCGGCTTTGCCGATGCCGCCACGGGTGCGCCCGCGCTTTCCGTCGCGCCCGATTTTGCTGGGAAGGGAGGCGAGCTGTAATGAAGGAGCTTTCCGAGGTCCTGCAGGATTGGGAGGCTGTGATCGGCCTGGAGATCCATACCGAGCTCACCGCACTCGATACCAAGATGTTCTGCAACTGCAAGCTCAGCCACGATGACGAGCCCAACGCCAACGTGTGCCCGGTGTGCCTGGGCCTGCCCGGCGCCCTGCCAGTGCCCAACAAGCGCGCCATCGAGAGCATCGTCAAGGCCGGTCTCGCCACCAACTGCGAGATCCAGCGCCACTCGATGTTCTACCGCAAGCACTACTTCTATCCCGATATGGCCAAGAACTTCCAGACCACGCAGGGCCCGGTCGCCTTTGCCATGTACGGTCACCTGGACCTGGACGTGACCGGTCGCGGTGCCGCCGAGCGCCCCGACTGCGCGTTTGGCGAGGCCGAGGCTCAGAGCCTGGCGAGCGCCTCGGCCAATGCCGAGGGCCTGTCCACGTCCATGTCCTCCACGATGCGCGAGGGCAATCAGCGCGCCGGCCACCTGGCCAGCTATGACGCGTCCAACCTGCAGATGCCCGAGCGTCGCGAGGACGGTTCCTACACGGTGCCCATCCGCATCCTGCGCATCCACATGGAGGAAGACGCCGCCAAGATGGTCCACGTGGGTGGCGCCGAGGGTCGCATTACCGCCGCGGCCGAGTCGCTCGTCGACTACAACCGCTGCGGCACGCCTTTGATTGAGCTCGTGACTGAGCCCGACTTGCGCACGCCCGAGGAAGCACGCCTGTTTATGGAGAAGCTCCGTCGCATCTTTGTGACGCTGGGCATTTCCGATTGCTCCATGGAGAAGGGCTCCATGCGCTGCGACGGCAACGTGTCGCTGCGCCGCCGCGGCGAGACCAAGCTGGGCACCAAGACCGAGCTCAAGAACCTTAACTCGTTTAAGAGTCTGCACGATGGCCTTGCCTACGAGATCTGCCGCCAGGCCGAGGTGCTCGAGGAGGGCGGCATTATCTACCAGGAGACCCGCCACTGGGAGCCCAGCCGCAAGCGCACCGTGGTCATGCGTGTGAAGGAGACGGCCGATGACTATCGTCTGTTCCCCGACCCCGACCTGGCGCCGTTCGACCTGGACGACGAGTTTATCGACCGCTGCCGTGGCGAGATCCCCGAGCTGCCCGATGCCAAGCGCGTCCGTTTTGAGGCCGACTTTGGCATTAAGGCGGCCGACGCCGAGCAGATCGCCGGCGACCCGGAGTTTGCCGACTTCTTTGAGGCCGCCGCTGCCGGTATGGCCGGCAAGGAGGCCCAGACGGTCGCAAACCTGCTGGTCAACGAGATGATCGCCTACCTTAAGGGCGCGGGCGTGTCGCTCGCCGAGTCCGGCATCGCGCCGGCTCAGGTGGCGGCACTCGCCAAGCTGCTGGCGACCGATGCCATCAGCTCCAATCAGGCGCACGAGGTCTTTGAGGCCATGGCTCAGACCGGCGACGATCCCAACAAGATCGTCGACGAGCGCGGCATGCGTCAGGTGAGCGATGCCGGCGCGCTGCAGCCGATCGTGGACGAGGTGCTGGCAAACTGTGCCGATCAGGCGCAGCAGTATCGTGACGGCAACCAGAAGGTCATCGGCTTTTTGGTGGGCCAGTGCATGAAGGCGAGCCGCGGCAAGGGCAACCCGAAGCTCTTCAACGAGTTGCTGAGAACGTCGCTCTCGTAGCTGCGAGGCCGGGGAAGCCCCGAGTCGCCGGGGTATTTCCTCCAAATTTCAAACAGTCCTATGCAAGACGAAGGCCACATTTAGTGGCCTTCTTTGCATGCGGAACTCATTTGGAGCAAACACCCCGGCGACTCGGGGCTTCCCCGGCCAGACGACTCGGCCGTTCGGGTCAGGTGGGCTGGATTGAATTTGGTGAATGAGGGCGTCGTTGGCGCCCTCATTCTTTATAAATGTTGGGAGCGCCAGGTGGTGGGGGTGGTGCCGGTGTGTTGCTTGAAGGCTTGGGCGAAGGCGGCCTGCTGAGGGTAGCCTAGACGCTCTGCCACCTGCGCTATCGTGAGCGCGCTATCGGCCAAAAGGTCCTGTGCTCGCTCCATACGGCGTCTGCGAATGTAGACGCCCAGGGACTCGCCAGTTTGGGCTTTAAAGGTGGCGCATAGCTTGGAGCGGCTTGTGTAGAGCCTCTCGGCCACCTCGTTGATACCCACACGCCTGCCTTTGTCGAGCGCGCGCTCAATCATTACCGTTGCTTCCTCGGCAATGGTCACGCTGGCGCGTGTGTCTGCCGCCTGCTGCGCCTGCTTGTGGGCCGCGCGCGAACAGGCGAGCTCCGCGACCATGGTCTCCACGATGCCTTGCATATAGACGTGTCCGCCTACGGTGCGGGCGCGGTCCTCGTTAATCCGGTGCAGTGTGTGGCAGATGGCGGACGTCGCTTCCTCGTGCCATGGCTCGGCAAACGCCTCAAAGACCCCTGCGAACTCGGTGGGATAGCGGTGCTCCAGTTCGTCAAAATATCCAGGCAAAAAGAGGACCGAGCGCGAGTGGTAGAGCTGCCCTGCAAACAGCGGGCTTAGCTCCTCACCGCAGCTATCTTGGACAAAGCTGCAGATCGCGCTGTTCGGCCACGGTCCATGCAGCGGCTTGAGGTTCGCAGGCGTTATGCCGGCTTCGGGCATGCACATGAGCGTGGGCGCGCTGACCTCGCTCACGCACGCGTACGGTTCGGGCGTGTATTCGGCTAGCTGCATGTTGTGCGTCGGGGCAATGAAATGCTCCATGACGATGCAGGTGGGGGAAAGGGGCATGATCCATGCGCGTCCGTGTGCCCGATCGTTTGCCACCTCGCCGGTAAAGACGGCGCCCTTGCCGGAAAGCTCCAGGCCAAACTGCTCAAACTGCGGTGCGTAGAGCTCGGTTATATCGGTTGCTGCCCGCCGCATTTTCAAAAGCGTCCCCTTCATTTGCGAAAACGTCCACGCCTGGCCCAATTGTGTGCCCTGGCTAACACGCCCATGATAAGTTTCTTACGGTTAACTCTCAAGCCGTTAGAAAGGAATCTCATGGCAAAGGGATCAAAAAAGGAAGGCGGCGGCATCGGCGAGCTACTTGCATATGCCGGTGACCGTAAATTCCTAACGTATTTGGGCATGGCCCTCTCGGCGTTCTCGCAGCTGTTGAGCTTTGGCCCGTACGTGTGCATCTGGCTTGTTGCGCGAGACCTGATTGCCGTGGCGCCCAACTGGAGCGAGGCCGCCGACATCGCGATGTATGGTTGGTGGGCTGTTGGTTTTGCCCTGGCAAGCATCGTGGTCTATTTCGTGGGGCTCATGTGCACGCACCTGTCCGCGTTTCGCTGCGCATCCAATATCCGCAAGGCTACGAGCGAGCATCTGCTTAAGCTGCCGCTCGGCTACTTTGACGCGCACGCCACCGGTGAGCTGCGCCGTATCGTAGACGGCTGTGCCGCCTCCACCGAGACGCTGCTCGCGCACATGCTGCCCGATATCGCCGGTGCCACCGCCATGGTCGTGGGTCTGCTTGTGCTGCTATTTGCCCTCGATTGGCGTTTGGGCGCGGCATGCTTAATCTCGGTCGTCGTTTCGTTTTGCGCCATGGCCGCCATGATGAGCGGCAAGGGCGCCGAGTTTATGAAGGCTTACATGGGCGCGCTGGTCAAGATGAACAAGACCGGCACCGAATACGTACGCGGCATCCCCGTGGTCAAGGTATTCCAGCAGACGGTCTACTCCTTTAAGGCGTTCCACGATGCGATCGCCGAATACGCCGATATGGCACAAAGCTATGCGGGCACGTTTTGCCGAGGTCCGCAGGTACTCAACCTTACCGCGCTCAATGGTCTTGTGACATTCCTGTTGCCCGTGGCGTTGCTGTTGGCGCCGGGCGAGACGGACTTCGCGCATTTTATGGCAAACTTCACGTTTTACGCGATCTTTTCGGCCGTGGTACCGACGGCCATGACCAAGCTCATGTTTGTGGGCGAGGCCTCTCAGATGAGTGCCGATTCGCTGGCTCGCATCCGAAGCGTTATGGATTCCAAGCAGCTCTCCGTGCCCGCCCTGCCCAAGCACCCTGCTGGCAGCGATGTGCGATTTGAGGACGTGAGCTTTACGTACGAGGGTGCCGAGGCGCCTGCCGTCAACCATGCGAGCTTTAGCGTTTCCGCGGGTAGCACCCTCGCCCTGGTGGGTCCCTCGGGCGGCGGTAAGTCAACCTGCGCCAGCCTGATCCCGCGTTTTTGGGATGTTTCCGCAGGCCGTGTGCTCGTAGGCGGTGTGGACGTTCGCGACATGGACCCGCACGAGCTTATGGACCAGGTCGCCTTCGTGTTCCAGACCAACCAGCTGTTCCGGCAAACACTTGCCGATAACGTGCGCGCTTCCAAGCCTACGGCCACTGACGACGAAGTGCGTGCGGCCCTCTCCGCAGCTCAGTGCGACGACATTGTGGCCAAGCTTCCACAGGGCATCAATACCATACTCGGTGCCGGCGGAGCATATCTTTCGGGCGGCGAGGTCCAGCGCGTGGCACTCGCCCGCGCGATCCTTAAAGACGCGCCTATCGTGGTGCTCGATGAGGCCACGGCGTTTGCCGACCCCGAGAACGAGGCGCTCATCCAGCGCGCCTTTAGCAAGCTGGCGGCGGGTCGCACGGTCATTATGATTGCGCACCGACTCTCGACTGTAGTGGGGGCCGACAAGATCGTGGTGCTCAACCAGGGTAGCGTGCAGGAGTCGGGTACCCATGCCGAGTTGCTGTCCCAAGAGGGTCTGTATGCCAAGATGTGGGCCGAATACGAACAGGCCGCGAGCTGGAAAATCACTGCAGCGACCGCGGATGCCGCTGTCACGAAGGGAGGCGAGGCCTAAATGTTCGCCTCATTCCAAAAGAAGTACTTCCTATCCGATAAAGGCGTCGCCGGCGTAAAACGCGGCATTTTCTGGACCACGCTCACCAATCTCATTACCATGGCCGGCATGGGCTTTTTATTCCTGGTTATGGCCGGCTTTGTCGAGCGTCTCGCCAGCGGGGCTGACCTGCCGGATGCCCTGCCGATCGTGGGCGGCCTCCTGGTCTTTTTTGTGTTGCTCTTTGCTTCTAACTGGCAGCAGTATTACTACACCTACTGCATCTTTTACGAGGAGTGCGGCAAGCAGCGTATGGAGATCGCCGAGCGCTTGCGCAAGCTGCCGTTGTCGTTTTTCGGCCGTCGTGATCTGGCCGATCTAACCGAAACCATCATGGGCGACGTTCAGACTATGGAGCACGCCTACAGCCACGTGCTGGGAGAGCTTTGGGGTGCCATCATCGCAAGCGCCATTGTGTTCGTGGCGTCGCTGTTCTTTTGCTGGCAGCTGGCGATCGCGGCGTTTTGGAGCGTTCCCGTGGCCTTTGCCGTGCTGTATCTGACGCGCGGCCCCATGATCCCGGTGTTCGACCATGTGCGTGCCGAGAAGGTCAAGGTCACCGAGGCGATCCAGGAGACGCTCGACTGCGTGCGCGAGATCCGCGCCACCAACCAGGAGGCCCATTATCTTGAGGGACTCAACGCCGTGATCGATGCCGAGGAGCGCGAGACCACCAAAGGCGAGCTCGCCAACGGGCTTTTGGTCAACTCCGCCTTTGCCATCCTGCGCCTGGGGATTGCCACCACGTTGGTCACGGGCGCTGCGATGGTCGCCTCCGGCCAGGTCGACTTTTTGATGATGTTTGCCTTCCTGCTTATGGTGAGCCGCATCTATGCGCCCTTTGATCAGGCGCTGATGCTGATGTCCGAGCTGTTTGCCGCCGAGTCGTCGGCCAAGCGCATGCGTTCCATCATGGAAGAGCCCGTGGCGCGGGGCAGCGAGCAGTTTGAGCCCGTAGGCCACGATGTGGTGTTCGATCACGTGGCATTTGGCTATGGTGCGGGCGAGGACGGCCGCGCCGGCGAGAAAGTTCTTACCGATGTGAGCTTTACCGCCAAGGAAGGCGAGGTCACGGCACTGGTCGGTCCTTCGGGCTCCGGTAAGTCCACGGTGAGCCGCCTGGCCGCGCGCTTTTGGGACGCCACCGAAGGCACGGTCACCGTGGGCGGCGTGGATGTTGCGAGCGTGGATCCCGAGGTGTTGCTGCGCGACTACGCCATTGTGTTCCAAGACGTGCTGCTCTTTGACGACACGGTGATGGGAAACATCCGCCTCGGGCGTCGTGGCGCCACCGATGAGCAAGTGCTTGCGGCTGCGCGTGCCGCCAACTGCGATGAGTTTGTGAGCCGCATGCCGCAGGGTTACAACACCATGATCGGCGAGAACGGCTCCAAGCTGTCCGGCGGTGAGCGCCAGCGCATCTCTATCGCCCGTGCGCTGCTCAAAGACGCGCCTATCGTGCTGTTGGACGAGGCGACGGCGAGCTTGGATGTGGAGAACGAGACCGTGGTTCAGCAGGCGCTCTCCCGTCTGCTTGCAGGTAAGACGGTTATCGTTATTGCCCACCGTATGCGTACGGTGGAAAATGCCGATAAGATCGTTGTACTCAAGGATGGTGTGGTTGCCGAGCAGGGCACTCCGGCGCAGCTCAAGGCGGCAGGTGGAGAATTCGCCCGCATGGTGGCGCTGCAAAAGGAAGCAGCTACCTGGCAGTTGTAAGAAGGGGCAAAGGGACAGTCCCTTTGTCACATTGACAATCGGTTACTCCGCATCGTTAATTTTCAAAAGGTTAGCCATGGCTGACCTAGATAGTTAGATAAAATTGAGATATTTCAAAAGCGTGCTCGAGCAAACTTATTTACTCGGGTGCTGAGGCACCGTGCCGCGTCCAATGCGGCAAAAGGGAGAAGCAACATGAAGAAGTCGACGTTCAATACCCTGCTTGTCGGTGGCGGTTTTCTGCTTGGCACGGCCGGCATCAAGCTGCTTACCAGCGCTCCGGTCAAGAATGCCTGCGTGCAGGGTATCGCGTGTGGCATGCGCATCAAGAACGGCTACCAGGACATGGTCGAGCAGGCCAAGGCTAATGTCGACGACATGGTTGCCGAGGCTGCTTACATCACCCAGAGCGAGGCCGCTGCTGACGAGGCAGCCGAGTAACGCTCCCAGGCACAAACTATGAGATTCTCGATTATTAGCGAGATCCCCGGCAGGACCCGTCTTCAATTGGCGGGTCCTGTGCCAGAGAGCGATCTCGATGCACTTCTTAAGCTTGGCGGCGACATCGACGGCGTGCACAAGGTGCGCGTCTACGGCCGCATCGGCCAGATGGCACTCGAATACGACGAGTCGCGCCGCGATGCCGTGCTGGCCGCCGTCGGTGCGCTCGACGCTCAGGCCATTGCCGACGCAAAGACAGGCTACGTGATGCAGCTTGAGCCACGCAAGCACAAGCTCGTCATGGATCTTGCCACACTTATCGGTGCCCATTACGCACGTCGCTGGTTCTTGCCGACGCCTCTGCGTGCGGTGTTTGTCGTGGCCGGTTACATGGCATTTTTGCGCGCTGCCCTTCATGAGCTCGCGC
The DNA here is from genome assembly GCF_003436455.1 of Collinsella sp. TM05-37. NCBI lineage: Bacteria > Bacillati > Actinomycetota > Coriobacteriia > Coriobacteriales > Coriobacteriaceae > Collinsella > Collinsella sp. TM05-37. Next base: position 224,525 of record NZ_QSPN01000001.1, on the reverse strand, counting down.
AGCCGCGCCTGACCGTTCCCGTGCTCGACGCTTCGGCCATCGGCATTTCGTTCGTCAAGCGTGATGTCGACACCGCGGGCCAGACGATGTTCCTGCTCAACGTGGGCGAGCTGCTCGAGGACTACACCCGCGCCATGAGCGAAAACGAGCTCATCAACTCGCTGCTCGATGTGCCCGACAAGGCGCAAAAGGTCGTCGGCGACACCGAGGTAAGCGTTGCCGCCACCGAGCTCGAGCACGGCGACTTGGTCGCCGTGCGCACCGGCATGTCCATCTGCATCGACGGTGTTGTCGAGCAGGGGAGCGCTATGGTCAACCAGGCGACCCTGACCGGCGAGCCGCTGGCCGTCGAGCGCAGCGTGGGCGACGACGTGTTCGCCGGTACCGTCGTGGAAGACGGCGGCATCTTGGTGCGCGTGCGCGCCAATACGGCGCAAACCAAACTGCGCTCAATCGTCTCGCTCGTGCAGACGGCCGACTCGCTCAAGTCCGAGGGCCAGTCGCATATGGAGGACCTTGCCAACAAGATCGTCCCGTGGAACTTCCTGCTCGCGGGCCTGGTTGCGCTTACTACCCGCAGCCTCATCAAGACCTCGGCGGCACTGATGGTCGACTACTCGTGCGCACTCAAGCTCACGGGTTCCGTTGCCGTCATGACCGCTATGAGCGATGCTGCCAAGATGGGCGTCATGGTCAAGGGCGCGAAGTACTTTGAGTCGTTTGCCAAGGCCGACACCATTGTGTTTGACAAGACCGGCACGCTTACCGAGGCGCAGCCGCGTCTTGCCTGCGTGCTCACCACCGATGGCTGGAGCGAGGACGAGGTCCTGCGCCTTTCCGCTTGCTTGGAGGAGCATTTTCCGCATCCGGTGGCGCGTGCCGTGGTCAATGCGGCACGCGAGCGTGGGCTCGAGCACCGCGAGCGCCATGCTGCTGTCGAATACATCGTGGCGCACGGCATCGCTTCGTCCATTGAAGGGCGTCGCGCGATTATCGGCTCGGCACACTTTGTGTTTGAGGACGAGGGCGCGCAGCTCGATTCCGACATTAAGGAGCGCATTGAGTCTCAGATGCAGGGCCTGTCACCGCTGTATCTGGCGGTCGATGGCAAGGTCGTCGGCGTGCTCGGCATCGAGGATCCGCTCAAGCCCGGGGTCCGCGAGGCAATCGCCGACCTGCATGCGCTGGGCGTCAAGCATGTCGTTATGCTCACGGGCGACTCCGAGCGCACGGCCGAGCGCATTGCGCGAGAGGCGGGTGTCGACGAGTTTAAGGCCGAACTGCTGCCCGAGGACAAGTACGCCTATGTGGAGCGCATTAAGAGCGAGGGGCGCCATGTTGCCATGGTGGGCGACGGCGTCAACGATTCGCCGGCGCTCGGTTTGGCCGACGTGGGCTTGGCGATGGGTGGCGGAAGCGACATCGCCAAGGAGGTCGCCGATATCATCCTGACCGATACGGATCTTGCCGCAATCGTGCGCCTGCGCCGCATGAGTCAGGGCCTCATTGATCGTCTGACGAGCTCCTACTCTAAGGTGATGCTCACCAACTCGGCGCTGTTGGCATTGGGTATTACCGGCATGATCACTCCGCAGACGTCGTCACTGCTGCACAACGGCTCAACGATCGCCTACAGCCTGGGCAACGCAAAGGCGTACCTGCGTTAGCAGACGTGTTCGCCCACGTTATCTGGCCTGCGCCCAGACGGCATCGGTGTCGTCCGAGCGCAGGCCTTTTGCGTTTGACCATGTGCTAGCTTCTCTATATAGTGTTGCTAGCAGGGCTAGCAATTGAAGGGAGCGGGATCGGCGTGGGTGCTGTTAGCGGCATGGCGCAGGTGAACGTTCGCGTAGATCGCCAGGTCAAGAACCGTGCCGAGGAGGTGCTGCGGCTTTCGGGTGGGTCACTGCCCGAGCTCATCAAAAAGGTGGTGGCTAAGGTCGCGCAGGGTGGCGGGCAGTGCGAGGAAGTGCTTGCGGCCGTCGACGACCGGCAGCAGACCGTCGCGCCCGATGCACCGTTCGCCGCATCATGGGCGGTGGCGGATCAGCTTTACGCGGATCTGGGCATCGCTACGTCGCCCGTATCCGACGATCGCGATTGGGACACAATCTATTCCGAAGCCATGGACGAGCGCTATCGCCAAAAGGGGATGATCCTGTGAGCAGGGCTTCCCTCAAAATAATGGTGGATGCCAACGTATGGGTTGATTCGTTTTGCGTCGACCATGCCGAGTCGCTTGCCGCGCGTGCGTTTATTGGGCGGGCGACGGAATCGGGCGCAACGTTGCTCTTTCCGGTACATATCGCCAAGGACGTGCTGTACGTTGTCCAGCACGAACTGAAGCGTAGCGTTCTTGCCAGCGGGGGAGCGCTCGACGAGGCTTCTGCCCGCGCGATTGGCGATGCGGCGCTGGCGTTTGTTCGGAATATGACCGAAAACGCCACGGCCGTGGGTGCAGATGCGTCGGACCTTTGGCTGGCCGACAAATACGTAGCGCTCCATCGCGATTACGAGGACAACTTGGTGCTCGCCGCGTGCAAGCGCGCGCAGGTCGATTACTTGGTGACCAACGATCGCAAGCTGCTCGAACATGCCGATCTTGCAGCAAAGACCCCGCGCCAAATGATGCCGATTCTGGCTTTGGCCGAACGCGGCCGCGCGGCTATCGGTTGACGCAAACTGTTTGCGGGCCTCTTGGACGACGATGCGCCAAGGGGCCCGCGTCTGCTATTTACAAAAGCTCGGCCTTAATGGCGGGACTTTCTGCGAGCTGCTCGGCTGCCTTTTCGTCGGAGCTATCGAGTGCTGCCAGGCTTCGGTAGACCCACTCGTTGACCTGGGTGTTCTTGACGCCTGCGGTCTGCATAAGGGCGCCTACCTCGCGGATTGCTGCGAACAGATCGGCCTTGGGGCCCGCGAGCTCGACCTCGATACCGTGGTAGGCAGCCACGCCGCGGTTCTCACTCACGTGGTCGATAAAGCCCTCGACGGTCTCAAGCTGCTGAGTGAGAGCTGCATCATCGTCAGCGTCCAGCGCGACGAGTGCGTTCGATACCGTGAGGGCGGGATGTCCGCAGGGGACAAAGCCCTCGATGACATCCATAGCTTCGGTAATGGTTGCGCCTAGGCCTGCGAGGGCATTGACGAGTTGCTGCTTGGTATCCATAACGGTCCTTTCGACGGGTCAATTTTGCTTGGCGAAAATATACGTGACGCGATCGGTAGCAAAAGTGCGAAGTGTGGCGCACATTGGGGTCTTCACAGCTCGTGCATAGAACAGCTGTCCGCTTTCAGAACGTGGTAAGATAACACTCCACAAGCGGGGCTTGCCCCGCATGTTCCTTGAAAAGTCGACGGTTATCGGGTGTTTGCAGGCCCGATACCATCCAGACTTTCCCGACATTCGGGGGCGACTGGTTTCGACACGATAGCTCTGAGAGAGGAAGCAAGCCGAGGTCTCCTCGCCTCGTTAAACAGGGGTACCGTCAAATTGAATTGACAACAACTCTTCTTTTGAGCCTATGGCTCTCGCTGCTTAGTTTATAGCGGCGCGTCAACCCGGTGATTTCCCCGACACCGGCGCGACGTCATGTTAGGGGAATGCTCCTGCGCACGTAATCGGTATGGCGCAGGCTAAGACCGAACCGGTTAGGACACCGCGAGCGTGTCGCTGCGCGCAAAGCGTCCGAGACTAAACCAGCGACTGAGCTTGGAGATGCCAATCAGGGGGCTTTCGTGGACCGGAGTTCGATTCTCCGCGCCTCCACCATAAGTAACAGGCAGGTAGATACTCATATCTACCTGCCTTTTTATTTCTTGTCCGCACCGCGGAGAATCGAACTCTGTGCAGGGCGCGGGCGTAAAGAAAACGCGTAAGCGTTTTTAGCCCGCGGGCGAGGACGCCGGCAGGTGGCCGAAGCCGGTGCGGATTTGCGAAGCAAATACGCGGATTCTCCGCGCAAAGCCCCAGCCAAAACAGATGTGCTGCCGACGGCATTTCTGCTGGCTGTGCCCCGCGCCGACAGATCCCCTTCATCCGCGGAGAATCGAACTCTGTTTAGGGCGCGGACGTTAAGCAAACGCTACGGCAACGCAGGGTGGGACACGCTTTCCTAACGGCGGCCCAGGCGGAAAATCCATCCCGGAATTCCGGCTCAGACTGGGGTGCAGTTTCCGGATGACGCCTCAAGCGGAAACTGCATCCCGGAATCTTCATCCGGAATGGGATGCAATTTCCAAATGAATGGCTAGCGGAAAGTATATCCCGGAATCCGCGCTCAGAACGGGTCGCGCTTTCCCAACGGCGGTCCAAGCGGAAAGCGCATCCCGTAATCCCGCCTCAAACTGGGACGCACTTTCCGCTGCACCTGCCGCCTCGAAAAACCTGCGCGCCCTCCATTCCAAAACTGGGTAGAAGAAAGCCAAAACGCAATCGCAGGAGGTCAATATGACTGCAGAAGATAAGGCAAAGAACGCCGGCAAGGTCGCGCTCGTCTTGGAGGGTGGCAGTTTTCGTGGGCAGTTTACCGCCGGCGTGCTCGACGTTCTCATGGAGGCCGGTGTCGAAATTCCGGCGGTATATGGCGTATCGGCCGGTGCGCTCAACGGCGTCAACTACAAGTCACACCAGATCGGTCGCGTCAATCGCATCAACCTGACCTTCTGCAATGACAACCGCTACATGGGTGCCGCATCCTTCGCATCCACGGGCTCCATCGTGGGTTACGACTTTATCTTCAACGATATCCAGGACCGCCTGGATCCCTTTGACAACGAGGCGTTCGACGCGAGCCCCATCGAGATGTACGCCGTCGCGACGGACATGCTGTTTGGAACCGCTGCCTACCTGCCGGTCAAAAGCGCCGTGCTCGACCTCGATGCTGTGCGCGCCTCCACCTCGCTGCCGCTGGTGACGCCGCCGGTCGAGATCGACGGGCACAAATACGTCGACGGCGGCGTGGCCGATTCGGTTCCTATCGAGCATGTGCTCGAGGAGGCGGGCTTCGACCGTGCGGTCGTCATCGTCACCCAGGACCGCTCGTACGAGAAAAAGCCCTACGAGTTTATGCCTGCCGCGCGCGCCCGCTATGCCGACTACCCCTACCTGCTCGAGGCTATCGAGACGCGCCACGACCGCTATAACCTCCAGCGCATGCACCTGTGGAAGTATGAGCGCGAGGGCCGCGCGCTGGTCATCGCTCCGCAAAAGCCGGTCGAGGTCGGCCATGTCGAGCACGATCCGGCAAAGCTTTTGGACCTGTATATCCAGGGCCGTCAGGAGGCAAAGCGCCTGCTCGCGGAAATCCAAGAGTTCGTTGAGCGCTAGCGACGGCGAACCCTCAAAAAATGACAACAGCTAAAGAGTTGGAAAAATCACGGCTCGTGGATGACATGTGCAGAAACTCTGGTCGGAGCCAAAATACCTGTTGACTCGTACGGCGAGCGGGGTAATATGGACGGGTTACTTGCAGAGCCCCGTGAATCTCTGTAACAACACGTACTGTACATGGAGGAGTCTAAGTGATTTCGAAATCGACTCACTACGCCAAGCAGGGCGAGGTCCAGCGCAACTGGGTTCTCGTCGACGCCGATGGTGCTGTCCTGGGCCGTCTTGCCACCCAGATCGCAATGATCCTGCGCGGTAAGAACAAGCCCCAGTTCACGCCCAACAGCGACTGCGGCGACTTCGTTGTCGTCATCAACGCCGATAAGGTCCAGCTTACCGGTAACAAGGCCGACACGAAGACCTATTATCGCCACAGCGGCTACAACGGCGGCCTCAAGGCTGAGAGCTTCCGCCAGGCTATGGAGAAGCACCCGGAGAAGGTCATCGAGCGCGCCGTTCGCGGTATGCTGCCCAAGACCACCCTCGGCCGTGCCCAGATGACCAAGCTTAAGGTCTACGCTGGTGCCGAGCATCCGCATGCTGCCCAGAACCCCACGAAGATTGAGCTGGAGGCTTAAAGATGGCTGAGAACACCGTTGTCTACCAGGGTACCGGCCGTCGTAAGAACGCCGTCGCCCGCGTCCGTCTCGTCCCCGGCACCGGCAAGGTGACCATCAACAAGCGTGACGCCGAGCAGTATTTCGGCCGTCATCAGCTCGTTGAGAACGCCCTTGCTCCCTTCAAGGTGACCGACACCGCCGGTCAGTTCGACGTTATCGCTCTGTGCGATGGCGGCGGCATCTCCGGTCAGTCCGGCGCTCTGCGTCTGGGCATCGCTCGCGCTCTTCTGAACGCTGGCGACTACCGTGCTGACCTCAAGAAGGCCGGTTTCCTTACGCGCGATGCTCGCGTGGTCGAGCGCAAGAAGTACGGCCTCAAGAAGGCCCGCCGCGCTCCCCAGTTCTCCAAGCGCTAAGGTTTTATCTCCTTTCGAGATACAATGTACAAGCGGGGCCTGCCGATTCCTCGGCGGGTCCCGCTTTTCTTTTTCGACTAGGGCGGGCGGTTGTATATCGCCTGCTAGGGAAGGAGCGATCCTATGCCCCAGAACATCTTCGGTACCGACGGCGTCCGTGGCGTCGCCAATGCCGACCTCTCGTGCGACCTCGCGTTTCGCCTGGGCCGCGCGGCGACCAAGTTCCTTGGCCCGGACATCTGCATCGGCCGCGACACGCGCCTTTCGGGTACCATGCTCGAGAGTGCTCTGACCGCTGGCATTATGGCAGAGGGCGGCCGTCCGCATTGCTGCGGCGTTATCCCTACGCCGGCCGTGGCGCTGCTCACCGTCCAAAACGAGCTCGACGGCGGCATCGTCATCTCCGCTTCGCATAATCCGCCGGAGTTCAACGGCATCAAGTTCTTTAGCCGCAAGGGCATGAAGCTTCCCGATGCTGTCGAGGAAGAGATCAGCGCCTGGGTCATGTCCGAGGAGGCCATGGCTGCCGACACGCTGCCGACCGGCGCCTGTGTGGGTCACATCATCAAGATGAAAGACGCCCGCAAGGCCTATGTCGATCATGCCATCAGCACGCTCGACGGCCTTAAGCTCGATGGCCTGGTTGTTGCCGTCGACTGCGGTCACGGTGCTTCCTGCCAGACCACGCCCGCTGCGCTGCAGCGCCTGGGCGCCACGGTCCATGCCATCAACACCGATTACTGCGGCACCGACATTAACGTTGAGTGCGGCTCCACTCACCTTGAGCCCCTGCGCGAGCTCGTGCTGCGCACCCACGCCGATATCGGCCTGGCCCACGACGGCGACGCCGACCGCGTGCTGTTCGTCGACGGCGAGGGCAATGAGATCGACGGTGACTACATCCTGGCTATCTGCGGTTCTGACCTCGCCGCCCGCGGCAAGCTCGCCAACTCCGAGATCGTCTCGACCGTCATGTGCAACCTTGGCTTCTCCATCGCTATGAAGGAGCAGGGCTTCGAGATGGTTCAGACCGCCGTGGGTGACCGCTACGTTTTGGAGCGCATGCTCGCGGATGGCGCCGTCATCGGCGGCGAACAGTCCGGCCACATCATCTTCCTGGAGCACAACACCACCGGTGACGGCCTGGTGACGGCTCTGCAGCTGCTGGCCGTGCTCAAGCGCACCGGTCGTACCCTCACCGATCTTGCCGGCATCATGAAGAAGTACCCGCAGGTACTCGTCAACGTGCATTCCGACAACAAGGCCGGCCTGGACGATTGCCAGCCCATTTGGGACGCCGTCGCTGCCGCCGAGAAGGAGCTTGACGGCCGCGGCCGCATTCTGGTGCGCCCGAGCGGTACCGAGCCGCTGGTCCGTGTTATGGCCGAGGCGGAGACGCACGAGCTCACTCAGCGTGTTGTCGACGACATCGTCGAGGTTGTCAAGCGCGAACTTCCCTAATGGTCAAAAACGGGTGCCAAGTGGTAAACTGTTAAAGCTATTTTGATTGATTGGTATGTCCGAGGGGGAGCATGTTCACTAAAGTCCTAAGGTCTTTTGGTATGCGTGGACGAGTTCTTACGCTGGATGCTCCCATCTCGGGCGACGTCATTCCGTTGTCCGAGGTCAATGACCAGACATTTGCCACCGGCCTTTTGGGCCAGGGCGTGGCGATTCAGCCTACCGGCACGCGTGTGATTGCGCCGGCAGACGCCAAGGTCGAGGCCATTTTTCCCACGGGTCACGCCGTTGCGCTCAACACGGTCGATGGCCTAGACGTGCTCATCCACGTTGGCTTGGACACTGTTCAGCTTGAGGGCAAGCATTTTAGCGTGCATGCACAGGTGGGCGATGTCGTCCATAAGGGTGACGTGCTCATCGAGTTCGATCGCGAGGCAATTGCTGCCGAGGGCTACGATGTGACGGTTCCCATCTTGGTGTGCAACTCCGTTGAGTTCTCGAGTATCAAGGGCTCCGTTGGTGCGCATGTCGAAGAGATGGACCAGCTCATCGTTGCTCGCGAGCGCTAGTAAGTGCACGTGGCCATTAGCCTACAATTCAAACACGTTTATGGAGGGCGCCCTTGAAAGAGGGCGCCCTCCGTGGCAAGATGGGATTTGTCCGAAGCTAAACGGCTTTGGGTCACCGTGGACGGGCAGGGGCCTCGACGCGGCTAGACACGAGACACATACATTACGCGACCTCGCCCTGGTGGCCGCACACGTTGGTTGCGGCCGACGCGGGCCGCGGGCAAGTGCTTGTAAGGGGAGCCTTGCCTCTCTTGTACGAGAAAGGACGCGTAATGAAGATCATTAAAGCTAAAGACTACGAGGATATGAGCCGCAAGGCCGCCAATATCATCTCGGCGCAGGTTATCCTCAAGCCCGATTGCGTGCTGGGTCTTGCCACCGGCTCCACCCCGATCGGTGCCTACAAGCAGCTCGCTGCTTGGTACGAGAAGGGCGACGTCGACTTTGCCGAGGTCAGCACTTACAACCTGGACGAGTATCGCGGCCTTTCGCACGACGATCCCCAGAGCTATCACTACTTCATGCGTGAGAACTTCTTCGATCACATCAACATCGACCTGAACAACACGCATGTGCCCGACGGTTCCAACCCCGACGCCGCCGCTGCCTGCTCTGAGTACGACAAGATCGTCGCCGCCGCCGGTTACCCGGATCTGCAGCTGCTCGGCATTGGCAACAACGGCCACATTGGTTTCAACGAGCCCGATGACCACTTCTCCAAGGGCACGCACTGCGTCGACCTCACCGAGAGCACCATTCAGGCCAACAGCCGCCTGTTCGACAGCATCGACGATGTTCCCCGTCAGGCCTACACCATGGGTACCCAGACCATCATGTATGCCCGCATGATCCTAGTCGTCGCCAACGGCGAGGCCAAGGCTCAGGCCGTGCATGACATGTGCTATGGTCCGGTTACGCCCGCGTGCCCGGCTTCGATCCTGCAGCTGCACACCAACTGCGTTGTCGTTGCCGACGAGGCCGCCCTTTCGCTCTGCGAGTAGCGCGAATCCTGCATCTCGACATAGCCTTGCCTAAGGCCTCCGCTTTGCGGGGGCCTTTTTGTTATCCCTCTCCGCCCGCTTGACCAAAATCTTGCCGCAAGCTTGACGAATGCCGGATGCCCAACAGCTTGATTCATTCCATACCAGATTCTATGCAAAAATGCCACTAAAAGGTCGTAGACGGTAGCGGGTGCTAGGCGAGTTGAATGACATAGCTGAACCTTGTTCATTTGCGTTACACTGCCGCTTAGATGGGACAAGCTGACAAGCTCATTTACCTGCTTAAAGACCGATTAGTCGGGGGATTAATAACAATCGGCCCTCGCTGTACAAAAACTTGCCGCTTGCGTACCAAAAGACAACCTAGAACACAAGGTCGCTCTATTCATAGCGCGGCTTGTATGGTCTTGCGGTTACAGTGTCCATACGGTCGAGTTGAGGAGCGGGCATGGTAAACGATTTGGGCAGTATGGACGACCTCGAGCTGATGCCGCTGGGCGGTGGCTATATGGTGCGACGCGAACGCTTGATGAATGAGCTTCTCGCCAAGGGCCGAAAGGCCGGCATCGTGGTTCTTTATGCGCCCGACGGGTTTGGGAAGACCTCGGTGCTGCTGCAGTACACCCATGAGGTTAAATGCGACCCGACGCGAGGCCCCGTGCGGATTATCGAGGCCGATCGCGCCACTGGGCGCGAGGTGTTTATGCAGCTCGAGGTGGTTACCGAAGAACTCAAAGACAAACCGCACTCCCTTATCGCGATTGATAATGTGCCAAACCTCGATCAGCACGATACCGAAGACCTCATCGACAGGATTCGCGGCCTGCGCGCTATGGGGGTGGGGGTCTTTATCTCCTGCCGTCCTTCAAATCGTCAACTGATTCATGGGCTGGGCGATTCGGTTAAGATCAATGCGCAGATGCTCAAGGTGCATGCCTATGAGTATTCGGCGTGGGCATCGGCGTTTTCGATCAGCACATCGCTCGACTTTTATCAGCTCACGCAGGGCGTGCCCGAGCTCGTTTCGGCATTGCAGACGGGTCTGTATGGCCAAGGCGACGTAGCCGGTCTGCTCGAAAACGAGATTGTCAACGTATATGGCGCGGCACTTGTCGACCTGGCTTCGCTCGACAATAATGCACTGTTTTGCGTGGCATGTCTCATGATTTTGATGGGCGAGGGCAATATCGCAGAACTCGAGGCTTGCGGGGTGAGGCTATCGATGGTCGACCAGTCCTACTTCGTACGCGACTACCCGATCTTTGGCTTGGACCCCGCCGAGCGGAGTTTTACGTGTCTGGGCACGGAGGATAACGGACGCTTGCGCTTGCGTAAGTTGGTGGCCGAGGTTCGCCCCGAACTTGTTCCGAGGGCGGCCCGGATTTTGCTTAAGGCGGGCCGATGCGATGCGGCGATGGGCCTGGCGGACGCCTTTTTGGACCGTGATGCGGTCCTTGAACTTGCTGGGCAGTATGGGGTCGATCTGGCTCTGACGGGGCACGGGGCCGATATCTGCCGAGCAGCGCTGGGCACGATCGATGCCGAGGATCCGGCTCCAGAGCCAACGCCTGCCGAGGCGCTTGGCGTATATCTGGCAGCGGTCAGCGTGTCCAATACAAAGCTCGTTCGCTATATGGCATCGGTCATCGAGCGCGGGGGCGAACGGGCGGCCTGCGAAATAGACCCTGTTTCATGGAGGGTGGCCCAGACACTGACGGCTGTTTGCTATGGGGACAACGGGCTTGGGCTTCCTACGAACCTGGCCGTGCCAGAAATAGAGACGTCCCACACCGCACTCGACATGCTGTCCGCGCATATCGAGGTCAAGCGATGCCTGACCGAACGGGGAGATGACGGCGGCGTTCTACAGCAGCTCAAAACGAGCAAGGCCTACGACTGTGAGCTCGACATCGCGGGGATTGTTATACGGGCCGATAGCATGCTGGTGGAGCTCTTTGACGGGTCGTTTGCGGGAACCGACGAGCGCGACGACGAGATGACGGTGGTGCGGGAGGCGCTCGACGTACGTGGGCTTAAGGCGATGGCTATCTGGGTGCGCATGGTGCTGGCGGCACGGCGGCTCCTTTCCGGCCTGCCGGTAACCGACGACGCGGCGTTCAACGAGCTCGATCGTTTTGCCGTGCGCATGCGCGATAACCAGATTCAGCTGTTTGGCCTGTTGCTAGAAGGCTGGCAGTCGCTGGCAGAGGGACGGCCGGTTAATGCAAAGTTCCGTGCGGTCCAAGTGCTCAAACTTGCCGAAGAGTCGATTGCGTACATGCGCGATAACGCATTGCTGCTGGAGCGCGCGGCGTATCTGCGTAACACCTCGATGGTTTCGGTACGTGAGGAAGCGGAGTTGCTCGATATAAGCCAGACGCAGGTTGGTGGAGCGGAGGCCTGGATGGTGGCGCTGCATTTGGCCTGTGCGGGGCGAGATAGCGATCTTGCGGCCTGGATGTCCATGAATCGTGCGGGGATTCTAGAGCCATCGTATCGGCTCTTTGCGCGCCTTGCCATGCATTGTCTGGGCGAGCCGGCGACCAGGATTCGCAAGAAGCTTCCCGTGCGCGAGCTGTCGCGGTACTCGCTGCGCGACGATTTGGAAGGGGAGGGCGAGCGCCTGTTCCAGGCCGGCGAGGTTGAAGCCGTTGATACCATCGACCATATCGAGATTCGCATGTTTGGCGCGTTTCGCGCCGAGCGCGACGGGTTTCCCATCACAGACAAAATGTGGCGCCGCAAGAAGGCGGCGACACTTGCCGAGCGGCTTGCACTGGGCATGGATGCGCTCGTCGATCGTGAGACGCTGGCCATGGAGCTGTGGCCCCATGCCGAGTTCAATAGCGCCCGCAACAACCTGTACTCGACGATATCGCGCTTGCGGTCGGCTTTGGGACCGACGCCGGATGGCAAGTCGTGTGTGCTCATCCAAAATGAATGCATCGGACTCAACGGCGACTACGTCAAGACCGATGTACGGCTGTTTGACCAGATAAGCCGCGAGGTTTTGGGAAATCGCACGGGCGCACGCGGGCCCCATTTAGTTGAGCTGTGCCTTAAGATTGAGCAGCTTTATGCCGGACCGCTGTATGTTCCCAATGGCTGTAACCCCACCTACTTTTTGCGTATGCGACGCATTATGCAGTCAAAGTACATCGATTGCATGATTAAGGGAGCAAATGCCGCTCTAGAAGAAAACGATCTGCAGTCGGCGATTTGGCTGGCGGAGTCGGGGCTTCGACAGGAAACGGCGCGTGAGGATATGGTGCGCTGCGCCATGCGCGTCTACAGTGCGGCGGGGCGGCGGCGCGATATCGTCGAGCTGTACAGCGGGCATATGCACCATCTGAGGGAGCAGGTCAATGGCGTGCCCGAGCCCGAGACGCGGCGTCTATACGAGCGCTTGGTGGAGGGGCGGCTCAATCGCGTGCTGGTCGAGCGATAAAAAACGGGCGCCCGAAGTACTTGGGCACCCGAAAGCTTGCTATGTGTTGGCTCGCAGAATCATTGGCTCTTAGACGAGCTTGATCTTCTCGATGTCCTTGCGCGAGGACTCGCGATACAGCGAGAACTTGCGGCCGATGACCTGGACGACCTCGGCGTGGCAACGCTCGGAGAGCTCTTCGGCGGCCTCGCGGGCGGAAAGACTGGAGCCATCGAGCACGGAGCACTTAACGAGCTCATGCTTCTCCAGGTAGGCGACCGTCTGCTCGACGGTGCCCTCGTTGACATCGGACTTACCGATGATGATGGCGGGGTTGAGGTGATGGGCCATGCTGCGAAGCTGCTTGACCTGGGCTCCTGTCAGTGCCATGGGTTCTCGCTTTCTATGTATGGGGTGCCCCGCGACGGGGCCTTAATCTACGTGAGCTGTCCCACGATAGCGCAGGAACGGCGCGGTGTGGAGCGCGTTTGCCCAGTTCGCAAAGAATGCGGATGCCGAGGTGATGGGCAGCTCGGGCTGTGAACGGGCTACGAGCGGGATTCAGAGACCGGTTCCCATGCAATAAACGCCCAGCGAACCTTACGGATATGGTCGAGCATATAGCGCCCCTGCGGCACGCCCTTGGACCCTGGCTCGCCGGCATGGGGATTTTCAATCATATGCTGAGCGACGTAGACGCGCAGACGGTCGATCTTATCCTCGTTACCGTGCTCGAGCATGCGGGAGAAGTCCGCCACGCCCGCCTCAAGGCTATCGAAGGTATCGCGACGAGGCGATTCAAAGTACGTAACCTGCGGCAGGGCACCCATCTGAATGAGGATATTAAAAGCATACACAAAGCCATTACTGCAGGTAACCGAGGCGCCGATAGCGTTCATCAAGTGCAGATCATAGCGCGGGCTGGAGTTGGCGACCATCGTGACAGCACAACGCCGACGAGCCGTTCGATCAAGCTTGGCAAGCGCATCTTTTAGATTGGTCGTCGTAACCGACCGACTGGCAAAGGCAACATCCACCGCTTTCGCGACCGGTCCAACCAAATCCCAATCATCATCCCAAGCAAGCTCAAGCGGCGTAATGCGATCCTCGAGCCCATAGTACTCAATGCCAGCATCAAGCGTGCCCAACATGGCAGGGGAAAAGTCAGCAGCAATCACAGGATGCCCAGCCTGAGCAAGCGGAATGGCAATCGACCCAGCCCCACACCCCATATCAAGCACCGATTCACCAGGCTTTAACGCCAACAGCTTCATAAAGTCCCGGGCATACGGAGCAGTCTCAAGCGGCCGAAAATGCCGAGCCCGCTTATCCCACTCAAAAGAGTCATCAGCCCGCCGCCGACCAGCCTGCAGGCGCATCCATTCCTGGTTCCAATCTGTGGAAAGCAGCTCAGAGCGAGCATCCCCATCAACCACGGGCCAACCTCCTAGCAACAAAAAAGCGACTCCTCCCAAAAGAAGAGCCGCAACCAGCATATATCAGAAAGAACCGATCCAACGCCAAACCGCCGTATCAACCATGTGGTGCAGGAGCGAAGCAACTGCAACCGGGATAGAACCCAACCGAGGTCCCGTTGTGCGGGAGCCCCGGGGAGGGCAAATATATAAGGTCGATCGCGAGTTCCGCACGAGCCGGAGAGCACTTAATGTGCTCTCCGTGCGAGTCAGGACTGTCCGAGCAGGCGACCTTATATATTTGCCCTCCCCGGGGCTCCTCGCCCGAACCCCTCAGCTAGTTCTTCAGCGAGTTCAGCGGTGCCGGGAAGCGTCCACCACGGTGGGCGAGCACGGTGCCGGCGTTGGGGTTCACCGGCATGATGGGTGCACGGCCGAACAGGCCGCCGTACTCGACGCAGTCACCCACGCCCTTGCCGATGGCGGGAATCACGCGGACGGCCGTGGTCTTGTTGTTGATGACGCCGATGGCCATCTCGTCGGCGATGATGCCGGCGATGGTCTCGACCGGGGTGTCGCCGGGGATGGCGATCATGTCCAGGCCGACGGAGCACACGCAGGTCATGGCCTCGAGCTTCTCGAGCGAAAGCGCACCGGCTTCGACGGCGGCGATCATGCCGGCGTCCTCGGACACGGGGATGAAAGCGCCGGAGAGACCGCCCACGCTGGAGCTGGCCATGACGCCGCCCTTCTTGACGGCATCGTTGAGCATGGCGAGCGCGCAGGTCGTGCCGGGGCCACCGCAGGTGCCCACGCCGATGATCTCGAGGATGCGCGCGACGGAGTCGCCGATGGCGGGCGTGGGGGCCAGCGACAGGTCGACAATGCCCTTCTCGACTCCCAGGCGATGGGCGGCCTCGCGGCTCATGAGCTCGCCGGCGCGGGTGATCTTAAAGGCGGTCTGCTTAATCTTTTCGGCGACTTCCATCATCGAGGCGGAATCGGGCAGCGTCTCCAGGGCTGCGGCCATAACACCGGGGCCCGAGACGCCTACGTTGATGACGGCGTCGGCCTCGCCACCGCCGTGGACGGCGCCCGCCATAAACGGGGAGTCCTCGACCATGTTGGCAAAGCAGACAAACTTGGAAGCGCCGACGGAATCCTGGTCGGCCGTGAGTCTAGCGGCATCGATGATGGTCTGGGCCGCCATAAGCACGGCGTCCATGTTGATGCCAGCGCGCAGGCTAGCAACATTGACGCTGGAGCAGACGCGGCTGGTGGTAGCGAGCGCCTGGGGGATGGACTGGATAACGCGGCGATCGGCGTCGCCGATGCCCTTCTGGACGAGTGCGGAGAAGCCGCCCAGGTAGTCGATGCCGAGCGTCTCGGCCGCGCGGTCGAGGGCGTGCGCGATAGGGGTGAGGTCCTCATCCTTGCAGCAAGCGGCGATCTGCGCCACCGGGGTAACGGAGACGCGCTTGTTGACGATGGGGATACCGTACTCGCGCTCGAGGTTCTCGGCGGTCTCGACCAGATGCTCAGCCGTGTGCGTCACGTGGTCGTAGATCTTCGTGCACATGCGGTCGAGGTTCTCGTCACCGCAACCCATGAGCGAAACACCCATGGTGATGGTCCTGATGTCGAGGTTCTGCTCCTCAACCATGCCGCGGGTTTCCGCGATTTCTGCGGGCGTGATCGCCATCCTTGCGCTCCTATCTGCCAAAACGAGCATAGTCTTTTCTATTCTAACGTGCCGCACGTGCCAAGTGGCGCATGCGGCACGTTTTGGTGCTCGGTTGTTTCCGTTGTGTTACTGCCCAAAGACCTCTTCGGCGATGCGCGCGCTTTCGGCGGCATCCTTGGCGTAGTAGTCCGCGCCGATCTGCTTGGCGTATTCGGGGGTGAGCACGGCGCCGCCTACGATGATCTTGACGCCCGGCACCTCGGCATGGAGCAACTTGATGGTCTCCTCCATGGCGACGACGGTGGTGGTCATAAGCGCCGAGAGGCCGACGAGCTTGATGTCACGCTCCCGCACGGTCTTGAGCACCTCTTGCGGGTCGACGTCGCGGCCTAGGTCAAAGACGGTATAGCCGTAGTTATCGAGCAGCATCTTGACGATGTTCTTACCGATGTCGTGGATGTCGCCCTTGACGGTGGCCACGCAGATCTTGCCCTTGTCGGCGATCTCGCCGGCGGGCATCAGGCGCTTGATGGTGTCGAAGCCCACGCGTGCGGCTTCGGCCGAGGCCATAAGCTGCGGCAAGAAGAACTTGCCCTGGTCAAAGAGGACGCCAACCTCGTCGAGGGCGGGGATAAAGTGATTGTTGATGAGGTCCATGGCGTCGTGGTCTGCCAGCAGACGCTCGGTCTCGGCAGCGATCTCGCCTTTGCGGCCCGAGACGACCATGCGACGAATCGGGTCGTCGTTGCCGTCGGTGCCGTCGGTGCCGGCAGCGGGCACGGTGTCGGTCGATGCGGCCTGAGCTGCTGCCGGGTTGGCGGCGATCTTATACGGATCGGTCCAGCCGGCATAGCGCTCGATGTATCCGGTCGAGCCCTCGTCCTCAACGCTCAGGACGCGATAGCTGTAGACGGTATCCATAAAGCGCTTGGAGCCCGGGTTCATGATGGGGGCGTCCAGACCCGCGCCAAAAGCGGCGGCCAAAAAGACCGAACCCAGCAGCGGGCGAGCGGGCAGGCCAAAGCTGATGTTCGACACGCCGAGCGCGCATTTGACGCCCAGGCGCTCCTTGCACAGGGACATGGCGCGCAGGATCTGCTCGGCCTGGCGTTGATTGGTCGAGGCGGTCATGACCAGGCAGTCGATGAGGATGCGGTCCGGGCCAATGCCGTAGCGGGCGGCCTCGGCCACGATGCGCTCGGCGATGGCGAAGCGGGCCTCGGCGGTATCGGGGATGCCGCCTTCGTCGAGCGTAAGGCCGACGACGTTGGTGCCGTAGTGGGCAACCAACGGAAAGATCTCATCCATGATCTGCTGCTTGCCGTTAACCGAGTTGATGATGGGCTTGCCGGCGTATCGGCGCACGGCGGCCTCGACGGCAGCGGGGTCGGTGGAGTCGATCTGCAGCGGCAGGAGCGTGGAGCCTTGGAGCTGTTCGGTTGCCTGCTGGATGATCTTGACCTCGTCGATCTCGGGCAGGCCCACGTTGACGTCCAGGATGTCGGCGCCCTGTTCCTGCTGGCTGATGCCCTGGCTTACGACGTAGTCCAGGTCGCCGTCGCGTAGGGCCTGCTGCAGGCGCTTTTTGCCGGTGGGGTTGATGCGCTCGCCGATGACAGCGATCTTGTGGCCGTCGCAGGGAAGGTCCACGACCGTTTGGGCGCTCGTGACCGACATGCTGGGCTTGCGGTGGCGCGGGCTGGACGTGTGGTTGTCGATAAGCGTGCGCAAGGCCGCCATGTGCGCCGGCGTGGTGCCGCAGCAACCGCCCACGACGCTCACGCCGTCGGCGATCATGCCGGCGACGGCCTTGGCGTATTCGGGAGCCTGGATATCAAAGACGGTGTTGCCGTCGTCGTCCACGCGGGGCAGTCCTGCGTTGGCCTGCACCATGATGGGCTTGTCGGTAACGGTGAGCATGCGTGCGGCGAGCCCTCGGAGCTCGGCCGGTCCCTGGCTGCAGTTGATGCCCAGAACGTCGGCGTCGATAGCGTCGAGCGTGATGGCGGCGACCTCGGGGCTCGTTCCCAGGAAGGTACGGCCGTCTTCCTCGAAGGTCATGGTGGCAAAGACGGGCAGGTCGGAGTTCTCGCGGCAGGCGAGGACGGCTGCCTTGATCTCGGCCAGGTCGGTCATAGTCTCGATAATAAAGAGGTCCACGCCCGCATCGACGCCGGCACGCACTTCCTCGGCAAAGAGGTCGTAGGCCTCGTCGAAGCTGAGGGTGCCCAGGGGGCGAAGCAGCGCACCGATGGGGCCGATGTCGCCGGCGACGTAATGGGCACCGGCCGCGCGGGCGCAAGAGACCGCGGCGGCAAAGACATCTGCCACGGTGGCGGCGCCATCGAGCTTGTGCGCGTTGGCGCCAAAGGTGTTGGCGGTGATCACGTCACAGCCTGCCTCGACATATTGACGTTGGATATCGGTGATGACCTGGGGCTCCTCAAAGTTGAGCAGCTCGGGCAGGGCGCCCGCCTTCATGCCAGCGGCCTGCAACATGGTGCCCATGCCGCCGTCAAACAGCAGGTGCCCGGTGCCCTTGATGGCGGCGCGCAGACGATCGTCCTTAATGCGAAGGTCGTCGATCGTGCGCGTCTTGTACACAGCGCCGTTGCAGCGCGCAGTATTGACAGGTGCCGCCAGTGCAGTACCGTCAGAATCATGAGTGATAAGCGGAGTAGACATCGATGGCTCCTAATGGCTGGAATAGCAGGTGGTGTGGGCGGCATGGAAGCGGCAGTGCTCACGCATGCGGCAGATATTGCAGGTGGGGCGGCTCTGGGCGTCGTGGACCTCGCCGTCAAACAGACCGATCACCGCGGTCACGCTCTTGGTGGGCATGAGCAGGCTGGTGGGGGTAACGGTAAGCCCGATGAGCCGTGTGGCGTTGAGCGCAGCCACGATTGAGCGCTGGGCCGAGAGCGGGCAGTCGCCATAGCCGGGACTAAAGCGCCAGTTACCGGCGAGCCCGTGTGCAGCGGCCGCAGCCTTGACCTGCTGGTCCATCTGCTCGACGGCGGCTTCTACATAGGCAGAGCATGCGGCGTCGAGCACGGCTCCCTCCAGGGGCTGCTGGGCTCCCGTGGTACGCAGGCGGCGCTCGGCGTCCATGCCGAGGGTGCATGCCATGAGCGCGGCAAAGCGGGCGTCTTTGAGATGTCGATAGATGTCGCGACCGCGCAGCTCAACGTTGGTGCCAACCAGACGGATGCAAGGCTCTCCCTGCTCGTCCACGCCCGTGGCATCGACGGTAAACACGCGCCGCACGCCGCGGGGCTCAATGTCCAGCTCAAGGCGCTCGACCACAAGCTCAATACGTCGTGACAGCTCGGGCTCAATCTGCTGGCCGCCGTAACCCAGATACCGCAGCATCTCGGCACGGTCGACACGGGGATGGTGCGCAGCATCGACACGGTAAAGCGCCGGCGACGCAAGGTCGGCCGGCACTTCGACAGCGGTTGTATCGATGTGCGGTTTTTCCATTACCCCAGGCGCTCCATAATGGTCGCGGCGATCGCAGGACGATTCATAGTGTACAGGTGCAGACCGGCGGCACCGTGCTCCTTGAGGTCGCAAAGCTGACGGGCGGCATAATCTACACCGGCTGCCTGCAGGCTCTCGGGGTCGTTCTCGTACTTGGCGAGAATCTTGATGACGGGGGAGGGCAGTGACGCGCCGCACATAAAGACCATGCGGCTGATCTGCGACTTGCCCATAAACGGCATGATGCCCGCGGTAATGGGCACGGTGATGCCGGCCTTGTCGGCAAGCTCGCGAAAACGATAGAAGCACTCGTTATCAAAAAAGAGCTGCGTCACAAAGAAGCTCGCGCTGGCGTCCTGTTTTTGCTTGAGGTGTTCGACCGAGAGGTTGAGATCCTCGCAGGCAATGTGGCCCTCGGGGTAGGCTGCGGCACCCACGCAAAAGCCGGCGTCGACGAGCTCGGGGATGAGGTCGCGGGCGTAGGCGTAGTCGGAGGCGGGCTTGTCGTCCTCGGTCGCGCCGGCAGGGAGATCGCCGCGCAGGGCCAGGATGTTTTCCACGCCGGCGGTGCGGTACTCATCGATCTTGGCGGCGATATCGGCGTGCGAACGGCCCACGCAGGTAAGGTGTGCCACCGAGGGTGTATCGAATTCGCTCGTAATCATATGCGCAATGGGGGCGGTGGTGGCACCGTTGCCCGAGCCGCCGGCCGAGCAAGTAACCGAGACAAAGCTCGGCGAAAGCTTGCACAGGTTGCCCGCCACCTCGCGGGCCGTGTCGAGGGTAAGCTCGCCCTTGGGCGGGAACATCTCAAACGAAACGGGTGCGGTGCCCTGGGATGCTGCCTGCTTAAAAACCTCGTCGACGCGCATATCGTGCTCCTCTAGATACGTAATAGTGTGATGTGTTGTAAGGATTCTACAGCACCACTGTGTCACGGTGGAGTTTCACTCGCTATTTGGGGATACCAATCAAAGATGCCTTGCTATCGGCATTCCCTATAACATGGCGGTCAATCTAAGATGGGGCAGTAAAGACTGGTATCTGATGCGAAATACCAGTTAATAGAGCCCCATCCCAAATTGACTACCCTTAAACCATGGGGAGAGGTCTGCAATTTATACAGTTGATTGGCTGTTGAGGGCGGCAACGCCGCCGCGATGCGGTAACCTCATTGATTGGTTTCGTGACAGCAACATAACGGTAATGTTGCGGAAACACGACGAGCCTAATCTATGACTCGTTCGTTAGTAATCAACACCGCTTCTCACGCGGTGCCGATACGAAGGGAGTTCCGTATGGCCGAACTTACTGACCGCTTCGGGACCATGGTGTTCTCTGAGGAAGTCATGAAGGACTACCTCCCCAAGGACATTTGGAAGCGCCTTGCTGCAACCCTCGAGGACGGTGAGCCGCTTGACCTGGATGTGGCCAACGCCGTTGCCCACGCCATGAAGGTCTGGGCCATCTCCAAGGGCGCGACGCACTACGCGCACTGGTTCCAGCCGCTTTCGGGCATTACTTCCGAGAAGCACGACAGCTTCCTCGAGCCCAACCACGACGGCACCGCCATTACCAAGTTTACGGGCAAGAACCTCATCCAGGGCGAGCCGGACGCCTCCAGCTTCCCCAACGGCGGCCTGCGTGCCACCTTCGAGGCCCGTGGCTACACCGCTTGGGATCCCACCAGCCCCGCATTCATTAAGGACGATGTCCTGTGCATCCCCACGGCTTTTTGCTCCTACACGGGCGAGGCCCTGGACAAGAAGACCCCGCTGCTGCGCTCCATGACCGCACTCTCGCGTGAGTCCAAGCGCGTTTTGGCGCTGTTTGGTAAGACCCCCAAGAAGGTCGTTCCTTCCGTGGGCGATGAGCAGGAGTACTTCCTGATCAAGAAGGACGCTTACCGCAAGCGCAGGGACCTGGTCATCACCGGGCGCACCCTCTTTGGTGCTGCTCCCTGCAAGGGCCAGGAGCTCGAGGAACACTACTTTGGCGCTATCCGCCCCACCGTCTCGTCCTATATGAAGGACCTGGACGATGAACTGTGGGCGCTTGGCATTCCTGCCAAGACCAAGCACAACGAGGTCGCTCCCTGCCAGCATGAGCTCGCCCCTGTCTACGGCGAGGTCAACGAGGCCATCGACCAGAATCTGGTCATGATGGAGAAGATGAAGCTCATCGCCTCCCGTCACGACTTGGTCTGCCTGCTGCACGAGAAGCCCTTTGAGGGCATCAACGGTTCGGGCAAGCACAACAACTGGTCGCTTGGCACCGAGTCCGAGAACCTGCTCGACCCGGGCGACACCCCGCTCGACAACCTGCAGTTCATCGTCTTCCTCACCGCGGTGATCGAGGCCGTCGATAACTATCAGGAGCTCCTGCGTGCCTCCGTTGCCTCGGCCGGCAACGATCATCGTCTGGGCGCCAACGAGGCTCCTCCGGCGATTATGTCCATCTTCCTGGGCGACCAGCTTACCGAGGTTGTCGAGAAGATCATCGATGGCAAGGCTTCCGTCCATGCCACGCGCGGCGTGCTTGACTTGGGCGCCGATACCCTGCCCAAACTGATGCAGGACAACACCGACCGCAACCGCACCTCCCCGTTCGCCTTCACCGGCAACAAGTTCGAGTTCCGTGCCTGCGGCTCCGAGCAAAACGTTTCCGACTCCAACCTGGTGCTCGATGCCGCCGTTGCCAAGTCGCTCAAGTCCTTCGCCGATGCGCTCGAGGGTACGCCCGAGGATAAGTTCCAGGACGCCGCGCTCGAGTACTGCAAGAAGGTGCTGACCGATCACCAGCGCATCCTGTTCTCCGGCGACGGTTACTCCGACGAGTGGCCCATCGAGGCCGAGAAGCGCGGCCTTGCCAACAACAAGACCACGGCCGACGCTCTTCCCGCCTTTGTTTCCGATAAGGCCATTGCGCTCTTTGAGGAGACGGGCGTCCTGACCAGGGCCGAGGCCCAGTGCCGCTATGACTGCAAGCTCGAGAAGTACAACAAGCTCATGAACATCGAGGCCACCACGATGGTTCGCGAGGCGCGTCGTACCTATCGCCCGGTCATTACCGCCTATGCCACCAAGGTCGCTAAGGGCCTTGAGACTATTCGTGCCGCCGGTGCTGAGGCTGCCATGCAGTGCGAGCAGAACACGCTCAACAAGCTCTGCAACGGTATCACCGCCATCAACGACTCCATCAAGGCGCTCGACGCCGTGCATCAGAAGGCCGAGGCTCTCGATGGCCAGGAGCAGGCCAACGTGTACGCGCACGAGGTCGTTCCCGCTATGGATACGCTGCGTGCTGCCGTGGACGCCATGGAGGAGATCGTGGCCGCCGACTACTGGCCGGTTCCGACCTACGACGACATCCTGTTCTACGTGTAGAGCGTAACTGACATATCGTCACGGTATTGAGCCGGGGTCCGCATCGCGCGGGCCCCGGCTATTTGTTTGCGAAGGACGCTTTGGATCCCGCTTTGCAACTGATTCGCCCACACAATAAGGGGTCGTGGGGAAAAAACGTCAAATATGAGTACTGTCACAAGCCCTGTAGCATTATCTTTTTGCAAAATATGCAGTGTTACGCAACATATGTCCAAGTACTTAGCTGATAAATGCCTGCAATTCCTCCGCCGTAGGACGCCTTGTGTCCAAATCGCCTTCTGATGGCATGAAATCGCTGTTACTAAATTGGTAACAGTACTCATATTTGCTATTTTTTGTCCACGGGCCCTTGGATGACAGTGTGATTTTATGCCTTCGGGGTTCGAATCCCGGCGTATGGGTAGGAAAAAGCCCGCTACCGAATTGGTAACGGGCTTCACAGATTCTGTGGTGCCCCCAGCGGGATGTCCGCGTGCGGCTGGCGCCGCCCGCTTTCGCTGCGTCGCTCCGCTCCTTGCGTGCTGCGCTGGAAAACGCTTGCGCGTTTCCTCAGCTCCGCACCCTGTCGGGTTCGAATCCCGGCGTTGGAGAAGAAAAAAGCCCGTCACCACAAGGGTAACGGGCTTTGCATTTCAAATGGTGCCCCCAGCGGGATTCGAACCCGCGATATCCACCTTGAAAGGGTGGCGTCCTTGGCCGCTAGACGATGGGGACAGCGGGAAAGAGTATAGCAGACTTTTTTGCCGGCGCGTATATCGTTGGCAAACTGGAAAACCACCACAAAGGTACCTGTCCCCTTTGTGGTGGTGGGGTGCTAGGGGAGGAGCTTCATGGCGGCGTCGTGGGCGGCGTGCTCGTAGGCGTCGTCGAGGGGTTTGAGCGGCAACAGGGCGGCGGCCTGTGCGTCGCCACGGCGTTCGAGGGCGTGGGCGATGAGCCAGTCGGCGAGTTCGGGGTTCTTGGGCAGCGCCGGGCCATGCAGGTACGTGCCGATGACACCCTTGTAGATGAGACCCTCAAAGCCATCGTCGCCGTTGTTGCCGGTGCCCGTGACGACGGACGTTCCGAGCGGCGTGGCATCGGCATCCAAAAGCGTGCGGCCACCGTGGTTCTCGAATCCCACAAAGGGCTCGGGTGCCAGGTCGGTCTTGACGGCGACGTTGCCGATCAGGCGGTCGGAGCCGCGTACGGTCTCGGCGGCAATGACGCCCAGGCCCTCGATGCGATTTTCGCCCATATAGTACGAACGGCCGAGCAGCTGATAGCTGCCGCAGATGGCGAGCAGCGAACCGCCGTCCTCAACATAGGCTGCGACCTTGTCTTTTTGGGCGAGCAGCTCGTGTGCCACGGCTAGCTGGTCGCGATCGGATCCGCCGCCCATCATGACGATATCGGCATCATGCAGATCGAGCACCTCGCCCATGCGGACCTCATCCACGCGAACGGGGATGCCGCGCCAGGCGCAGCGGCGCTCGAGGGCGATGACGTTGCCGCCGTCGCCATAGAGGTTGAGGGCATCGGGATACAGGTAGACGATGCGCAGCGGGCGCGAGAGCTCGACTGGCGCGATACCGACAGGAAGAGCGCTGCCGTCGGCACGGACTGCGGCGCGGGCGGCAACCGTGGCTGCATCGGCACCCTTACGCCCGTCGAGTTCTTTGACCAGCGGCGGGAAGGCCGTGTAGTTGGCGACGGCGTAGAAGGTGTCATCGGCGGCCTCGTCTGCCATGGCACCAATTGCCTGCGCGACGTCCGAGATAATGGCGGCGTCGATGCCGGCGTACTTGAGGCGCACCTGCATATCGTGTGCACGCGTGCCGCCGGCAAAGGCGACAAGCCCCGGGGTATCGGCGATGCGCTCGAAGTCGACGTCGTAGATCCACGAGACATCGTGGCCGTCGGCGTCGTTGTCATTGAGGAAGAAAGCGCAGAGTCTGCCGCCTGCCGTCTTGATGGACTGGATTTGTCGATCGAAGCCTACGGGATTCTTGGCCAGGTTGGCCTTGACGGTGCGGCCGGCGATATCCCAGCGCCCCATACGACCGCCGGCAGGCACATAGGCATCGAGCGTAGGCTGTAGAAGCGCCGTGTTCACGCCCAACTCGTGTGTGGCAAAGAAGGCGGCGGCAACGTTATAGACCATGTACAGACCGTTGTAGCGCGTGGCGATGTGCGTTGCGGGTGCGTCGGTATCGGGTCCAAAGACAAGGTCAAAGCCGTAGCCGTCGCAGCCGAGTTCCACGCCCGTCACGCGACGGACAAGCGCAGGGCGGGCCCAGCCGCACGAGGGGCAATGGTAGGCGCCGAGTTGACCATACTGTACGTAGTCGTACTCCAACGGGGCGTTGCACTGCGAGCAAAAGCGCGAGTCGCTAATGCGGTCGGACTCGGTGCCCGTGGCGCCATCGATGCCAAAGGCAATACTCGCGTTGGGAACGCGCGCGGCAATCGAGGCGCACAGCGGGTCGTCGGCGTTGTAGATGAGCGTCGTTGCCGGCGAAAGCTCCAACGCGTGGGCGATGACCTCCTGGGTGTGATCGATCTCGCCATAGCGATCTAGCTGGTCACGGAACAGGTTGAGCAGCACGAAGTACGTCGGCTTGAGCTTGGGCAGGACGCGCACAGTGTAGAGCTCATCGCATTCAAAAACGCCTACGCGCTTGCTGCTGGCGGTTCGCTTAAGGTTGCCGCGGGCCTCGAGCAGAGCGCCCACCACACCAGGCTCCATATTGTTGCCGGCACGGTTGCACACCACGGTAGCACCGCTGGCAGCAACGGCGTCGGCGATGAGGTTGGAGGTGGTGGTCTTGCCGTTGGTGCCGGTGATCACCACGCTGCGGTCGACCAGGCTCGCGAGGTCGCTTAGCAGCTCGGGGTCGATCTTCATGGCGATGCGGCCGGGGAGTACGCCGCCCTGGCGCTTAAGGACGGAGCGCAGCCCCCAGCGGGCGATATCGCTCGAGGCACAGGCGAGAGATGAGCGGAAGTTCATGAAGCCGTTCCTAACGTGAATGACATGGTCGTGGCGTTTGCGCCGTTAAAAGCCGTAACGGCGCGCAAATTCCTGGGCAAGCTGCGATACATCTTCGCAGGCGTTGGCCCAGGGGGCAAAGTCGGGGGTGTCCGAGATGATGCCGTCGGCTTCCCAAACTGCCTGATGCGAAAGGTCCCAGGGGTCGTGCGGTTCGGGCCGGCAGGGAAGGTACGGTGTCTGATACATGGGGTTCAGCAAAAAGAACGCGCCGCCCTCGCAGCGGTTAGCGAACTCACGCAGCGCGCGCGTCGCCGGGCGCATCTTGTTTGTTTTGAACAGCAGAATCGTGCGGGCGAGCAGGTACCAAGGAGAGTTTTCGAGTGCGTCTGCCCCCATCTGTTCCTCGAGCTGGTGGGCTAGGGCAAAAAAGCCGTCCTGGTCTTCCAGGCGAGCGAGAGCGAGCAACACGGTGCCGGCAGCTCGGGTGGGATAGCCTTCTGCCTTAAGGACGCGGCGGGCGTAGTTGGCAGCAGCGCGGTAGCGGGCGCTTGCCATGCACAGCTGCGAGATGGCCTCGAGTGTGTGGAGCCACCCGATAAGGGCCGGCTCGCTCACGGTAAGGTCCGCCGCGGTGACACCGTCGGCCAAAACATTATTGGCCCAGTAGTGCGGGGCCTCCATATCAAACCCGGGCACGCTTCGCTGCAGGTAATCGGCCGTGGTCGCCTCGAGCTTCATCAGGTCGCCCAGGCAAGCGTCAACGGGCGTGTCGGCCAGGATGATGGCGAGCAGCTGCGCGTCGACGGCCAGTGCATCGACGCGGACAATCTTGAGCAGCTCATCGCGCATGTCGTCGAACAGGCGATTGCGCGTCTGCTCGAACTCCTCGTCGCTGCCCATGTCCTCGATGCGATGGAGCTCGTCGAGCAGGTGGCGATGAACACCGGCATAGGACAGCAGCGCCTGGGCATGCTCGGACTGCGCATACTTTTGGGGATTCGCGCTCATGTCGTTATGGACAAGCTCGCGTGCTGCATCGGTGAGCTCGGGGTGCGACGCCAGATAGGTGCGCTCCAGGTAGGCGGGGATGTAGACGCTCGGATCCATTAGAGGTCTCCTCCCTTAAATGGAAGCCCCTGCTCGGCTGCGCGCAGGATGCGCTCGTCGATCTGGGAACGCACGATGTCGTTGGTGGCGACCCAGGCGGCAAAGCTGGCGTTGTCGGGAGCGCCCAGGCCCTCCTGCAGTACCGGCGTCGCCTCGGACAGTGCAAGGACGAGCTCGTCGGTGGAGCCTGCACCCACGTTGACGCGGGCATAGACGCCATCGGGAAACTCGGTTTGGAAGTAGAGCGCCTCGGCCGCGTGCGGACACGAGCGCGCAAGGATACGCAGGTAGTGCTCGGCGCCCTCGTAGTCCAGCTCGCGCCAGGCTGCGCTCATCAGTGCGATGAGCGTCCACGGGTCCAAGTCGCGCTCCGCATCTTTGGGGCGGCGGCGCAGCGGGGTATTCGCGAGATAGGGTACGGAGTGGGCGGAGCGAAATCTTTTGAGCTCCTCGGCGGGGTATTCGAGCTTTGCCATGGCGAGCATCGCGGTGTGGCGGACGCCGGCCGGATCGTTGGGGGCAAAGTCGAGGCTGCGGTTTGCGGCTTCGAGCGACATGCGATAGCGGCCGCTAATGAGGGCGCGCGACGCAAGGGCGGCAAGCCAGCGCAGGTAGGGGCGGCGCATAAGGTCGCCAGCGGCCTCGCGCTCGTAGGGGTCCTGCGCCGAGGCGATTTTGAGTGCCAGGTCGTGCTCGACTTCATCGCGCTTAGATACCAAGTACTGTACGTACTCCTCGTTGGAGTTGGCGGTGAGGGCGGTCAGCATGCGCTGGGCGTCCCAGTTGGTGGGGTCGAGCGCGGCTGCCTCGCGAAGCATGTTCTCGGCAGCGCCCTCTTCTTGCTCTGCCTGGGTATCGTCAGGGATAAAGGGAATGCGGTAGTCGACAGCCTCGACCACCTTGGCAATGAGATGCCCGGCGCGGTCACGGTCGTGCACGATGAGCGGCGCGGGGTTGCGGGTGAATTGTTCCATCAGACGTTCTACGGCGGTGCCGTCGGTGAGCGGGATATTGTCGCGGCGCAAGGCCTCAAGAACGAGGCGATGGCAATCCTCTTGAATGGGATCGAATGCCATGGGGCCTCCTTTGCTGCGGTTAGGGTTCAAATGTCTCTATATAAGGTTCTAGTTTACCCGCATGTGGCACACCGGGGGTGCCGCACTTGGACATGCACCTTTGCACCACGAAGACGGATGTCGCACAAATGTCGGCACCTTGGACGACTGAGTGGTATCACGGTGCCGCAAACGGTCGATTTTTGGCGGCGAACGGGGCGCATTTTGGAGGGGCACAGTCCTGCCCGGGATATGTGGTCAACCTTGATAAAACGTTTGCCCAGCTTGGGAGTATGAATGCCCCACAAGGGTCTTCAGGGATAGAAAAAACGTTTCATCATTGTCGGCTTTAGGTGAATAACTGACCAACCAGAACGGTAGAATAGTGTTTGTCTGAGCGTTGAGACGTTTAGACATCGCGCATTGTCATCGCCGGCAACGCGCAAACCGGTCCTAACGGAGCCAATTGGGTGCTCCGTTATATACGCAAGTCTAAGAGGGGCTTGTTTAGGAGGCACAGTATGGGACGTTTTACCAATCCTCGCGATCTGTACTTTGGTGAGGGCGCTCGCCACGAGGTGAAGAACCTCAAGGGCAAGAAGGCCATCATCGTTTCTGGCGGCAGCTCTATGCGCCGTGGCGGGTTCCTGCAGGACGTCGAGAACGACCTTAAGGAAGGCGGTTTCGAGGTCAAGCTGTTCGAGGGCGTCGAGTCCGACCCGTCCATCGAGACGGTCATGAAGGGCGCCGAGGCCATGCGCGAGTTCGAGCCCGACTGGATTATCGCCATCGGTGGCGGCTCGCCCATCGATGCCGCTAAGGCCATGTGGGTCTTCTACGAGTATCCCGAGGAGTCCTTCGATAACATCATCCAGCCGTTCAGCTTCCCGGAGCTGCGTCAGAAGGCTCATTTCTGCGCCATCTCCTCTACCTCCGGCACCGCTACCGAGGTCACCGCGTTCTCCGTCATTACCGACTACGCCAAGGGCATCAAGTACCCGCTGGCCGACTTCAACATCACCCCTGATGTCGCCATCGTCGACCCCGAGCTCACCTACACCATGCCCGCCAAGCTGTGCGCTCACACCGGCATGGATGCTCTGACCCACTGCATGGAGGCCTACGTTTCCACCTGCGCCTCTATGTTCACCGACGCCAACGCCCTGCACGGCATCCGCGAGATCGTCGAGTGGCTGCCCAAGTCCTATGCTGGCGACCATGAGGCCCGTCAGCACATGCACGAGGCTCAGTGCATCGCCGGTATCGCCTTCTCCTCGGGCCTGCTCGGCATCGTTCACTCCATGGCTCACAAGACCGGTGCTGCCTTCGAGAACGGCCACATCATCCACGGTGCCGCTAACGCCATGTACCTGGGCAAGGTTATCCAGTGGAACTCCAAGGATCCGCGTGCTGCTGAGCGTTACGCTTACGTGGCCAAGGAGATCCTGCACCTTCCCGGCGAGACCAACGAGGAGCTCATCGCTGCGCTCGTCCAGAAGATTCGCGACCTCAATGACCAGCTCAACATTCCGCAGTCCATCAAGGATTACGCGAATGGTGGCGTGAAGGTCGACGCCGAGAACCCGCAGATGGTTTCCGAGGAGGAGTTCCTCGCCAAGCTGCCCGAGATCGCTGCGAACGCCGAGACCGACGCCTGCACGCCCGAGAACCCGCGTGAGACCAAGGCTGCCGACTTCGAGAAGATCCTCAAGGCCTGCTACTACGACACCGACATCGATTTCTAATCGACTCTTGTTATCGTAACGAGGGGCTCCGCACGTATCCGTACGGAGCCCCTTTCTTTTTTCTTTTAGAGAATGGGATAGTTATGGCTGCAATTTTCAATAGCCCCAGCAAGTACATCCAGGGTCCGGACGAGCTCGCCAAGCTCGGCTCCTATGTCGAGCCGCTCGGCGCTAAGGCCCTCGTCATCGTGACGCCTTCGGGCAAGAAGCGCGTCGGTGCCAAGATCGAGGGCGGCTTTGCCGAGGCTAAGGCCGAGCTGCTGTTTGAGGACTTTAACGGTGAGTGCTCCAAGGGCGAGGTCGATCGCCTGGTTGCGCTCGCTCGCGACAACGGTTGCGACATCATCGTCGGCGTCGGTGGCGGCAAAATCCTCGACACCGCGAAGGCCGTCGCCTATTACCTGGAGTCCCCGGTTATCATTTGCCCCACCATTGCTTCGACCGATGCCCCGTGTTCGGCGCTTTCGGTGCTCTATACCGATGACGGCCAGTTCGACAAGTATCTCTTCCTTAAGGCAAACCCCAACATTGTCCTTATGGACACGACGGTTATCGCGGCGAGCCCGGTGCGCCTGACGGTTTCCGGTATGGGCGATGCGCTCGCAACCTATTTCGAGGCTCAGGCGACGCACGATGCCGACGGCGGCACCTGCGCTGGCGGTAAGGGCGGAATGGCCGGCCTGGCGCTCGCCAAGCTCTGCTATGAGACGCTCATGGCCGATGGCGTCAAGGCCAAGGTTGCGCTGGAGAAGGGTGCGCTCACGCCTGCCGTCGAGCATATCATCGAGGCCAATACGCTGCTTTCGGGCATTGGCTTTGAGAGCTCGGGCCTTGCTGCTGCTCATGCCATCCACAATGGCCTGACGATGCTGCCCGAGTGCCACGGCATGTATCACGGCGAGAAGGTCGCCTTTGGCACTATCGTCCAGCTGGTACTCGAGGATGCCCCGACTGAGAAGCTCGAGGAAGTCTTGGGCTTCTGCATTGAGCTGGGCCTGCCGGTCACGATGAAGGAACTTGGCGTTGCCGAGCTTACGCGTGAGCAGGCCATGATTGTTGCCGAGGCCGCCTGCGCGCCCGATGACACCATGTGCAACATGCCGTTTGAGGTGACGCCCGAGATGGTCGCAAACGCCATTCTGGGTGCAGACGCACTGGGCCACTACTACCTTATGGATGAGTAAATCAAGCTAAGGAAGGGGCAAAGCCAGCAGATGGCTTTGCCCCTTTTTGCTAAGGTGCAAAGGGGTCAGGTTACTTTGCACCAATCGTTGTTTGATGAAGGGTGGATTCTCGTATGGCGCTTCCTATGGTTTACGGCGGTCCCGGCCGGTATGTTCAGGGGCCGGGGGAGCTTTCGCGCCAGGGCAAGTATTTGTCATGGTTGGGCTGCGCTGCCTATGTCTTGTTTGACCAGGGCACCGAGGATCGGCTGTGCGGGCAGATCGTCGATGGATTTCTGGACGACGATCTGAGTGAACCGTTCTTTAAGATTTATGACGGTCCGTGTACGGAAGAGGCCGTTGTAAAAATGGCTAAGGAAGCCCAGGCTGAGTATTGCGACATGGTGGTGGGTATTGGCGGCGGCAAGATGCTCGATATCGCCAAGGCCGTTGCGTTTTATGCCGAGTTGCCGTTGTGCGTATGTCCCACGGCGGCCTCAATGGACGGTCCGTGCAGCGCGATTTCGGTGCTGTATCACGAGGATGGATCGTTCGACCGCTACCTGATGCTTGAGAAGAATCCAGACCTAGTTGTGGTCGACACCAACGTGCTCGCGGCAGCCCCGCTGCGTATGACGGTCGCCGGCATGGGCGACGCGCTGGCAACGTACTTCGAGGCACGTTCGTGCGCCGCGGCGCATGGCGCCAACGAGCATGGTGGCGCGCCGGGACACTTGGCCTTGGTTGCGGCTCGTGCCTGCTATGACACGCTTATGGAGTGCGGCGTCGCTGCCAAGCGCGATCTCAAGAAGGGGCGTATATCGCCGGCGGTTGAGCGTCTGATCGAGTGCAACATCCTGCTTTCGGGCGTTGGCTTTGAGAGCGGTGGCTTGGCGTTGGCGCATGCCATCGCCAACGGCCTGACGATTTTGCCCGAGTGCAAGGCTATGCACGGCGAGGCCGTGGCGTTTGGTCTGGTGGTCCAGCTTCGTCTGGAGCGTGCGCCCGAGCTTGAACAGGTGCTCGAGTTTTGCCAGCGCGTCGGTCTGCCGACGACGCTTGAGGAGCTGGGGCTTGATGAGATTACCGATGCCGATTTGCTGAGCGTTGCTGACGCAACTTTTAAGAACGAGCGCAACATGGCCAACGAACAGACAAAGGTGACCAGGCAAAAGCTCGTGCAGCTCATGTGCGAGGCATAGTTTGGCGCTTGATTGGCCTTGTGCAATCGAGGCGGCGATAGGCCATGGGCTATTTGCCGCAAAGATGCTCCGCGTGTAATTTGCCCGAGGCGTGGGCCGATAGCGTATCATTATCTCTTGCTTGTTTGCACTGCTCAGGGAGGGGCCGCGCATGGCGCAGGAACACGATCTGTTTGATGACATTATCGAGATCAGCAAGGGTTTCGACTTTCTTAAAAACCCGCTTGGCGGTGTGACCGATGCGCTCGATCCGTCGGCGCCGCAGTGGAATCCTGCTGACTACAAGGAGCGTCCGCGCGGCAACACCATTCCGTGCTTGACCTGCAAAAACGAAAAGAGTGGCTGCACCGCGTGCATGGACGTGTGCCCGGTCAACGCCATCGAGGTCGAGGAAGATGCCATCGAGATCCTCGATTCCTGTCGCAAGTGTGGCCTGTGCGCCGCTGCCTGTCCGACTGAGGCGATCATCTCGCCGCGCCTGGCGCCCAAAAACCTGTATGACGACATTGTCTCGGCGGCTACAAGTCACGAGACCGCCTACGTTACCTGCACGCGCGCCCTTAAGCGCATGCCGCGCGAGAACGAGGTCGTCGTTGCCTGCGTGGGCGATATTACAGCCGAGACCTGGTTCTCGGTGCTGGCCGACTATCCCAACGTGAGTGTGTATCTGCCGCTGGGCGTGTGCGATAAATGCCGCAACACCGGTGGCGAGGACATGCTGGGCGAGGCGATTGCGAAGGCCGAGGAATGGGCTGGTACGGGTATGGGCCTGGAGGTCGACCCCAAGAGCCTCAAATGCCATAAGCGCCGCGAGTACGAGCGCAAGGAATACATGGAAAAGATCGCCCGTACCACGGGCCTGACCGTGACCAAACTCAATCCGGCGACGGCGGCACTGGCTTCGGTGACGCAGAAGCTCAAAGCCCATCGCCATCAGATCACCCAGCTGGAGCGCACGCTCAACACCATGTGCGGCACCACGACGACCAAGCGTCGCCGTTCGCTCACCCATGGGCGCCAGCTGGTGCTCTCGACGCTGCAAAACCACCCCGAGCTTGCCCAGAACATGCAGGTGAGCACGCCGGAATGCGATTTTGACAAGTGCACGTCGTGTGGCGAGTGCGTCAACGTGTGCCCCACGTTTGCCTGCGATTTGGTGGGAAGCGGCCGCTTTGCACTGGAGTCCACGTATTGCCTAGGCTGCGGAGCCTGCGTCAAGGTGTGCCCCGAGCATGCGCTTAAGTTGGTTGAACATGATGCATCCAACCTAGTCGTCGTCGATCCCGAGGCCGAGGAAAAGGCCGCCCAGAAGGCCAGGGCCCACGAAGAAGCCCAGAAGGTCAAGGCTGAGGCGAAGGCCAAGCTCGACAAGATGCTCGATCAGGTGGAGAAGCTCGCGGACTAGTCAGCGACCCCTATCTCTGCTTCATTCGTGCCGCCGTGGCGTCCGGGTTAGCCCAGATGCTGCGGCGGCGCTATACTTATGCAGTTTGAAATGCTTGTACCAAAAGGAGCTGTCGTGTCCCTTTCCATCGGTATCGTGGGCCTGCCCAACGTGGGCAAGTCGACGCTGTTCACCGCGCTTACCAAAAAGACCGGCCTTGCCGCCAACTATCCGTTCGCCACGATCGACCCCAACGTGGGTATCGTCGACGTGCCCGATAGCCGCCTGCAAAAGCTCGCCGACATCGTTAACCCGGGTCGCATCGTGCCGGCGACGGTCGAGTTCGTCGACATCGCAGGTCTGGTGAAGGGCGCCAACGAGGGCGAGGGCTTGGGCAACCAGTTCCTGGCCAACATTCGCGAGACCGACGCCATCTGCGAGGTCGTGCGCTACTTTAAGGACCCCAACGTCATGCGTGAGGTGGGCCGCACGGGCGAGTTCGTCGATCCCGCCGGTGACGCCGATACCATCATGACCGAGCTCATCCTGGCCGACATGGGCACGCTCGAGAAGCAGCTGCCCAAGCTCGAGAAGGAGGCCAAGCGCGACAAGGAGCTCATGCCCAAGTTCGAGGTCGCCAAGCGTCTGCTTGCCTGGCTCAACGAGGGCAAGCGCGCCGCGTCCATGGAGATGACCGACGAGGAGCGCGCCGCTGCCAAGGGCCTGTTCCTGCTCACTATGAAGCCCATCCTGTATGTGGCCAACGTGGACGAGGATATGCTCAACGACGATCTGGCGCCCATCGATGGTGTTAAGCCGCTGCCCATCTGCGCCAAGATCGAGGCCGAGCTTTCCGAGCTCGATCCCGAGGACACCGCCGACTACCTGGAGAGCTTGGGCTTGGAGCAGCCCGGCCTGGACGTGCTCGCACAGGCGGCCTATAAGCTGCTTGGCCTGCAGTCGTTCTTTACGGCCGGCGAGATGGAGGTCAAGGCCTGGACGGTTCGTCAGGGCGCGACCGCCCCGCAGGCCGCCGGCGTCATCCACACCGACTTTGAGCGCGGCTTTATTAAGGCCGAGGTCATTGGCTATGACGACTACATCGAGCTCGGCGGCGAGCAAGGCGCCAAGGCCGCCGGCAAGCTGCGTATTGAGGGCAAGGACTATGTCATGGCCGATGGCGACGTCGTGCACTTCCGCTTTAACGTGTAAGGACGACGCACATGTTTAAATATGGCAAAAAAGCCGGCTACATGGGTATTGCGCTGCTCATACTTGCGGTGATTCCGCTGGTGGTCGCAGCGTGTGTTATCCCCAACATTGGTCCCGAGGTGGCAACAAAGTTTAATGCCGCCGGCGAGGCGACGCGCTGGGGCAAGAGCTACGAGTTGCTGGCGCTGCCGGTGCTCAACCTGCTGCTGAGCGTGGTGACGTACTTTACGGCAGGACGCCAGGCTAAAAACAATGATGACTCCGCCGCCATGGCGCGTATCGTGTGCGAACGCTACCTGCGCAACGGTTGCATCACGGGTGTGTTCCTCAACGTGATTAACGTTTACTTTATGTACTCGGCGATTACCGGAACGGGCTTTGGCTTTGGTTTCTAACTTGTTCTTCTAGGCAACGAGCCTGCACGCATATTCAATGGCTGCTGCGAGGCCGCCGCTCGATCGTGGTTTAAAGACCATGTCGGCGGCGGCCTCGTTTTCGTATCCGGCGCCGCGAAGGGTGAGCGCGGTACCGGCTTCCAGGAGAAGGGGCAGACCGCGTTGGCTGGTTGCGATTACGGCAGCCTGATTGAGCGAGCAGCTGTGCGCTTGGCATTGGATGGCAAGTTCGCCTTGCG
Source organism: Collinsella sp. TM05-37 (assembly GCF_003436455.1). Taxonomy (NCBI): domain Bacteria; kingdom Bacillati; phylum Actinomycetota; class Coriobacteriia; order Coriobacteriales; family Coriobacteriaceae; genus Collinsella; species Collinsella sp. TM05-37. The sequence goes on along the minus strand of NZ_QSPN01000001.1, from coordinate 189,258 downwards.
CCGGGCAAGGGACCAGAACGGCGGCGACGCGACTTGATAGCAATGCAAATGCTGTGCGCTCATCGGGCGAAAGACATTCTGCTTCAACGACGACGAGCTTGGGCGGTGCGCTGTTTGTGCGAAGCGTGGCTCGGTACGTGCGGACCGAAGAACCCGACATAGAAAACTCCTGTGTATTCGGCAAAACGTAAACTATAGTTTACGTTTATGTTCGGCTCCATTTCAAACTCGTCTGCATGGACGAACGTGCTAAACAGATTCTTGGCAGGCGGGTCGAAGAGACACGCAGGGACCTTGGTATCTCCAAGGTTGATTTTTGTGTGGCGACAGGAATCAGCCGACCCTACCTCGACCGAATCGAAGATGGGACGGCAAATTTCACGCTCAAGGTTCTATTTAAGATCGCGCCCGCCCTTGGCATGACGGTGTCAGAGCTTCTCGAGGGTATCGAATAGGGGATACCCGTCGACAACTGAATTAGGCCATCGGGATGCGGTCGTGGTTGACTTGGCTGTAGAACAGGCGCTGGATCTCGGCGGCATCGCGTGACTGGCCGAGCGCCCACATGGTCTTGGCCACGAGCGTCTCGGTGGTCATGTCGTCGCCGCGCAGAATGCCCGGATGATCGGCGTAAGCACGGCCGACCTCATAAACGCCCAGATCGAGGCCCTCTTCGGGGACCTGTGTGGTCATAACGACGGTGCGGCCCGAATCGACCCAGCGGAAAATTGCCTCTTGGAACGGCTCGCCCGACTCACCAAACTCGGGAATACCGCCGATGCCAAAGGTCTCAAGGATTACGGCATCGTAGCTATCGGCTAGGGCGTCCAGGATACCCGGGTTCACGCCGGGCGTCAGCTTAAGGACAAACACGCGCGGGTCGATACTGTCGTAGAAACGAACCGGGCTCTCATTCTGATGAGTGCCGTGAAGCCCGTTGCGCACGATGCGGTCGTTGCGGATATAGGCGATGGGCGGATAGTTGACGCTAATGAACGCGTTAAAGCTCATGGTGCGCTGTTTGCGGGCGCGCGTGCCGGCAATGGCTACGCCGCCAAACACGATTGAGACGTCGTGCGAGTGTTCGTCGAGCGCATAGAGCAGGCTCTGGTACAGGTTGAGCTTGGCGTCGGTAAAGGGATTGCCCATGGGCTTTTGCGAGCCGGTGAGTACGATGGGCTTGGGGCTGTCCTGAATCAAGTAGGAAAGCGCCGCCGCGGTGTAGCTCATGGTGTCGGTGCCGTGCAGAATCACGAAGCCGTCGTGGTCGGCATAACCCTCGACGATGACGTCGCGGATACGCATCCAGTCACTGGGGCGCATATTGGTGCTGTCGATGTTCATGGGCTGCACCACGTCGAGCTCGCAGAGGCCTGAGATCTCGGGGACGCTCTGGGCGAGCTCCTCACCGGTCAGGGCGGGGGAGAGGCCGTTGCCGTCCTCGGTCGATGCGATGGTGCCGCCCGTGGCGATGAGAAGGATGCGCTTCATGCTGGTATTCCTATCGTATTTGCCGCCGCAGAGGCGGAGTCGTTCGGCAGTATTGTGGCACAGGGCGTCCGATGTTCAAACGTATTACATCATCTGTAATGTTTGGTAACACTTCAATTGCCGTCAAATAAGGGCCCAGGTCGTGCGTTTGCCGTGCGCTGATGGCCGCGAGGGACGAGAAACCCCATATAACGTGTACACTATGGAAGTTATTTTCGTTCATTCACGCGGGTGGGCACCGGCTCCCCGCCAACAAGAGGGGGAAACCATGGATCAAAAGGCTTCCGCAAAGGTCCTCGTACTCGACTTTGGTGCGCAGTACGGTCAGCTCATTGCCCGTCGCGTCCGCGACCTCAACGTGTATTCCGAGATCGTTCCCTGCGACATCTCAGCCGACGAGATTCGCGAGATGAACGCCTCTGCGCTCATCCTTTCTGGCGGCCCGGCCTCCGTGTATGCTGAGGACGCTCCATCCATCGATCCTGCCATCTTTGACCTGGGCCTTCCCGTCCTGGGCTTTTGCTACGGCCATCAGATCACGGCCGTGACGCTCGGCGGCAAGGTCGGCCACTCCGAGGTGGGCGAGTACGGCCGCGCCACCATCACGCGCACGGCCGGCGCCAAGCTCTTTAACTCCACGCCCATGGAGCAGACCGTGTGGATGAGCCACCGCGACGCCGTGTCCGAGGTGCCCGAGGGCTTTACCGTTACCGCCAGCACCGACGTGTGCCCGGTTGCCGCCATGGAGTGCGTCGAGCGCAAGATTTTCACCACTCAGTTCCACCCCGAGGTCAAGCACTCCGAGTACGGTCAGCAGCTGCTGAGCAACTTCCTGTTTGAGATCTGCGGCCTGGAGCCCAACTGGAGCATGGACAACCTGGTCGAGACCATGACGGCCGAGTTCCGCGAGAAGGTCGGCGACGACCGCGTGATTCTGGCCCTGTCCGGCGGCGTCGACTCCTCCGTCGTGGCTGCGCTGGGCGCTCGCGCCGTGGGCAAGCAGATGACCTGCGTGTTCATCAACCACGGCCTGCTGCGTAAGGGCGAGCCCGAGCAGGTGGAGGAGGTCTTCACCAAGCAGTTCGACGTCGACTTTATCCACGTCCACGCCGAGGACCGTTATGCCGAGCTTCTGGCCGGCGTGACCGAGCCCGAGGAGAAGCGCCGCATCATCGGTACGCAGTTCTGGAAAGAGTTCTTCGCCGTGGCGCAGCAGCTCGAGACCGATGGCAAGCCGGTCAAGTACCTGGCTCAGGGCACCATCTACCCCGACATCATCGAGTCCGGCGCTCGCAAGACGGGCGGCAAGACGGCCACCATCAAGAGCCACCACAACCTGATTCCGTTCCCCGAGGGCGTGCACTTCGACCTCATTGAGCCGCTCGATCACTTCTTTAAGGACGAGGTCCGCGCGCTTGGCCTGGCGCTGGGCCTGCCGGGTCACATCGTGTTCCGTCAGCCCTTCCCGGGCCCGGGCCTGGCCATCCGCATCATCGGTGCGGTCGACAAGGAGAAGCTCGAGATCCTCAAGAATGCCGACGCCATCGTGCGCGAGGAGCTCGACGCCTATAACCAGCGTCTGTTTGAGCAGACCGGCGAGCGCAACTCCGAGCACAGCTGCTGGCAGTATTTTGCGGTCCTGCCCGACATCAAGTCCGTTGGCGTTATGGGCGACGAGCGCACCTATCAGCGCCCGATCATCTTGCGCGCCGTGGAGTCCAGCGACGCCATGACCGCCGACTGGGCCAAGCTGCCCTACGACGTCCTGGCCCGCATCTCCGGCCGCATCGTTGCCGAGGTCCCTGGCGCCAACCGCGTATGCTACGACATTACGTCCAAGCCGCCCGCGACCATCGAGTGGGAATAGAACATACGTTCGATAAAATAATATAGTATCAGATAGCGGGCACGGTTTCAATTGAATCCGTGCCCGCTGCTGTATGCGTGTCCTTGCACGCCCAATATGCGCCGTAAAAGCCGTCTTCTTCGACGTCAAAGTGAATGCGCTTCGTTTTCGCCTCTCAAAATCTTATTTTCACGATTTGCATTTTCATCCCGTTGTCACCGACCCTTGCGAGAAACCGGAAAAAGCAGCTGACAGAAGAGTCTCTCAAATCGTTGTAGCCCAGCATATAGCCGCGACTTGTGACCTGCAGACGGCTGTCCCACGTGCCGATTTCCTTGGCGGCATCCGAAACCGCAAAATATGCCCCCACATCCTTGATTTTTGCAGTCTTAAGCCATGTTTTTGCGATCATCTTTACCGCCGTCCGATTGGCAGCATCAAAGACCAGCACACTGCCGGGGAAAGCGTCCGCCATCCCCCGCACCAGTTCCCGGACCTGCTGGGTCAGAAAGTAATAGAACACCCCGGAGGCAAAGAACACCGCCCCGCGGGAGGCATCGATTTTGCTAAACCATGCGGTGTCTTTCAGGTCGCAGGGGATATTTTGTTCTCGATCCCCGGCGGGCAGTAGCTGCTGCCGCAAGGCAATCACATCCGGGAAGTCCAGATTGTAGATCTTGCATCTACCGTTGTCGCAGGTTCTGCCGGTGTTGTCCAGCCCGCAGCCCAGATTGACCACCGCCGCATTGGGGTGGCCTTTCAGGTAATCCCGCACCTCGAAAGCAAGATCACTCTGCCGTGTGGCCACCTCCAGCGCACCAAAGCGCTGTATCAGGCTGCGGGAGTTTTTCTCTGCCTCTGAAAAGTCGTAGTCGATCTGGTCGAGCAGACGAACCGCTGTTTCATCCCTGTAAAGGTTCGGGTACAACTCCGTACACAGCTTCCGGGAATACAGCGGGAGGATCAGCGTCTCCTGCACGGTGTTTTTCTCAATTTTACATTTCATAGGTTTCTTCCTCAGTGAATAAAAACTGTCATAATTGCCGCCAGCATAGCCGCTATGACCGTCATGCCTATCGCCATGTGCAGGATGGATGCAAAAATGCCCGTGCTTGATACCCCTACTTCCGCGCCGTGACGCAGAGCCACTTTTTCTTTTTGTGTATCTGCACCTCGTGAAAACCCGCCTGCTCCAGACATGCCTTTAATTCAATGTCCTTGTAGATGGTCATGCCGCCGATGATCTGCGTCCACCTCTCGTCCTTGTCCGTATCGCCATTGCTCTCGTTGCAGATAAGAATTGTCCCGCCTGGCTTCAGCGTCCGCCAGACCTCACGGAAGCATCGGGGCAAATCAGGCCAAAAATAGACGGTCTCAAAGGCCGTGGCGGCATCGAAGTAGCTATCCTCAAACACCATATCCGCCACACTGCCTTGCAGAGCGGCGCAACGCCCCTCCTGAATTGCAATTCGGTTGAGCTTTCTAGTCTTCTCCACGCTGACGGGCGAATAGTCGACGCCCTTGACGACGCCATGCGGGCATTTTTTCAGCAGCCGTTTTATGTTCGCCCCGCCGCCGCAGCCGCAATCCAGCACCTTGGCATTTGGCGCAAGTCGTAGAAATCGAAGTCCCCACCGCGCCACAGGGCTGTGGCCCAGATTCATCATGGCAACCATAAGTTTTCCGCCGAGGCCCACGGGCTTGCGGGTGTTTTCAAAGAACGACATCTGGCCCCTCCGATTTCGTGCATTCCGCATAGGTCAATGGGAACGAGGCCTTCAGCACCGCGCTTTTCTGCACCGCCCAGCCGTTTTGACGCAGGAAACGCAGGTATTCCTCGCTTGTCCACCTGCTGTGGAGGGGGAATCCCGCCATACTCATGAAAAAGGCTTTTGCCTTGCCGGAAACCGAGTTCCCCGCGTGGGTGAAGGTTGGCGCGATGAGCACGCCGTCGTCCTTCAGTACCCGCCTGATTTCTTGCAGTGCCTTTTCCGGATGCGGCACTATGTGAAGCGCGTTGGACGCGATCACCACTTCGAAGGACTTCTGTGCATAGGGCAGGCGGAACATATCTTGTACGGAAAAGTGCAGCTTTGCGGATTGATTGTCCCGCTTTGCTTCAAGGATCATCTGTGCAGAAGCGTCCGTAGCCTCGATGTGCACCGCCGCATCCACGATGCTCTTTGCGATAAGCCCCGTGCCGGTGGCAACCTCCAGTACGGTTTTTGCTTTCACCACCGGCCTGATCAGCTCATACATCTTCTCATACGCCGCCCGGTCCTTTCGCATGAAACGGTCGTACCGACCGGCATTCTTGTCCCAGAAGCCCTTGCGTTCGTGCATGGCTATCGCCCCCCAAACAGTTAGAGCAATCTAACTATAACACACGAATCATGCAGTAAGATAAGGCTAACCTTATTTCTTGGCCAAGACGCATCTCTTCGGTTTTGCTTATAACGGTGTGAGTCAGATACTAAGCTGGAGCTGAAGAAGGAGCTTGGCGGACAGGTAGGTCGATACCGGTTCCCGGAACGGTGATCCAGCCAATTACACCAGGGCTCTAGTCATGCAGGTAAACCCAATCCATGACGGGAAATAGGTCCTTTTCTCTAGCTCGACGTCTTTCGGAGCTTGACGATTTGGACTGATGGAGGTGAGAAGTCCCTCACTGCGCCAATACCAGAAGATTGCGCTATAGACATCTCTCCGACCCTTTGAATCACCCCTTTTCACGCCACCCGCTACGAACCCCGGCGGAAACTAGGGAGTGATTAAAAAGGCGACCTGCGGTTTTGCGAATCAATTGAGTCATTCACAAAATCGCGAATTAAGGGCCTGATTCGCCCAAATTGCGCACGAATTGGCCCTTAGGCGGTACGACGCGACACGCATCGACAACACTCGGCCTGGATTAGTCACTGAGCGGGAATAGCGGGAACTGGCTTTTGAACTCGCGTTTTGATACCGTCGAGTACCGCCTGATGCTGTTTCGGCGCCGCCATAGAGTAAAGCCACCAGCGAAATAACGGGAATAAAAGCCTCCGGACCCTCTGGTTCGGAGGCTATCTTTTTGCATATCTGCCTAAAACGACTCCTTGCCAAAGCCCCTTGAGCATCGGGCGGCATTATTGAGTGTGGGCGTTATCGTAGGTATTTTTGATTTCTTCTGGCAAATTATCGGGAATCAGCGCCTTCACTCTATCCTCGTTGCCATCTTGGATTGCCTGCTCGTAGTACCAGCATTTGAACTTCAGCATGTCGAGCGCGCGGTTCATGTTCACGATCTCCGACTCCATGTGGGCCTTGCGCTCCTCGAACATGGCCTTGCGTTTGGGGTATGTTGAGGGACCCTCTGCGCACCATTCCATGAACAGCCGGATGTCCTTGATCTCCATTCCAGCCTTCTTTAGGCATTCGATGACCCGAAGCGCTTCGAGTTCCGTATCGCTGAATCGGCGAATGCCGGATGCCCGCTCCAGCCCCGGGAACAATCCCTGCTTGTCGTAATATCGCAGCGTTGAAGCGGGCAAACCGAACATTTCCGCCACCTGTCCGATTGTGTACATGGCTCCTCCGAAACAATGTCGAATTCATTCCTTGACCTAAAGTCAGGTTTAGGTATTACCTTCATTCTCGTCAATGTAAATCGGGAGCGCAAGGGGTATTCCGTAATGGGCAAAACGGTTTTGATAGTTTCTTCAAGTCCACGAAAGAATGGCAATTCCGAGACGCTGGCGGAGGCTTTCGCCAACGGCGCGCGGGAGGCAGGTCACAGCGTTGAGACCGTGCGTCTGCGCGAGAAGCAAATGGGCTTCTGCAGGGGCTGCCTTGCCTGCTTAAAGTTGGGGCGTTGCGTCATCCAAGACGATGCCGTGGAAATTGCCGCCAAAATGCACGATGCGGATGTGCTGGTGTTTGCAACGCCCGTCTACTACTACAGCGTCTGCGGCCAGCTCAAAACCATGCTGGACCGCGCTAACCCGCTTTTTGGCTCCGATTATGCATTCACCGAGGCATATCTGTTGGCGACGGCGGCGGAGAACGGGCGCTCGACCTTCGACGGGGCGAAAAAGGCGATGCAGGGATGGGTTGACTGTTTCTCCCGCTGCACGCTCGCTGGAACGGTTTTCGCCGGCGGCGTGAACGGCGTGGGCGAAATCGCCGGGCATCCCGCTCTGGAGCAGGCGCGGCGAATGGGCATGGGAATCTAGCCGGGCTGTTTGGCCGCGCGGAAACAGATTTGTGCCAAAACTATCGACAGGAGGAAATCGATCATGGCAGTTAAACAGACGGCAGGCAGAGACGCCCTGGGGGAGTTCGCTCCCAAATTCGCACAGCTCAACGACGACGTGCTGTTCGGCGAGGTGTGGAGCCGAGAGAGTGAGCTCTCCCTGCGCGACCGCAGCGTGGTGACGGTGGTTGCCCTGATGTCGCAGGGGCTGACGGACTCTTCGTTCAAATATCACCTGATGTCCGCAAAGAACAATGGAGTGACCAGGACGGAGATAGCGGAAATCCTTACGCACGCGGCGTTTTATGCGGGTTGGCCCAAGGCGTGGGCTGCCTTCCGCATGGCGAAGGAGGTCTGGGCGGCCGACGATGCCGCCGACGCAAGGGCTCAGCACCAAAACGAGATGGTTTTCCCCATCGGTGCCCCCAACGACGCCTTCGCGAAGTACTTTATCGGGCAAAGCTACCTCGCGCCCCTTTCCACCGAGCAGGTCGGTGTCCACAACGTGACGTTCGAGCCCGGCTGCCGCAACAACTGGCACGTCCATCACGCCAAAAGCGGCGGTGGGCAGATCCTCGTCTGCGTGGCTGGTCGAGGGTTTTACCAGGAGTGGGGAAAGCCGGCACAGGAGCTGCGCCCCGGCGACGTGGTCAACATCGCCCCGGGGGTGAAGCACTGGCACGGCGCCGCGCCCGACAGCTGGTTCTCGCATCTCGCGTTGGAGGTTCCGGGCGAGGAGACCTCCAACGAGTGGCTGGAGCCCGTGGGCGACGATGCATACCTTAAAGCGACCAACAAGGAGGCTTAAGCACCGTCGCCCGTCCGCGCCGCCGAGAGCAGCGCGCCCAAATCTGCCTGAATCGCCTCTGCCTTGCTTCCGAGCTGCAGCGGAGCCGAGCCGTTCGAGATGTTGACGCTCAACAGGTGCGCATCCGGCAGCTTCGCGGTCATGCTCCAGAACGGGAGCGTGATGATGCCGGGGGTCATCTCGCCCACGCCGAGCTCCAGCAACAGCACGCGGCGATCGCTGCGCTCGCGCACGAAGCGCTCGTATCGTCCGAGGCTCTCGCGCCAGGCCGCACCCTGCAGAAACGTGTCGTCGCGCACCCACGGCACAAGCTGCCAGCCGCAGTGCGGGCATCGGGGGACATCCTCGCTGAGGACCTCGAACCCCGCCATGCCCGCGAGCATGCGCTCGACGTAGGGGCTCGCGTCGAAGAGCTCGTCACAGCATGGCTGCTTGCACTGAAGGTGCGCGAAGCTTCCCTGATAGTTACAGGTTCTCTCGTCGGGAAACGTCTTCTCGGCC